>DATKMY010000062.1:0-13473 GCA_035541655.1 Casimicrobiaceae bacterium | reverse complement strand
GGCCCGATCCGGTGAGGCGAGTGACGCCACCGACGACCACCATCGCGAAGACGAGCGCGCAACAGACGAAAAGCCAGGTCGCAACGGCGCGCGGCGCGGGACGGGTGCGCGTCGCGGTGAGGACGGCTTCAAGGGGCATGGCGGAGATTCTGCCATGGCCGAGGTTGGCCCAGTACTGCTTTTCGTCAACACGAAAATCTGGCGGATCGCGAAGAACGGGGGGGCGTCAACTTATGCAATGACAGCCACCATCAGTCATAGTCGCAACTTCCAGCTCCCGTCCTCGCGAACGACGCGCATCTCCCAAATCATTGGCTCAGCCGCTGCCGCGCTTGAACCAATGCCGTCGTCGGCATCGCGATTGAATCGCACTTCAATCCTCACTAAGAGTGCGCCACCCTCAGGAGTCGCGCTTATGACTTCGACAGTCTTAAGCCCTCCGAATCGATCGGCTCTCGCGGTCGTTTGTCGTATTAGCGCATCGATGCCACCAAATGCAATAAAGACCTTTGCCGTTCTCACGTCTTTGGTCAGCCATTGTTCGGCGCGCATGGACTGTCCAGTGTGAGCGTTTGCCACAAAGGCCTTCGCAATATCAACACGCGGATCTGCCGAAGCCAGCTGTGGAAGAACTGCCAGCACCGCGAAGACGGGAACCGCGAAGGGATTCATGGATCGAAGGTGACGGGCAGGCGGCTTAGCGACCCAATCCGCCTTGCCATCTGCGAACCTTTTCACTGAAGTATCGGATTGCATCGTCACGGAAGACTTGAGAGTCGCTCGCGGTTTTCAAACGAGGGGGGCGTTGCCAAACCGTGCAGTCATCGCCCAGATCAACGAGGCATTTCACGAATGCCTTGTCGCATCCCCCGATGACGCAGGCTTCGCGCGGCGCTCCTGGTGGCAGTCGGTCACACGCATCCCAGCACTTGTCGTGCGCCATGCAGCAGTCATCCAAACCATCGACTGGGGGCCGCGGTCCGGATTGGCCATCGTGAATTGAGGGCGCCCACCCGCCGCTCCAATTACCACCGCACCAGTTTCCGTTTCTTGGTCCGTCGCCCAATTTCCTCCCCGGTCCCGGCCTCCATATTGTCTCGTCCAATCCAAGGACATCAATCCTGACAAGTGGGCGTCCGCCCACGTAACCGTAAGTGTTCATTCCCCCCTCGAGCCCAATCGGATCGCTCTCAACATACCTGCCAATACTCGGATCATAGTCACGGAAGTAGTTGTAATGCAGCCCCGTCTCCGCATCGTAATACTGTCCGGGGAACCGCAAGTTGTATTCGAACCCGCCGATCACCTGCACTGACCCCGACCCGAACGGCTCGCGTTGCCAAGCCCACATGGTCTGATTGTCGGCCGCCCGCGTCACGACCCGCGGCGCGCCGAGCTGATCCGGGTGCACGTAGTAGGTCGCCGCACCTCCCTGCATCAGTCCGACCGGCCAGTCACCCAGGTAGATGTGCTCAGCGATCGGCGCGCCGTTGCCGCCGTCGTATTCGCCTAGCAGCCGCCCCCGCTCGTCATAGAAGAACTGCCGGAGCCCGCTCGCCGTATTCGCGCCCGGCCCCGACTTTTCGATGCGCTGGTCGAGGCCGCTTACGAAATACGTCGTCGACCCGGCCGAAACCAATCGCTCGCGCCCGTCGTAGTTGAACGTCATCCCTCGATCGCTCGTGAGCGACCCGCTCGCGCTGTAGCTCATGCTTCGCGTCGTCGCACCGCCCATCCGCTGCAGGCGATTGCTTGCGCCGGCCATCGTGTACTGGCTCGCGGCTCCATTGCGCAACTCGAGCGCGCGATTGCCGGTTGCATCGTAGGAGTACGCCAGATTGATCCCGCCGCCGGCAAGCACCGCAGAAGTGAGGCGATCGAGCAGGTCATAGCCGAAGCTTTGTTGATCGGCAGCCTCGCCGGGGAATGCGATCGCCGTCACCCGTCCGTCCTTGTCGTAGACGCGTTGGTGCCTCGTGCCGTTGCTCCAGAGCCAGCCATTTGCCGTCCCGAAGGGTTCGTAGGTGGCGCCGCTCAACAGATTTGCTCCGTCGACGCTGATGCTTACCGCCCGACCCGCGCTATCGTAACCGTAGGTGATGACACGACCCGATGGATAGACGATCCGATTCACCTTGCCGCCCGCCGCATAGCCGTAGGCAACGGTCAGACTCCGGCCGTGCAGCGACTGCGTTTTCGCCACGGCGCGCCCGAACGCGTCGTAGGTCCATTGCGTTGCCGACGCGCCGTCACTCAGCGTGCTCAACCTCCCGACTGCAAATGCACCCTGATCGTACGTGTAGGCAAGTAGCGGGCCATTCGCACTCGCTTTGCTCGCGATGCGATTGAGGGCGTCGTAGCTGAGCGTCGTCAATTGGCCGCGGGCGTCGACCTTCGTGCGCAGGTTTCCCGAGTCGTCGTAGGTATATTGCGACACGCCCGTGTCGGGTGAGCTGAGCTGAGCGAGATCGCCGAAGCCGTTGTACGTGTATTGGGTGACGAGTCCGCGCGGATCGGTGACACGGAGCAGCCGGTCGAGACCATCGTACGCGTAGCCAGTGACCCCGTTCGCGGCGTCGGTGACCTGCACGAGTCGGTTGCGAGCATCGTATTGTTGCGACGAAGCGCGCCCAAGGGCATCGAGCGTCGTGAGCAAGTTGCCGATGGCATCGTAGCCATACTGTACGATTTCGCGCGCCGGATCGACGCCTCCGATTGCCTTTTGCAGGCGATTCAACGAATCGTAGACGCGAGACTGCGTCCGCTTCAGATTGTCGTCCGGATCGTAGACGTCTTCCTTGACTCGGTTTCCCATGGGGTCGAGCGTGTATTGAACGACATTGCCAGCGCTATCCGCTACCTCGGTCAATCGGTGCGCGTCGTCGTACTGATAGCCGATCCAACCGCCGTCGGGCAGCGTGACCATGGTCAACTGCCCCGCGCTGTCGTAGCTGTAAGTCGTCTGCTCGGCGCCGGATTGCCCCGCGTTGACGATCCTGGACGCAAGCCAGCCCCGGGGGTGGTATGCGAGCGTCGTTGCCACGCCGTTGCTGTCGGTGATTCGCGTCGGACGCCCGTTGGCATCGTAGCTGTCGAAGGTCGTCGCCTGGTTGAGCGCGTTCGCGATCGCGAGGACCTGGCCTCGGCAACCGGTGCAGGGCGCGTCGTCGGCGTAATAAGTGTACGTCGTGATGTCGCTTGCATCGGTGCGCGGACCGTTGACGGTGGCAACGCGACGATACTCTCCGTACGCGTAGGTCCAAATGCGCGGCGCACCTTGAACGGGTGCACTGAATCCCTGACTGCCGTCGGCGTCCGTTGTAGCCTGGACGCTCTTGGAGAGCATGTTGCCTACGCTGTCATACGTGTAGGTCGTGGTTCGAGTCGGCTCGGCGACTTTGGCCGGCAGTCGAAACACCGGGTGCCATTGAGTGCTGATGGTACGCGTCGCGGTCGTCGCGGCCGCGGTGGAAGTCAGCCCTTCGACGCGAACGATCTCCAGGTTGCGCGTCAAATCGAACGTGTAGTTCGTACGATTCCGATTGAAGGCGATATACGAAGCTCGATTCCCGTTCGTATCGAACGTGAAGTCCTCCTCCATGGCAACGCCGCAGTTGGAGCAAGAGCGCCGCCACCTCCGGAACGTGCCGCCGGCGACGCTGTAGTCGTTGTTGAAGACCCTGCCTCTCGAATCGGTGACGGCAACGCTGCGCCCGAGCGGCGCGGTCGTCGTCGAAATCCTGAGCGTGTAGAGCCCGACCCCGCCCGCGTGCTGCGTGCTTTGCGCGCGGCCGGCCGAGTCGTAACTATAGGTCGCGTAACGCTTGCCGTTTTCGTCGACGATGCCCGTCAGCAAGAACGGGAAGGATGCGTTTTCGTAGGCGTACGCGCGTTGCGTCTGATCGGGATACGTGACCTCCGAGAGCCGCCCACCCGAATCGTATTGATACCTGTAAACGTTGCCGGCCGGATCGGTGACCGTGCTCAAGCGGGCAACGCTGTCGTAGGTCAATCGCAGCACCCGGCCGAACGTGTCGCTGACGCCGATCAACAAACCGGCGCGCGGCGCAATGCTCGCCGGCGTCGAGGCGTCGCTGTAGCTGAGCGACTGCGCGAGGCCGCCCGGCGTCGCGATACTGAGAAGCTGGCCTGCTGCGCTGTAGAGCTCGACATCGAGCTCCGGAGTCGTATAGGTCCAGCCGGTCAGCGCTCCGCCGCTGTCGACGAGGCGCTGCAGCCGCGCCGCCGCGCCGTCGGCGTTGAAGAGCTCCGATCCCGCGGGCGTGAAGTAGCGCAGATCCCCGCTTTCGCGCTGTGCGACTGCCATCGCGGCCGTGTTGCCGGAGAGCGGAACGATGCGGCGCGCGTAAGTGTGACGCCAGTAGCTCCAGGTTTGCTCGGTTGGGCCGGGCAACGGCTCGAAATAGCCGCCGCTCACGAATGTGCGCACGAATTGCAATCCGCCGTTGCCGATCGGAGCGATATCGACCTCGCGCTGAATCTTGCTGCAATCGGCGAGACGAATGGGGTTGCCGACGCTATCTCCGCCCCCGTTTCCGGCGGTCCCGCTCGCGCTGACTTCGCACGCTGTCGGCATCCTCCAGCATTCGAGGTCGTTGGGAGCGCCACCGTTCTTGCCCCGCCGCTCGTAGTCCGGCGGGCACCTGGCGTCGCGCCAGCGGCCTGCCCGGACGAGCTCCGCCCACGGTTGGGTGCAGGCCCCCTGAGCGTCGGGTGACTTTCCCGAGAAGCTGAACGTTCGGAAGTCGGTGACCAGAACGCTGTTGATGGTCTGCGGTCCCCCGGTCCAGCAGTTGTACGAGCTGACCGTTTGCCCCCAGCCCGAGTCGGACATGTTGAGGTCGCACGCGTTGTGGAGCCTCCTCTCGAACTCCGTGGCCCATGGGGCGAGACCGCCTTCGAACACGGGCGGCATGCTGCTGCCGACGCAACTCGGGCTGGCGTACAGACCCATGAATGTTCCGCCGGCGGACTCGCACCATGCCTTTGCGCGCAGGAAGTGCGCGCCCGCTTCGTCGCAGAGAGCGTACTTCCAGTAGACGGCATCGTACGAACCCGGCGAAGCGCCCGGACTGGGAGCGGGGATCGGATTCACGCAGATCGCCTGTCCCGGAGGGCCTCCGTCGCTGTTCGACCCGATGCAGTCGGCCATGTTCGCGCCGGCGGCGTAGCTGACGCCCAGCAGAATGCAAGCCGACAGTACCGAGCACCATCCGGAGACCCGAGCGCGTGGCGTTGCATTTCGGAGAAGGCCGACCCCAATTTCGAGCAGTGCTGGCGAGCGAGGTCCATTCGCGGTTTTCATAGGCGTGCCTTTGTGGGCGCTTGCTGCACGGGTCAAGGTGCGAGCGTGACCGTCAGCGCCCACGTGTTGTTCGCGTCGTTCGACTCGACCACGCTGCCCGCATCGGTGTTGGTTCCGTTGCCGAAAGCGGGGCCGTGGCCGTCCGCCTTGATGAAGAGCGTGTAGCTGCCGGGCGGCGTGCTCGTCGTCGTGGTGAACGTACCCGTCACCGTGTAGCTCGCGCCGGGCGCGAGTACCGTGCTGCGCCCCGGCCAGCCGACGAGGTGTTGATCGGCGTTGTCGAGCGCTCCGTCGACCGACAGGTATGCCATGTCCACCCAGCTCGGCTGCGCGGCAGCGTTGCCCGCGTTCTGAACCGTATAGGTCACGGTCAGCCGATACGACCCGTTAGAGTTCTTCGCGATGCTCCCGAGGCTCGCGCTCGTGACGACGAGATCGGGGCGCGCGAGCGTGACCGCCAGCGTCCGCGCGTTGTTGGCGTCGTTGGTTTCGACAACGTTTCCGCGGTCGGTGTTGGTTCCATTGCCATAGGCGGGCCCGTGGCCGTCCGCCTTGATGAAGAGCGTGTAGTTGCCGGCAGCGGTGCTCGTCGTCGTGGTGAACGTACTCGTGACCGTGTAGCTCGCCCCCGGGGCGAGCGCCGCATTGCGGACGGGCCAGCCGACGAGATGCTGATCTGCGTTGTCGAGCGTTCCGTCGTCCGACAGATACGCCATGTCGGACCAGGGCGGCTGCGCTGCGAGGCCACCCTGGTTGGTCACCGTATATGCGACCGGGATAGCGAACGAGCCGCTCGGGTTGGCGACGATGGTACCGACCGTCGCACTGCTGACGACGAGGTCGGGCCCGTCCAGCGTCACGGACAGGGTCTGCGTATTGTTCGCCTCGTTCCCCTCGCTCACGCTTCCGGCGTCGGTATTGGTGCCGTTGCCGAACGTCGGGCCATGACCGTCCGCTTTGATGAAGAGCGTGTAGCTGCCGGCGGGCGTGCTCGTCGACGTGGTGAACGTGCTCGTGATCGTGTAGCTCGAGCCCGGCGCGAGCGCGGTCGTGTGCGAGGGCCATCCCGCGAGATGCTGGTCGGCGTTGTCGAGGGTCCCGTCGATCGACAGGTACGCCATGTCGTACCACGACGATTGAGTTGCGGCGCTCCCGATGTTCTTGACGGTGTAGGCGACGGGGATGGCGTACGAGCCGTTCTGGTTCGCGGCGACCGCGCCGAGGCTCGGACTCGTGACGACGAGGTCGGGTGCACCGGGCACCAGCGTGATGCTTCCGCCGCTCGCCGACCCAGCGATGACGGCGACCGTGTACGTTCCCGACTGAGTGAGCGTGCGAACAGGAATCGTCGCGCCGCTCGTGTTGATCGCGGCGGAGGCGACGACTGCTCGGCTCGGATCGAGCAATTGCATCGTTCCGCTCGCGAGCGTGCTCGCCGTTCCGAAAATGCCGATGCTGCACGGGGCCACGACGTCGAACGCCATCAGGCCGAGCTTGCCCGGGGCACCGACGCTCAGTGTGGTGCTTGCGTCGACCGCACCCGCCGCTGTCGCGACGACCGCGTTCGCCGCGTACGCGCCCGGCGGAATGAACAGAAATCCCGAGCTCGCGGCGCTGCCCTTGGGGGTCGTCACCTGAATGTGCCCGGAGCCCGTCCCGGCGGGCGTCGTGACGGTCATGTTCGCGCTCGTCGCCGAGGCGATCGTCGCCGCCGCGAGGCCGATGCGCGCCGAGTCGTTCGCAATCGTCGGATTGAAGTTGCTCCCGGCAACGGCCACGGTCGTGCCTGCCGCGGCCACCGCCGGCGCGAAGCTCGCGATCGCAGGCGGACCGTAGTCGGCCACCACGATGAACGGGGTTGCCGAGCTCATCGTGCTGCCACCGACGGTCACCGAGATCGGTCCCGTCGTGGCGCCCGAGGGCACGGTGATCGTCAGGCGGGTCCGCTCCGCCGCGACAACGGACACGGCGGCCCCGTTGATTCGCACGCTGTCGCGGTCCGCGCTTGGACTGAATCCGCTACCGACGATGACGACAGTGGCGCCGGCGGGACCCGATGCCGGCGAGAAGCTCGCGACGGCCAGCTGCGTGCTGCTGCTCTGAATCGCGACGATGTTCCCGACGACGTCGTACGCGTACTCGACGATGCTGCCGCTCGACGTCTGCGCGCGCGGCACGCTGGCGAGCATCCAGCATGCGGCAGCCGCGAGCGCCAGTGCCCAACCGAAGACGTGCTTGCGGCGACGCATACGGTTCCCCCGATCGGTCAGCCGAGCGGCGCGGCGATGCTTCGGCGCAGTGGGCCGCGTTGCGTCCGGATTTCGATGGAGCCCACGGTAGTTGCCAGAGGCCGCGCGGCACACCTGTAGAAAGCGACAGGTGGATAGGCGCCGTCGGAACGGGGCGCTCGCATCCCGCACCGCTTCCGTCAGAGGGAAACCGGGCGATTCGCGGGCTGCGCCGGTGGGACGCAATCGGTCGACTGGCCTAGGTCAAGAAGCCGAGGCGAACGCGCAACAGCGATCACCGAAGTCGCCGGGAATTCGGGGTTCTTCGGCCCGATGTAGAATCGCAACTCGCCGTGAACTCGGTGGCGCTTTACGGTGTCACATTGGGATTCCGAAGCTCTGGCTTGCGGGGCCTCCAGATCAGGGGATACCGATGAAATCCAACTGCAAAGCTGCTCTTGTCGCGATTGCCGCCTTCGCGTGCGCGCTTCCGGCTTTCGCCGACGTGACGGTAACCGACGCCTGGACGCGGAGCACCGTGCCGGGCCAGAAAGTCGCTGCCGCCTTCATGCAAATCGTGTCGACCGCCGACACCGCGCTCGTCGAGGCATCCTCCCCGAGCGCGAAGTTCGTCGAGATTCACGAGATGATCAAGGAAGGCAACATGATGAAGATGAAGGCGATCGACCGGCTGCCGCTACCGGCGGAAAAGCCGGTCGAGCTCTCGCCCGCCGGCTATCACATGATGCTCTTCGAGCTCAAAGCACCGCTCAATGCCGGCGACAAGGTTCCGCTCACGCTGACGTTCGAGAATCGCGGCGGGCGGAGATTCACCATCGACGTCGAAGCGGTAGTGCGGCCACTCGGCGCGGATGGCGGGCCACCCAAGCCCTGACGGATCGCCCGGCGGTGCCGCACCCAAACGGGAGGAGATCGTGGTTTACGTGATCGCTACGCTCGAGGTCGCTCCGGGGAAGCGCTCCGCGTTCCTGGCGGAGTTCGCCAACGTGGTTCCGCTCGTGCACGCCGAGCAGGGTTGCATCGAATACGTGGGTACGGTCGATGCCGAGACCGACATCGCGTCTCAGCACCGGATCGGGCCGGATAAGGTCACGATCGTCGAGAAATGGGCAAGCGTCGACGCGCTGCGCGCGCACGACACGTCCGCGCACATGCAGGCGTATCGCGGACGCGTGAAGGAGTACCTGCGCGGCCGGGAGATACGCATTCTCAAGGCCGCCCCGGAGAACGGACCGTGGTCGGGGCCCGGGGTACCCACCAAGTTCCTGAGCGGGGACTACACGGGTGGATAAGACTCCCGTCGCGTCCGCAATCGACGGACGCGTCGCGGTCATCACGATCGACAGCCCCCCGGTGAACGCGCTGGGGCAAGCGGTGCGTGCCGGGATCGTCGACACGCTGGCCCGCACCCGTGTTGCAGACGTCGACGCAGTCGTGCTCGCGTCGACGGGCCGGCTCTTCTCCGCGGGGGCCGACATCACCGAGTTCGGCAAACCGCCGCTCGCGCCGTCGCTGCGGGAAGTGATCGCCGCCCTCGACGCTTTTCCGAAACCGGTCGTCGCCGCAGTGCAGGGTGCAGCGCTAGGCGGCGGCTTCGAGCTCGCCCTCGGATGCCATTTCCGAATCGCGTCGGCCGCTGCGCAGTTCGGCCTGCCGGAGATCAAGCTCGGCCTGTTGCCCGGTGCGGGGGGAACGCAGCGACTGCCGCGAATCGTCGGACCGGTACGCGCCGTCGAAATGATCGTCTCGGGCAAGCCCGTCGATGCGGCGAAAGCGAAGGCGCTTGGAATTGCGGACGAGCTCGCCGATGGTCCGCTCCTGCAGCACGCGATCGCCTTTGCGCGCAGCGTCGTCTCGAGTCGATCGCCGTTACGCCCGGTCTCGCAGCGCGACGAGAAGCTCGCGCCGCTCCGCGTCGACCCTGCGGCGTTCGACGAGGCCGCGACGCGTCTCACCGCGAATGACCGACAACTGCGCGCGCCGGCGGCATGCGTAGCGGCTGTGCGCGCTTCGTTCGAGCTGCCGTTCGCCGAGGGGCTCGTTCGCGAGCGCGCACTCTTCGACGAGCTGATGCAAGGCGAGCAGTCGCGCGCGTTGCGCTACGTGTTTCGGGCCGAGCGCAAGGTCGCGACGATTCCCGGCATGCCTGCCGACACCGCGGCGGCGCCGATCGCCGAAGCGGCCGTCATCGGCGCCGGCACGATGGGAAGCGGGATCGCGATGTGCTTCGCGAACGCCGGCATTCCGGTCGTCCTGCTCGATGCGACAGACGAAGCGCTCGACCGCGGCTTGGACGCGGCGGCCCGCAACTACGCGACGTCGGTCAAGCGCGGGAGCCTCACTGCTGAAGCGGCCGCGCAGGCTCTTTCGCGCATCACGCGCTCGCTCGCGTACGATGCCCTTGCGGACGCCGACATCGTCGTCGAGGCGGTGTTCGAGGAAATGGCGATCAAGCAGGAAGTGATGCGGCGCATCGATGCAGCCGCGAAGCCCGGCGCGATCATCGCCACCAACACCTCGACGCTCGACGTCGACGCGATCGCGGGCGCGACCAGGCGTCCGCAATACGTGATCGGCACGCACTTCTTCAGTCCGGCGAACGTCATGCGGCTGCTCGAGGCCGTCCGCGGCGCGAAGACATCGTGGGCGGTGATCGCGACCACGCTCGCGCTCGCGAAGAAGATCGGCAAGGTCGCCGTCCTGTCCGGCAACTGCGACGGGTTCATCGGCAACCGGATGCTCGCGAGGCGCATCACCGAAGCCCAGCGGCTGCTGCAGGAAGGCGCGCTGCCGCACGAGGTCGACGCCGCGCTCACCGATTTCGGCATGGCGATGGGACATTTCGCCGTGGACGATCTGGCCGGTCTCGATGTCAGCATGCGCATTCGCCGCCGCCGGGGCACCGTCGAGCCGATCGCCGACCGCTTGTGCGAGCTCGGCCGGTTCGGCCAGAAGAGCGGCAAGGGCTACTACCGCTACGAAGCCGGATCGCGAATGCCGATTCGCGATCCCGAGGTCGAGCGGATCATCGTCGAGACCTCGGCGCAACTCGGCATCGAGCGTCGCGCGATTTCCGCCGCCGAGATCGTCGAGCGCATCGTCTATCCGACGGTCAACGAAGGCGCGCGAATCCTCGCCGAGGGCATTGCGCTGCGCCCAGAAGACATCGACATCGTCTGGATCAACGGCTACGGCTGGCCGGGTTGGCGCGGCGGCCCGATGTATTACGCGGACGAGGTCGGCTTGCCGATCGTCCGCGACCGCCTATCGGAGCTCGCGAAGCGCTCGGGCGACTCGTCGCTCGAGCCGGCACCGCTGCTGGTCGAGCGGGCGGCTGCGCGCCGTGGTTTCATCGCGCAATAGCCAAGCAGGGTCGGAGACGACTGACCGATGGCGTGCCGGCAGGCGGCACTCGATGCGAGGCTCGGCGGGGCGGGAGGATGATATGCAGACATTCGAGCCCTTATGCGCGGGCTTCGGAGCGGAGACGAGGGACGTCGACATCTCGCGGCCGCTCTCCGACGCTGAGTTCGACGCCCTCGAGCGCAAGTTCTTCGACGCGCAGGTGCTCGTACTGCGCGCGCAATCTCTGACGCCGCGGCAGTTCGTCGCATTCGCGCAGCGCCTGGGCCCGCCTCAACCGCACGTGATCGACCAGTTCCATCACCCGGACGACCCGAACATCCTGATCCTGTCCAACGTGAAGAAGGACGGGAAGCCCACAGGGCTGCAGGACGCCGGATCGTACTTCCACACCGACTACTCCTATCTGCAGATCCCTGCCCGCGCGACGACCCTCTACTCGATCGAAGTGCCGAAGAGGGGCGGCGACACGCTCTTCGCCAACCAGCAGGCCGCCTACGACGACCTGTCCGACGCGATGAAGCGCCAGATCGAGCCGCTCTACGCGATCCATCACTACGGCAATCGCAACGACAGGGACGACACGAGCCGCACGGCCGCCTCGCCGCTCAGCGCGGAGCAGAAGGCGAAGTTGCCGCTGATCACGCACAAGATCGCGCGTCCCCATCCGGTGACGGGGCGCAGATCGCTCTATGCGGTTTCGGGGAGCTCGTTCGGGATCGTCGGGATGCCGGAGGACGAAGCGCTCGATCTCCTCGACGAGCTCGCGGCGCATTCGACGCAGCCCAAGTATCGCTACGCGCTCGTGTACGGCGTCGGCGACGTCGTCGTCTGGGACAACGCCTCGCTCCTACATTCGGCGACGCTCACGGACCCCGACGATCCGCGCGCGTTGTGGCGGGTCACGGTGCTCGAGCCGGGCGCGTCCGGCAAGGCCCCGCAGGTAATCTCCGCTGCGTTCGCAACGAGCGCGATGTAGGCTCGGCAGATTCACCTAGGCTTTTCGTCCATTTGCGGGCCCACGGCGAGCTCCGCTAGACTCTTCGAATACGTCGCTTTCGCGACCGTTCGACCATGCGCATGCAACGCCGCGTCGTCACTCTGATCGTACTGTTCCTGCTGCTCTTCATGCAGCAGGCGGAGCATTCGCATGCGCTGACGCACGTCGGCGAGTGGTTGTATGCGTCGCACGAGCGGGCGCTGGCAATTCCGGACTCCGAGTCGCAGTGCGGCATTTGCGCGCTCTTCGCCGGGGGATCGGCGGCGGCGATCGACGGCGCAACGTCGACGCCGCAGCCCCTCGTCGGGTTCGCGATCCCGCCGTTTGGGTTCGTATCGCAGCCCGTCTCCGCAACTTCCCACTACGCCATCCGAGCCCCGCCCATCGTCCTCTGAGTCGACCGGTTTCGCCGCGCCTCGCGCCGGCGAAGGTCCACCACGACCTGAGGAGTCGGGCTTATGCACAAGCTCGCATTGGCGTCGGGCGCGTTCGCGCTCGCGCTCGTCACGGCACCGTGCGCCCACGCGGCCACCGACGCCGATCTCGCGGAGATTCGCGAGCAGATCCAGCAACTGAAGGCATCCTACGAAGCACGAATCCAGGCGCTCGAGCAGCGCCTGAAGGACGCCGAGGCGCGAAGCGCAGGGGCAGCCGCTCCGCCCGCGGGGCCACCAGGCGCCGCGCCGTCGGGTGGCGCGCCGGTCGTCGCGCAGCCGGCGGAAACGCCGGTGCCGCCAATCGCCGCAGCGGCACCGCCGCCCGCAGGCGGGCCGGCCTCGTCGGGAATCAGCGCATTCAATCCCGCGATCTCGGCGGTGCTGCAAGGCGTCTATGCGAACCTTTCGCAGGACCCCAACCAGTACGCGATCGCGGGCTTCGTGCCGAGCGGCGACATCGCGCCTGCAAAGCGCGGATTCTCGATCGCCGAATCGGAGCTCGGCCTATCGGCGAACGTCGACGACAAGGTCTACGGCAACCTGATCTTCTCGCTCTCGCCCGAGAACACTGTCGAGGTCGAGGAGGCGTACGGTGTATTCACCGCGATTCCGGACGGCTTCACGCCGAAGTTCGGGCGCTTCCTGTCGAGCATCGGCTATCTCAACGATCAGCACCAGCACGTCTGGGACTTCTACGACGCTCCGTTGCCGTACCAGGCGTTTCTCGGTGGCCAGTTCCGCAGCGACGGCCTCCAGCTCAAGTGGATCGCGCCGACCGACACGTTCATCGAGCTCGGCGCCGAGATCGGCGACGGTAACAGCTTTCCCGGGGCGGAGCGCAATCGCAACGGCATCGGCGACGCCGCGCTCTACGCACACGCGGGAGGGGATTTCGATGCGAGCAACAACTGGCGCGCCGGCGTCTCCTGGCTCGGCGTGCGGCCGCGCGACCGCGACTATGTGATGACCGATCGCGCCGGCAACGCCGCGGAGCTCGGGTTCAGCGGCAGGAGCGACCTCGTCATCGCCGACGTGGTCTGGAAATACGCGCCGAACGGCAACCCGCTCGACACGAACTTCAAGCTGCAGGGCGAATAC
>DATKMY010000061.1:0-9515 GCA_035541655.1 Casimicrobiaceae bacterium | reverse complement strand
AGCCGTCGGTGGCCATCCGCAATCGCGCCACCGCAGCGCTCGTTCCCGGCGTCGGTCGCACAAGAATCGAAATCCTGGCCCGACCCGCGCTTCGATGCGCAGTATCGCTGCATGGCATCGGAGATCGAGCCCGGCTACGCTCGCGAGCGCTCGGCGCCTTCGCCTTGTCGTATTCCGGTGCCTGCATTAGACTGCCTCGCCACCAGAGCGGTCCACGACATCCTTTCTTCAGGTCAGCAAAGAGCCCTTGGCGCCCGCCTTGAAGTCCCAGTCACCCTCGGCGCCGGAAACTGCCGGCGCAGCGGTGCTTTCCGTTCGCGACTTCAAAGCCCATTGCCTGACCTGCAGCGTCCGAGAGCTGTGCCTGCCGGTGGGCCTCACGACCGACGAGATGAGGCAAGTCGACGGGCTGGTCACGCACCGCTCACGACTGAAGAAGTATCAACCGCTGTATCGGGCGGGAGATGCGTTTCATGCGCTGTACGCGGTTCGCGTCGGATCGCTCAAGGCGACACTGCTTGCCGAGGATGGGCGCGAGCAGGTCGCCGGCTTCCTCTTGCCGGGCGAGATTGTGGGGCTCGACGGTGTCGGCACCAACCACCACCAGGCTGCGGCAGTCGCCCTCGAGGAGAGCGAGGTCTGCGTGCTGCCGTTCGCCAACGTCGAGCGTCTGGCGCGCAGCCTGCCCGCGCTGCAGAAAAACCTCCACCAGATCATGTCCAAGGAGATCGCCCGCGATCAAGGCATGATGCTCCTCCTCGGCAGCATGCATTCGGAGGAGCGGCTCGCCGTGTTCCTGTTGAATCTCGGCGAACGTCACCGGCGCCGCGGCTATTCGTCCACCGAGTTCGTGCTGCGCATGACGCGCGAGGAGATCGGCAGCTACCTTGGACTCAAGCTCGAGACGGTGAGCCGCCTGTTCTCGCGGTTCCAGGCCGGCCGCCTGATCGAGCTGCAGGGGCGCACCGTAAAGCTGCTCGACCCGATTGCGCTGAAGCACCTGATCGGCAAACACGCCTGACGTTTCGCGGGGTTCCCCGCCGTCAGTCTCGAGTCCGACGCGGGCGGCGAGTCGGTGTTTTGGCGGGTTGATCGTGCATGTCCCGGTAGCGCTCTCGCCTCCGGCCCTCGGACACGAATTCCTCCAACGCCGGATCCATCGCGCTCCGAGCCGAGACGATCCCGACGATCTTGCCCTCGCTCACGACGGGCAGGTGTCGAAATCCCCCCTCTTGCATTCGCAGCAGCGCATATCCGAAGGGCTTGTCGGGATCGACGGTCTCGGGGGCAGGCGTCATGACCTCGGCAAGGCGAGTCGTCTGCGCGTCGAGGTCGCGGGCAACGACGCGAAACGCGATGTCGCGCTCGGTGAAGATGCCGACGAGCTGCTCGCCGTCGACCACCAGGACCGCGCCGAGCCCCCTACTGGCCATCAGCTTGGCCGCGCTGTTGACAAGGGTCTCCCGCGACGCCTTGAGGAGTCCTCTTTGCTGCATCACCCTGCCGACCGGCTCATCAAACATGGCACGCGCACCCGCTCGCACGTGAGCGATCGCCCAATCGGGGCGCGATCGTCCCGCTCTCGGGGCCCGCACGTCACTGCGCGCTTTGCCTTGCACACGCTCGTACGGCAACGGCCCCGAGCAGCGCCCGGGTAAGACTGAATTCGGAAAAAGCTACGCGCGGCCCTCTTCCAATACGTTGACCTTCGTCAAGCCCGCGGGCAAATCAACGCCGAATTTGCGTCGCGAGATCGAAATGACGGGAATGTAGACGTTCGGAGTAGAAGCTCGTCGGCGATCGCATGGCCCAGGCCGCACGAGACGCGCAGGATTCGGACCCCTGCGCAGACAACTTCAAACGTTGCGGGCAGTTATCGGCTAGTGGGGCGCCGAAATTTCGGCTCCGCCAGTCGCTCGCACGGTTGCGCTGCGCGACGCCGGTCGCCGACTTTACGAAGCGCGCGGCCGGAGGCGCGTCAGTGCGAGCCCCAGCTCGGAGTCAGCTCCTGCCGAAACCTCGGCGGCGATCTCCTCGGCGACCGCAAGCGCGGCGGTCGCCGCGTTGGGCGAGCCGGAGAGCTGCTCGGCTTCGCATCGATTGCAAAGCAACAGCCCCAGGCTCACTCGATCGGACACTGCGCGCAAGAGCGCTTCGCCGGCTTCCAGACGATTGCGCGCCACGTCGAACTTGCTGCGGCGCGCGGCGAGCACTCCGGCGTAGCCGAGAATTTGTCCCTCCAGCCGACGCAGCTCGAATTCACGGGCGATCGCGAGAGCAGCATCGTAATCGCTCTCCGCCGCATCGAGTTCCGCGAGCGCATCGTGAACCATACCGAGGTTGCACAGCACGTTGCCCTCGGCCTCGACGTTGCCGATCTCGCGCGCCACGACCAATCCCATGGCGAGGTGCTCCTCCGCGTCCTCGAATCGTCCTTCGAGATAGTTCAGCAGTCCCAGATTGCATAGCGTGTTGCCTTCGATCATCCGGTCGCCGTTGTTTCGCGCCATGGCAAGCGCAGCTTCGCAATAGAGGCGTGCCTTGCTTGCACCGGAAACTTCGATCGTTCCGAGGTTGCCGAGCGCGCTCACTTCCCGTCGCGGGTCGCGCGCTTTCCTGGCGAGACTTAGCGCAGCCTCGAAGTGAGGCAGCGCCCTGTCCGGCTTGCCGAGGTAGATTTCCAGTTGTCCGAGCCAGTTTCGGGCTCCACTTTCGAGCGGCAAATCGGACTGCTCGCGGGCGGCAGTGAGCGCGAGCTCGAGAACCTCACGGGCCGATTGCGCATGCCCACCGTGAATATCGAGCGCGCCGAGGCTTAGAAGCGCTCGGGTCTCGCAGGCCCGGTCGCCGGCCTCGCGAGCTTCTTCGAGCGACCTTTCCAACGCGGTACGCGCGTCGGCGATCTTCCTGACAAGGCGCAGCGCCGCGCCGGCAACCCCGTGCACGATCGCGGCCGTCGGCGTCTCGAGGCCGGGAATTGCCTGAACCAGCGATGCCAGCTCGACGCCGATTCGAAACGGCCCGCGCAAGGCGAGTGCACTCCAGGCGGCTTGCAATGTCTTCGCGGCCGTAGTCGCATCACCGCGCGCTGCGGCGCGGTGACACGCTATGACAAGATTGTCTAGCTCCGTGCTCGCACGTTCGACCGCCGCTTGCTCATCCAGCGACGCAAAGTAAGCGCCGTGCCTGATCTCGGCCGCGAGCGCCGCCGCGGGCCCGCTGCTTGCATACCGCTCCGTCGTGCGCAGGTGTTCGGCCGCATAATCCTGCACGCTCACCAGGAGATCGAAGCGATCGTCCGTCACCTGCCTGACGAGCGATTTCTGCACTAGCGATTGGAGAATGTCGATCGCCCAAGGCGCGTCATCGCAGTCGTCGAGATCGAGAACGGCTTCCGCCGCTTCGAGCGTGAACCCGGCCTCGAACACCGAGAGCTGAGCCAGCGCGGCTTTCTCGGGCAGCGACAGCAAGTCCCAGGACCAGTCGAACACCGCGCGCAGCGTCGCCTGGCGGTCGAGACGGCCGCCGGCGGAGGACAAGAGCTTGAAGCGGTCGCTCATTCGCACCAGCAGGGTGCGTGGCGGCATCACGCGCACTCGCGCGGCCGCGAGTTCGATTGCAAGCGGCAGGCCGTCCAGCAGCTTTACGAGCGGGCCGATCGCCGCCTGATCCTCCGCGCTCAAAACGAACCCTGGCTTCGCGGCTTCGGCTCTCCTTACGAACAGGGCGGAAGCATCCTGCGGTGGCAGCGGAGCGAGTGCGAGAATTTCCTCACCCGGCAGTCCGAGAACTTCGCGCGTCGTCACGAGAAATCGGGCGAAGCTCGCGCGGTTCAGCCATCGACCGAGCGTTTCCTCGGCATGCCGCGCGACTTGCTCGAAGTTGTCGAGGATCACCAGACATTGCCGGCGCCCCGCAATCGCATTGCCGATGCGCGTGACCGGCTCGTCGCTGCCGAGCGGGACGCCGAGACCCTGTGCGACGGCATGGAGTACGCCATCCAGCGTTCTGGCCTCGGAGAGGTCACAGAACCAGACGCCTCCCGGAAACGAATCGAGCGCGCTCCAGCCGAAGCGCGTGACGAGGCGTGTCTTGCCGGTGCCGCCGATTCCGAGAACCGAGACGAGCCGCGCATCGCCACGCACGCGTTTCGCCAATTCAGCGAGCGAGTCGGTTCGCCCCACGAAGGCATCGCGTTCGGCGGGGAGACTGTGGCCCGCCCGCGAGACCAGCGGCGGAAAATCCGCGCGCAGTCCGGGTGCGACGATCTGGAGAAGCCGTTCCGGATTGGGCAAGCCCTTGAGCCGGTGCTCTCCCATCTCGCGGAGGGTGACTCCATCGGGGAGATCTCCTCGAAGCAACTCCGCCGTCGTCGCGGAAAGCAGCACTTGCTCGCCGTGCGCGACGGACATGATTCGAGCAGCCCGATTCAGCGCCGCTCCGAAATAATCTCCGTCGCGCAGCTCGGCGACGCCGCTGTGCAAGCCCATGCGTACTCTGAGCGTGACGGGCGGTTCGGGTGCTTGTGCAGTAGCGTCCGCCCCCTCGTTCGCCGCTTCCTGCAGCTTGCGCTGCACGTGAAGGCAGGCCGCTATTGCGTTCTTCGCGATGCCGAATACCGCGTAAGCTCCGTCGCCCGTGGTCTTGACGATGTGTCCGCCCGACGATTCGATGACCGAGCGCAAGACGCCGTCGTGCCATGCCAGCAGAGAGCGCATCGCGTTGGGAGCCTGCTCCCACAATGTCGTGCTGCCCTCGATGTCACAAAAGAGAAAGGTGACGCTGCCTGTGGGAAGCATCGACGCCATGCCGGAAATATATAGCAAACCACCGGCGCTCAGTACCGAGCGAAGGCCGTCCATTGCTGGCCATTGGCTTTACGGGTGGCTGCAGAGAAGGTGATCGGAGCGGCCGGGCTTCCGTTTGCGCGAACAACCTGTCGGGGGAGCGGACACAGGTCGTAGAATCACCGCTCCCAGTCAACCATCGATCGAAATCGGAAAGCACCGCGACCATGACCAGTCCCCCGATCAGCCGCTACCCCGTCCCCAGGCTCGAAGACCTCGCCGACGACATCCGCGCACGGATTCTCGAAGTTCAGGAGAAGGCGGGGTTCGTCCCGAACGTCTTCCTCGCGCTCGCGCATCGACCCGACGAGTTCCGCGCGTTCTTCGCGTACCACGATGCGCTGATGCTGCGCGAATCGGGACTGACCAAGGCGGAGCGCGAGATGATCGTCGTCGCGGTCGCCGGCGCGAACGACTGCCTGTACTGCTTCATCGCCCACGGAGCGATCCTGCGCGTCTACGCGAAGAACCCGCTCGTCGCCGATCAGGTCGGCATCAACTACCGCAAGGCGGACATCGCGCCCCGGCAGCGCGCGATGCTCGCTTTCGCGCTCAAGGTCGCGGAGCGCAGCGCCGAGATCGACGAGAACGACTACGCGGAGCTGCGCTCACACGGCTTCGACGACGAGGACATCTGGGACATCGGCAACATCACGGCGTTCTTCTGCCACTCGAACCGCATGGCGAACCTGATCCGGCTCCGGCCCAACGACGAGTTCTATCTGCTGGGGCGCGTGCCGAAGCAGAAGTAGCCTACGCGACGCCGTACTTCCTCAGCCAGGCGAGCGTTCGCTTCCAGCCATCTTCGGCGTCCGCCTTGCGATAGTTGTCCGGGCGAAAGTCGGCGTGGAAGCCGTGCCCCGCCTCGGGATAGATCACCAGCTCCGATGGCGTTCCCTGCGCCTTCAACGCGGCGAAGAACTTCTCGACTTCAGCGATCGGAACGCCGGCGTCCTTGGCGCCGTAGAGACCGAGGACCGGCATCTTGAACTCGGCGACGCGGTCCATCACGGTCCGCGGCGTGAATTCGCTCGGCTGACCGCCGACGGGTCCGTACCACGACACGCAAGCTTTCAATGTCGGATTCGATGCGGCATAGACGAGTGAGGTGCGCCCGCCGCGGCACATGCCGACGACGGCCATGCGCGACAAGTCCCCCTTCGTACTCGTGCGCACTGACGCGACCGCCGCATCGTAGTCGGAGACGAGTTCGGCGTCGCTCTTCCTTGCCACGATCGGCCGGATCTGCGCGAAATCGGTGATCTTCGTCAGGTCGGCCATCCGCCAGTACATGTCGGGCACGATCGCGTAGTACCCCTCCTTGGCAAAGCGCCGGCAGATGTCCTTCGTGTAGTGGTTGAGCCCGAAGATCTCGGCGCACACGAGGACGACGGGAAATGGACCGCCGGTCGCCGGCATCGCGCGGTAGCCGAGAATATTGCCGGTCGGCGTCGGGATCCCCAGGTCGGTGGCTTCGAGGCCCTGCGTGTCGGTGGTGATGAGCTGCGCCGACACAGGTGCGGAGACCGCCAGGGCGGCGCTCGCGCCTAGGGCGGTCCAGATGAAATCGCGGCGATCGTAGTCCTTCGCCGGGAGCAGCCCTTTCACATCCTGTTCGAGATCAAGCTTCATACTTCCTCCAGTCGCGCCCCGCAGCCACGGTCGGCGCATTGAAATCCACCGTAAACACGCAGACGAACGCCCGCATTCCGCGCGCGCTTCTCATCCTTCATGAACGACGTGCCCTCCGACGATCGTCATCCGCACCTTCCCGGGAGCCTCGAGGCCGAGGAACGGCGTGTTCTTGCCCTGGCTGGCCAACGCCGAGGGCTCGACGCGCCAGTGAACCCGGGCGTCGAAGAGACAAACGTCCGCCGGTGCGCCGACGCCAAGGTGCCCGGCCGGCGAGCCCAATATCTCCGCGGGGCGCGAGGTGATGCGGGCGAGGGCCGCGGCGAGCGGAACGCCATCCTCGGTTGCCCACTTCAGGGTGAGCGGCAGCAGCAGCTCCAGTCCGGTCGCGCCCGGCTCGGCTTCGCCGAACGGCAGCTGCTTTGCGTCGTCGTCGACCGGTGCGTGGTCCGAGCATACGAGATCGATCGTGCCGTCGCAGAGTCCGGCACGCAGCGCGGCGCGATCGCGGCTGCTCCGAAGCGGGGGAATCAATCGACACTGCGCATCGAACCAGCCGATGTCGACGTCGCAGAGGTGCAGATGATGGACGGCGACGTCGCAGCTTACCGGCAGTCCCTCCGCTTTCGCCGCGCGCATCATCGCCACGCCCTCGGCCGTCGACAGCCGACAAAGGTGAACGTGAACGCCGGTCAGCCGAACCAGCGCGAAGATCGTCGCGAGCGCGATCGTCTCCGCCGCAGGTGGAATCGCCGCGAGGCCGAGCCGTGTCGCGACTTCGCCGTCGTGCGCGACGCCGCCTTTGGCGAGATAGGGATCCTGCGGGCGGAGCCAGACGCGATGGCCGAACGTCGCCGCGTACTGCATCGCGCGCAGAAGCACCCCGGTGTCGGTGAGCGGCGCCTCGGCCTGCGAAAACGCGACGCAACCGGCTTCGGTCAGCTCGGCCATCTCGGTGAGCTCGAAGCCTTGCAGGCCGACGGTCAGCGCTCCGATCGGGTAGACGTGTGCCTTGTCGAGCGACCGCGCGCGATACTTGAGCATCTCGACGAGCCCCGGTTCGTCGAGCGGCGGATCGGTATCGGGCGGACACGCGAGGCTGGTGACACCGCCCGCGACCGCGGCTCGCATCTCCGATTCGAGCGTCGCCTTGTATTCGAAACCCGGCTCGCGCAGCCGCGCCGAGAGGTCGATCAAACCCGGGCAGACGACGAGACCCGTCGCGTCGATCGTGCGCTCCGCCCTCCAGCCGGCGGGCGGCGCTCCCACAGCCACGACGCGTTCGTCACCGACGCAGAGGGTTCCGACGCCGTCGACGCCATGGCGCGGGTCGACGAGACGTCCGTTCTTGATCTCGATCTTCAAGTGCCAGCGCTCCCCGCGATTCCGCGCATCAGTTCCCCGCGAGGATGCTCAACACCGCCATCCGCACGGCGATCCCGAAGGTGACCTGCGAAAAGATGACGCTTCGCTCGCCGTCGGCGACGGCCGAATCGATCTCGACGCCGCGATTCATCGGTCCGGGGTGCATGACGATCGCGTCGGGCTTGGCGAGCGCGAGCTTCTCCGGCGTGAGTCCGTAATGCTTGAAGTATTCGCCGACGGAAGGAAGCAGCGCCCCCTTCATCCGTTCGTTCTGCAGGCGGAGCATCACGACCACGTCGCAGCCCGCGAGTCCCGAGTGGGTGTCGTTGTAGACCTGCACGCCGAGCGCCTGGAGGTCGGTGGGCAGGAGCGTCTTGGGGCCGATCGCGCGCACCTCGGGCGTGCCGAGCGTGGTCAGCCCGTGGATCAGCGACCGCGCGACGCGCGAGTGCAGCACGTCGCCGACGATGCCGACGGTCAGGGCCCGGAAATCCTTCTTGTAGTGGCGGATCGTGAAGAGGTCGAGAAGCCCTTGCGTGGGATGCTGGTGACGTCCGTCGCCGGCATTGACCACATGGACGTGCAGGCGCCCGGTGCGATTCAGGTGCGCGGCGATCAGGTGAGGCGCCCCCGACTGCGAATGGCGGACGACGAACATGTCGGCGTTCATCGCGACCAGGTTGTCGACGGTGTCGAGCAGCGTCTCGCCCTTGCTCGTCGACGAGAAACCGATGTTGAGGTTGATCACGTCGGCGGAAAGCCGCTTGGCTGCGATCTCGAACGTCGTGCGCGTGCGCGTCGAATTCTCGAAGAATAGGTTGAACACCGACCGGCCGCGCAGCAGCGGGACCTTCTTCACGTCGCGCTCGGCGATCGAGGCGAACGGCACCGCGGTATCGAGGATGCGTACGATGACTTCGGCCGGCAACCCCTCGAGCGTCAGCAGGTGCGTGAGCTCGCCCTGCGCGTTCAACTGCGGATTACGCACCGCCCGCCTCGGTGGTGAGCGTCAGCCTGCCGTCCTCGGCACGCGAAAGGACGATCGAGAGATCGCGTGCGACCGCGAGGCGCGCGCCGGCGTACGTCGGCTCGATCGGCAGCTCGCGGCCCCCGCGGTCGACGAGCACCGCGAGCTCGACGCAGGCGGGGCGCCCGAAGTCGAAGAGCTCGTTGATCGCAGCGCGGACGCTGCGCCCGGTGTAAAGCACGTCGTCGACGAGAACGATCGTCGCGCCCTCGACTTCGAATGGGAGCTCCGTGCGCTTCACCTCGGGCTTGAGCCCGGTCCGGCTGAAGTCGTCGCGGTAGAACGACACGTCGATGTAGCCGACCGGGTGCTCACCGTCGATCATCGCCGCGAGGCGCTCGGCAACCCAGGCGCCGCCCGAATAGATGCCCACGAACTTCGCATCGAACGCAACGGCCCCGCGCATGCGGTCGGCAAGCGCTGCGATCGTCTGTTCGGCGTCAGGCAGGGCCACGAATCGGTCTCGGGTCGGTCTCGTCGAACCAGCTTTGCAGGATGAGCTGCGCCGCGACCGCGTCGCGCTGCGCCTTGCGATCCTTTCCGCGAAAGCCGGAGCCGGCAAGCTCGGCGTCCGCCGCGACACTCGTGTAGCGCTCGTCGACGCAGCTTACCTTCAATCCGAAGCGGCCGGAAAGCTGGCGGGC
>DATKMY010000060.1:0-16085 GCA_035541655.1 Casimicrobiaceae bacterium | reverse complement strand
GAAACGAAGCCGACGCGCAGGCGCCCGGTCCCTGTCGCATCGAGCGATGGACGGGCGAGGCGGGGCGATATCGGGATCGATCTCGCCCAGCGCTCGGCGGCCCGCAGCTGGGCCACCGGGGAGGTCGGCATCGCGAGGATGTTGAACGGAGTCACACCGTCCTGCGCGTCCGCGTCGTCAGCTTCGAGCAGGCGATTGATTCGCGCGTGCAGCTCCGGAAGGCCGCGCCAGTCGCAGCGATGTTGCCGAGTGTAGGCGAGCATCGACAGCGCGTAGCGGCTGTCGGGATTGAGCTCCAGCACGCGCAGCCACGCGGTCTCCGCGTCGGCGTAGTGCTGGAGTTCGAAGCGCACGGTGCCGAGGTTCTTGTGGACGCGCGCGTCATCGGGTGCGAGCCGCGCCGCTTCGCTGAACGAAGCCTCCGCGGACGCCAACTCGCCGGTGCGTTCCTGCGCCATGCCGCGTCGCACCCAGACGGATGCCGGAACGTCGCGACGTATCGCGAACAGCCGATCGTAGGCGAGGGCCGACTGCCGATAAGCTTCGCGCTCGAAGAGCGAGCTCGCGAGGTTGCCGAGCGCGTCGGCGTGGCGCGGATCGGCTGCAAGCACTTGCTCGTAGCAACTCTCCGCGCGGTCGCGTTCGCCCGAGGCCTCGAGCGCGAGGCCCAGGTTGTTGAGAATGCCGGGGTGTCCTGGCGCCGCGCCGAGCGCCCGCTCGTATTCGTCGCGTGCGCCGCGCGGGTCGCCGCGCTCGCGATAGAGGTTGCCGAGGTGGAAGCGTGCCTCGCCGTTGCCGGGGTCGACCGCAAGCGCTCGGCGCCACGCGGACTCCGCGCCCGCCGTATCGGCCGTGCGCAGGATCTCCCCGAGCAGGTTCCATGCGCTCGCGTCGTTCGGTGCGCGATCGAGCGCGGCGCGACAATCGGCTTGGGCCCGCTCGGCGTCGCCCATCAACCACGCGACCCGCGCGCATTCGCGCACGAGCTCCGAGTTTTCGGGTTCCGCGACGAGCGCGCGCCGGAGCGCAGCGAGGGCATCGGCGTGGCGGCCGGCGCGGAGCGCGGCCTGCGCCTGCGCCACCGGGTCGCCGCTCGCTTCGGCCGCCGACGGATTCGCGAGCGCCCCGTGGCACTCCTTGTAGCGTTTGCCGCTGCCGCAGGGGCACGGCGCATTGCGCGAGGGGGACGGCGACATTCGGGGAAAGTCCAGGCTGGCTGTCGTGGCTTGCCCCCCACGCGGGCGGGTTCCGTATAATCGGCACGGTTTGCCGCGCGCGTCAACGCCGCGAAGGCGGGGGTCACACCGTGCTCTTCTCGAGCCGACAGTTCGTCGATGTCATCGTGGCCGCTCCCGTCGGCCGGATCAACCATTCCTCCGCGGGGGAGCTCGAAGGGGCCATTGCGCCCCTTCTGGAGCAGACTCCGTCCGGCAAAGGCGGGCTCGTCCTCGACTTCGCCGCCGTCGACTACATCAGCAGCGTCGGGCTCCGGATCCTGATGGTGGCGGCGAAGCAGATGCGCGCGCGCGGTGCGCGGATCGCGGTCGCGGCGCTGCAGCCGGTCGTTGTCGAGATTTTCGCGATCAGCCGCTTCGACAGCGTGCTCGAGGTGTTTCCCTCGGTGCGCGACGCGGTGGCCAAGCTCTCGCCGGCAGCGCTGGCAGCCTTCGAAGCCAAATGAAGCGTATTCGCTTCTGGGGGACGCGCGGGTCGCTCCCGGTGTCGCTGACGGCTGCCGCGGTGCGCCGAAAGCTCGTCACGGCGCTTCGCGGCGCTTCCGGACGCGTTTTCAATTCCGACCGCGAGATCGACGACTATCTCGACAGCCTCGGAATGGCGGTCGCCGGAACGTACGGTGGACACTCGCCCTGCGTCGAGCTCGAGACCGGGGGCCCCGGGTATGTCGTCTGCGATCTCGGCAGCGGCCTGCGCCCGTTCGGGCAGGCCGCGATCGCGCGCCACGGGCCCGGTTCGCCGCAGACGTATCACATCTTCGTGTCCCACGTGCACTGGGACCACATCATGGGGCTGCCCTTCTTCACGCCGGCCTACGTACCGGGCAACCGCGTGCATTTCTACGGATGCCACCCCTGGCTCGAGGCAGCGCTGCGCCGCCAGCAGGAGAATCCGTCGTTTCCGGTCGACTTCTCGTATCTGCGCGCGAACATCGAGTTCACCGTGCTCAAGCCGGGCAAGAGCTACGACATCGCGGGGATGAGCGTCACGCCGAAGCTGCAGCGCCACGCGGGCGATTCGTACGGCTACCGCTTCGAAGCGAACGGCAAGACGGTCGTCTACACGACGGATTCGGAACACAAGCTCGCCGACCCCGCCGAGACCGAAGGGATCGTCGAGTTCTTCCGCAATGCCGACGTCGTGATCTTCGACGCGATGTATTCGCTCGCCGAGGCGACGACCGTCAAAGCCGACTGGGGGCATTCGAGCAACGTCGTGGGCGTCGAGCTGTGCCAGCTCGCCGACGTCCGCCACCTGTGCCTGTTCCACCACGAGCCCGCGAACGACGACGAAGCGATCAGCCGGATTCTCGACGAGACGCGCCGCCTCGAGGAGATCACGCGGACACGCGCGCCGATGCAGGTCAGCGCGGCCTACGACGGGATGGAAATCGAGTTGTGAGTCTTCCTGCGGGATCGGCGGCCACCGCGAGGCGGCCCGCGCCGATACGCCTCGTCGCGGTCCCGCTGCTCGCTGCCCTCGCCCTGCTGATCTGGCTCGCTCCGCGCCTCGCGGAGCGCGCGCTGCCGGCGTGGCTCGGCACCTTCGTGGGGCTCGCCGAGCATGTGCAATCGGCGTGGTTCGACGTCTACCAGCTGATCTCGCCGCGGGACGTCGTGTCGATGCCGGCGACGATCGTCGAGATCGACGAGAAGAGCCTCGCTGCGCTCGGCCAATGGCCGTGGCCGCGGCCGGTGCTGGCCGAGCTCATACGCGACATCAATCGGTATCGGCCGGCGGCGATCGGGATCGACATCCTGATGCCCGAAGCCGACGGGCGCTCGCTCGAGCGGCTGCTCGCCCACACGGGGATTGTCGACGCGACGGCGGCGCGGCAGCTCGCCGCGTTGTCGGAGTCCGACCAGGAGCTCGCGAAGACGATCGCCGCCGCGCCGGTCGTGCTCGCGATCGAAGGCAACGCAACTGCGACAGGGATGCTCCTGCGCGTGCCGCCGTTCGTCGTCAGCGATGCAGGGGCCGGGGCGACGGCCGGGGAGCCGGCCGCTCCCGGCGTGCGGAGCTACGCCGGCGTGCGGACGAGCCTCGACGAGCTCGATCGCTCCGCGGCGGGGCACGGGCTCATATCGGTCGATCCCGCGGGCGGCGGCCTGATCCGTCGGATTCCGCTGGTGGCGAACGTCGGCGGGACGCTTGCCCCGGCATTCGCGATTGAGATGCTCCGTGTGGCCATCGGGGCGCCGGCGCTGCGTCTGTTGACCCACGACTCGTCCGTGCTCGGCGTCCAAGTGAGCAGAGATCTGGTCGCCCCGACCGAGGAGGACGGGGCGGCACGCGTCTACTATTCGAAGTCGAGACCCGATCGCTTCGTTTCCGCGGTCGACGTCATCGACGGCAAGGTCGATCCGCAGCAGATCGCGCGGAAGCTGGTGCTGATCGGCGTAACCGGGGTCGGCATGGTCGAGGACAAGAACACGCCGCTCGGACTGCCGATGCCCGGAGTCGAGATTCACGCGCAGCTGCTCGAGAATCTGTTCGACCATACGCTGCTCCGCCGGCCGGCGTGGGCGCCGCGGGTCGAAGCGCTCGCGTTACTGCTTCTCGGCTCGCTGCTGATCTATGCGACGCCCCGGTGGAGCGCGCGCAATTCGGCGTTGCTCGCGGTTTCCTGCGTCGCGTTGCTCCTCGCGGCCGGTTATCTCGCGTTCTGGCTCCAACGGCTGTTGTTCGACGCGGCGCTTCCCGGCATGGCGCTGATGCTGCTGTTTCTGACGCTGCTCGTGCTGACTCTCGCCGAAGCGACGCAGCAGAGAAAGGCACTGGAGCAGCTCGTGCAGCAGGAGCGCGAGCAGAAGGCGCGAATGGCCGGGGAGCTCGATGCGGCAAAGCGCGTGCAGGTCGCCACTCTGCCGCGCGCCGAGGTCCTCGGCAACGAGCGCCGGATCGACCTCGCGGCGACGATGGTTCCGGCGCGCGAGGTCGGCGGCGACCTCTACGACTTCTTCAGGCTCGACGACCGGCACCTCTTCTTCCTGGTCGGCGACGTCGCGGGGAAGGGCTTGACGGCGAGCATCTTCATGGCGGTCAGCAAGGCGCTGTGCAAGAGCACGATCCTGCGAACATCGGGGGCGGACATCGGCGAGCTGATGGCGCTCGTGAACGCCGAGGTGTCGCGCGACAACCCGGAAATGCTGTTCGTCACCGCGTTCGCGGGCGTTCTCGATCTCGAGTCGGGCGAGCTTGCATACTGCAATGCGGGACACGAGAACCCGTACCTCGCGAACCCCGCCGACGCGACCGTCGTACGCATCGAAGACGGCGGCGGACCGCCGCTTTGCGCAGTCGACGACTTCGGCTATCGCGGCGCCGAGCGCCAGCTTGGCGTCGGCGAGCTGATCTGCCTCGTCTCGGATGGCGTGACCGAGGCCGTCGATCCCGGCGGCAAGCTCTACGGCGGCGAGCGGGTCCGGCAGTTTCTCGAGCGCGCGGTGACGACGAACGCGACGGCCGGGTCGCTGGTCGCTGCGCTGCGCGCCGACGTCGACGCGTTCGGCGCGGGCGCCGAAGTTGCCGACGACCTCACGGTGCTGGTTTTGCGCTGGAACGGCGCGCGCGGGTAGGGACCGACACGACGTTCTCGTGCTCTGATCGAAGCGTTCGAGCTTCGACGAAAGTCGTCGCCGACCCTGCTTCGGCGGGTCGAGGCGGAAATGGTCTCCGACGCCGGTTGCGGCGAATCAGCGGACGAGGATCTCGACGCGGCGGTTTTGCGGCTCGGCGACGTTGTCGCCGGTCTTTACCAGCAGCTCGCGCTTGCCGCGCCCCACGGTCTCGATATCCGCCGCCGCGACGCCACGCGCGACGAGAAGCGCCTTGACAGTCTCCGCGCGCTTCCGTGCGAGCGCGTCGTTCACCTGGTCGGTGCCGACCGTATCCGTGTGGCCGACGACGACGACGTCCGGGACGGGGTACTTGGCGATCTCGACGAGCACGGTCTCGAACGCCTGCTTCGATTCGACGGTGAGCTCGTCCTGGCCCTCGAGGAAATACAGCCTGAAGGACTCCGCCCGCTTGGGCTGCGCGGCGAGGGCTGCGCCGAAGCGCGCGTCCACCTCCTTCTGGTCGGAGGTGTAGGCGAGCGGCCCCGCCGGCATCTGCCGCACCGCGGCGTACGGCTTGTCGAGCACATAGCTGTCTTTGCCTTGCTTGACTTCGACAGCGGTGTCGCGACCGTCCTTCTCCGGCAGGAGCACCACGGTGCCGGTGTTGTAGCAGCCGCCGAGACAGATGGCGAACACCAGGGCGACCGCGGTCGATCGGACGCGCGATCGCGCCCTAGTCGTCATTGGCGCTCACGACGAACTCGGTGCCGCGGATGCCGAGGATCGATGCGGGCGTCCTGACCTTCATCGCCTCGGGCGACTGCTTGGCGATGCGGCCGGAGATGACCGCAAGCGAACCCTTCGTCAGCATCGTGTCGAACTCGCCTTGGCTCGTCGTCGAGTCGAACTCGTAGCGGTCGAGCGACAGGACGCTGTTGGGGCCCGCAGAGAGCAGCGAGTTGTCGCTCATCGTGAGCCCGACCGATCCGTCGGTCCCCGTCTTCAGCACGTCGCCTGTCTGCAGCCGCAGGCCCGGGGCGGCCGGGATCGCCTGGCCGCCGCGCTCGATCGTCACCTGGCCCTTGGCAACCTTGATCTGGCCGATGTCGGCAGCGTATGCGGGACCGGCCAATCCAAGTGCCACCGACGCGATCGCCATCCAGCTTTTTGCCGCATTCGGTGTCGACATAGGGGCTCCCTGAAGAGAAGCGCCGAGGGCGGCCGACCCGCGAGTGGAGCTTTCTCGTCGGCCGCGAGCGCTCGCGGACGCCATTCTATACCCACGGAGAGACCCCGGTTGTAACGTGCCATTCGCCTCGCTAGCATCCGCGTTGCGACAAGGCCCGCCAGTCCGAGCGGGCTCTCGCCTACACGAGGAGGGGGTGCGATGACGCGCGCGTGGACGATCACAGGGCTGGGCTTTGCCGTTGCATTCGCCGCCGCCGCGGCCGCGGCGGACGTCAAGATCGCTTTCATCGATCCGCTCTCGGGCGGGGCCGCGAGCACCGGGATCCTGGCGCAGAAGACCCATCAGTTCTACATCGACGCGATCAACGCGGCGGGCGGGATCAACGGCGAGAAGATCGAGCTCCTGTCCTTCGACAACAAGGTCAATCCGCAGGAGTCGCTGATTCAGCTCAAGAAGGCGATCGACGAGGGCGCGCGATTCGTCGTCCAGGGCAACGGCAGCTCGGTCGCGCTCGCGATCACCGATGCCGTGCAGAAGCACAACGAACGAAATCCGGGCAAGGAGATCGTCTTCCTCAACTACGCGGCGGTGGATCCGGCGCTCACGAACGAGAAATGCAATTTCTGGCATTTCCGCTTCGACGCCGACGCCGACATGAAGATGGCGGCGATGACGGACACGATCGCCAAGGATCCGAAGGTCAAGCGCGTGTACCTGATCAACCAGGACTATTCGTTCGGCAAGGCGGTCGCCGCAGCGGCGAACAAGATGCTCGCGGAGAAGCGCCCCGACATCAAGGTGGTCGGCGACGAGCTCCATCCGCTGCAGAAGGTCAACGACTTCTCGCCCTACGTCGCGAAGATCAAGGCTTCCGGCGCCGATACGGTGATCACCGGCAACTGGAGCAACGACATGGTGCTGCTGATCAAGGCGGGCAAGGACGCCGGCCTCAAGGTCGCGTGGGAGACCTACTACGGCGGAAGCCCCGGCACGGTGACCGCGATCGGCGAAGCCGGCGTCGATGCGCTCAAGCAGGTCTCCGAATGGCATCGCAACGCGACCCCGGAGCTCGATGCCTCGGTCGCGGCGTTTTCGAAGCGCTACCCTGGCAAGGAGAACGAGTACGCGTACTGGCGCGCGAAGACGATGTGGGAGATGTTCGCCGCGGCGGCGAAGAAGGCCGGGTCGAACGACCCGGTGAAGATCGCAAGAGCGCTCGAGGGAATGAAGATGGTGACCGCGCTCGGCGAGGTCGAGATGCGCGCCGACAATCACCAAGTCCTGCAGCCGCTCTACGTGTCGACGCTGTCGAAGGGCGTGAAGTACGACAGCGAGGAGTCCGGACTCGGCTGGAAGACGGACGCCAAGGTCGAGGCCAAGGCGACCGCGCTACCGACGACCTGCAATATGGAGCGCCCGAAGTAGGGCGAGGCGGGGTGCCGAGCGTTCGCGGGCGGGTCGGGTCGCATCGCCGAGTGCCCGCGGGCTCATGGTGAGGCATGCGCCCGCAAGCACTCGGCAACAAGACGCGCATGACGCTGGGTAGTGCCACGAGGCATTGCCGGCAACGCCTCATGCGCCGCAGCCCGTGTCGGCGGCCGTCGACGCTGCGGCGGATGGGCTGACTGCACGCGCGTTCCTCATGCTCGAGCTCGCGACCGTCTCGCTGCTGAACGGCGTCGTCTACGGACTTCTGCTGTTCATGCTGACGAGCGGGCTCACGCTCATCTTCAGCATGATGGGCGTGCTCAACTTCGCGCATGCCAGCGTGTTCATGCTCGGTGCATACTTCTCGTTCCAGTTCGGGCGCTGGGTCGGCTTCTGGCCGGCGCTCGTGATCGCGCCGCTCCTCTGCGGCGCGATCGGCGCCGCGATCGAGCGCTACGGCTTGCGTCGCGTTCATCCGCGAGGTCACGTCGCCGAGATCCTGTTCACCTTCGGTCTCGCATACGTGATCGAGGAGCTGGTCACGATGATCTGGGGACGCAACGCGGTGGCGAACGCTGTGCCGACTGCGATCGACTTTCCGCTCCTGCGGGTCTTCGGGAGCACGTTCCCGGCGTACAAGGCGCTGATGATGGCGATTTCGGTGACGATGTTCGCCTTCCTCTACGTCGCGCTGAAGAAGACCCGCATCGGGCTCGTGATTCAGGCCTCGCTCACGCACCCGCAGATGGTGAGCGCGCTCGGACATGACGTCCCCGGCGTCTTCGTGCTGGTGTTCGCGATCGGCAGCGCGCTCGCGGGACTGGCGGGCGTGATCGGCGGATTCACGCTGCTCACCCAGCCGACGCTCGCGCATGCGGTCGGCTCGATCGTCTTCGTCGTCGTCGTTGTGGGTGGGCTGGGATCGCTCTCCGGTGCGCTCATCGCGTCGCTGCTGATCGGCATCCTTCAGACTTTCGCCGTGGCGATCGACTATTCGCTGCTCGACCTCGCACGCTCGCTCGGCGTGAGCATCACCCGCGCCTCGCCCTTCTACGAGCTCGCATCCATCAAGCTCGCGACCGCCGCGCCGATCGTGCCGTACCTGCTCCTCGTGGTGATGCTCGCCGTGCGACCGCGCGGTCTCCTCGGAACCCGCGACGTATGAGCGAATCGGCCGTCGCCGCACGAGCGCCGCCGGCGGCCGGCGCGGTGTCGGGGCGCACGCCGGGCGCATGGCTCTGGCTGGGCGCGGCCGGCGTACTGCTCGTGCTGCCTCATGTCCCCGGCCTCGATTCCGATTACGGACGCTCGCTGCTTACGCAGATGGGAATCGCGGCGGTGTTCGCGCTGTCGTTCAACATTCTCTTCGGGCAGACGGGGCTCCTCTCGTTCGGCCACGCGGTCTACTTCGGCCTCGGTGCCTATGCGGCGATTCACCTGATGCGCGCGATCAATCACGGGCTCCCGGTCCCGATCGTGCTCGTGCCGCTCGCGGGCGCGGCGGGCGGCCTCCTGTCGGGCATGCTGTTCGGATCGGTGACGACGAAGAAGGCGGGGACGATATTCGCGCTGATCACGCTCGGCGTCGGCGAGCTGGTCTACGCGGCGACGTTCATGCTTCCCGGGATCTTCGGCGGCGAGGAAGGCCTGACGGCGAGCCGGACGCGCGCGCCCCCGCTCTTCGGCCTGGCGTTCGCCTCGCAGCTCGAGGTGTACTACGCGACGGCGCTGTGGTCGCTCGCCGCGGCGATGCTGATCCACGCGTTCATGCGCACGCCGGTCGGCCGCATCTGCAACGCGGTTCGCGACAATCCGGAGCGCGCCGAGTTCGTCGGTTACAACACGCGCCGCGTCCGCTTCATCGCGTTCGCCGCGGCAGGCCTCTTCGCCGGGCTTGCCGGCGGGCTGAGTGCGATCAACTATGAGATCGTCGCCGCCGACGCGGTGAGCGCGCAGCGCTCCGGCACGGTGCTGATCATGGCGTACATCGGCGGCGCCGCGCACTTCGTCGGCCCGGTCCTCGGCGCGATCACGATCACGTGGCTGCAGTCGAGCCTGAGCGGCTACACGTCGGCGTGGCTGCTCTACCTCGGGCTCTTCTTCATCGTCGTAAACCTCTATGCGCCGTCCGGCCTCGCCGGGCTTCTGCTGATGCATGGGCGCGTCGCTAGAACGCGCGCATTCGGCGCGCTCGTCGGCGCCTATGCTGTCGCGCTCGTCCCCGCAGCGGTGATGGCCGCGGGCGCGATCGCGCTGATCGAGATGAGCTACCGGGTCGCAACGCAGCCCGAGCTCGGGACGAAGATGCGGCTCCTATGGACCGCGGTCGACGCGGCCTCCGCCTGGTCGTGGACGATCGCGGGGCTCGCGCTTGTTGCGGGCTTCGCGGCGTTCCGTGCGACGTGGCCGCTCGTCGCCGGTGCGTGGGAGCGCGCGAACGCGGAAGCGGCGGGGCAATGACGGTCCCCGCGTTGCAGCTCGAGCGCGTCGAGAAGCGCTTCGGCGCGACGCCTGTCATTCGGGGGATCTCGCTCGAGATCGCTGCGGGCGAGCGCCACGCGATCATCGGACCCAACGGCGCCGGCAAATCGACGCTGTTCAACCTGGTGAGCGGCGCGCTTTCGCCCACGCGCGGCTCGATCCGCCTCGACGGAACCGAGATCGCCGGCGCGCCGCCCTACCGGATCAACCGGCTGGGGCTCTCGCGCAGCTTCCAGGTGACCAACATATTTCCGCGCCTCAGCGTGTTCGAGAACATCCGCTGCAGCGTGCTGTGGTCGCTTGGCTACGGATACAGTTTCTGGCGCGACACCGAGAAGCTCCGCGACGCGCGCGAGCACGCCGAGCGCGCGCTCGAGCGGATCGGCATGACCGCGCGGCGCAACACGCCGGCTGGTGTCCTCACTTACGCCGAGCAGCGCGCGCTCGAGATCGGCATCACCATCGCGGGCGACCCGCGCGTGATCCTGCTCGACGAGCCGACGGCGGGTATGAGCCGGGGCGAGGCCGAGCACGCCGTCGCGCTGATCCGCGCGGTGACCGACGGGCGCACGCTTGTCATGGTCGAGCACGACATGAGTGTCGTCTACGGGCTCGCCGACCGGATCTCGGTGCTCGTCTACGGCGAGGTGATCGCGACCGACGTCCCCGCCCGCATCCACGACAACGCCGCCGTGCAGGCCGCCTATCTCGGGAGCGCCGATGCTTGAGGTCGAGGACCTGCACGCCTATTACGCGAAGAGTCACATCCTGCAGGGTGTGAGCTTCCGCGTCGGCGCGGGCGAGATCGTGAGCCTCCTCGGTCGCAACGGCGCCGGCCGCTCGACCGCGGTGAAGACGATCGTCGGGCTGGTTCCCCCGGTCGGCGCGATCCGCTTCCGCGGCGAGCGCATCGACGGCCTCGCGCCGCACGAAATCGCACGCAAGGGCCTGGGCTACGTTCCCGAGGGCCGCGAGATCTTTCCGACGCTCACCGTGCGCCAGAACCTGTTGCTCGGAATGAAATCGGCGCGGCGCGAGGGGCGCTGGCCGTTCGCCGACCTTCTCGCGCTCTTTCCGCTCCTGCGCGAGCGGATCGACGTGCCCGGCGGCGTGCTGTCGGGCGGCGAGCAGCAGATGCTGACCATCTGCCGGACGCTGATGGGGGATCCGGAGCTGATCATGATCGACGAGCCGACGGAGGGTTTGTCGCCGCAGATGGTGGCGCTCGTCCGCGGGCTCCTCGAGAGGATCGCCGCGCGCGGCACCGCGATCCTGCTGATCGAGCAGAAGCTCACGATCGCGCTCGCGATCTCACGGCGTCTCTACGTGATGGGGCAGGGGCGGATCGTCTTCGAAGGCACCGCGGCGGAGCTCCACGACAAGCCTGCCGTGCGCAGCCAGTGGCTCGAGGTGTGACTGCGACGCGGGATGCTTCCGGCGGGAGTGCGCCGATGGGCGCCCGGTTCTCGTGAAGCCCGGGGGCGCACTCCCACCGGAGCCGCAGACGACCTACCCCTTCGCTTCGCGGATCATGTTGCGCGCGATGACCAGGCGCTGGATCTCGCTCGTGCCTTCGTAGATACGGAAGAGCCGCACGTCGCGGTAGAAGCGTTCGATCGCGTAGTCGCTCACGTAGCCCGCCCCGCCGTGGATCTGCACGGCTCGATCGGCGACCCGCCCGCACATCTCGGACGCGAAGAGTTTCGCGCATGCGGCCTCGGTAGCCACGTCGCGGCCGTCGTCGCGGCGCCTCGCGGCGTCGACGACCATCGTCCGCGCGGCGTAGATCTCGGCGCGGCTGTCGGCGAGCATCGCCTGGATCAGCTGGAAATGCGCGATCGGCTCTCCGAATTGGCGCCGCTCGAGCGCGTACGCGAGCGCGTCTGCGAGCATCCGCTCGGCGGCGGCGACGCAAACGGCGGCGATGTGCAGGCGTCCCTTGTCGAGAACCTTCATCGCGGTCGCGAACCCGGCGCCTTCGCGGCCTCCGATCAGGTTCGAGGCAGGAACACGGCAGTCCTCGAAGACCACGTCGCAGGTGTGGGCGCCACGCTGGCCCATCTTGCGGTCGACCCTTCCGAGCGAAAGCCCCGCGGTCCCGCGCTCGACGACGAATGCGGAAATTCCATGCGCGCTCTTGTCGGCCGGATCAGTACGTGCCATCACCGTGAAGATGCCGGCCTCGGGCGCGTTGGTGATGTAGCGCTTCGTCCCGTTGAGCACGTAGTGGTCGCCGTCACGGCGGGCGGAGGTCGCGAGCGACGCGGCATCGGATCCGGAGCCCGGTTCGGTCAGCGCGAACGAAGCAATCAGCTCGCCCGCGGCGAGGCGCGGAAGGTAGCGCGCCTTTTGCTCGGGCGTCCCGTCGAAGACGAGACCCTGCGATCCGATGCCGTTGTTGGTGCCGATCAGCGAGCGAAAGGCCGGCGATGTGCGCCCCAGCTCGAATGCGATCGCGACTTCCTCTTCCATCGTCAGTCCGAGTCCGCCGTAGGCTTCGGGGATCGAGAGCCCGAACAGGCCGAGCGCTTTCATCTCCGCGACGATCGCTTCGGGGACCGCGTCGGTCTCCGCGACGATCGCCTCGCCCGGGATCAACCGCTCGCGGACGAAGCGCGCGACGCCGTCGCGAAGCGCGGCAAGCGTATCGGGGTCCCGTATCATGAGGTCGGCAGCGAGGGGCTCTCTCGACGCATACGCGGCTCGATCCGCCGAAAGCGGGTCTCGACGCTCGCGCGCGTCGGCGGCGCGACATCATAGCGCCGGACATGCGAAAATGGCGAACGATCGGGTTCGATCTTCCGCGACGGCTCCGATCTTCCGCGATCTTCTCGCGCGTTCGATGGACTCTACGACTTTCGCCTCGCAAGACTGCAAGACAGCGGCGGCGTCGTTCGGCCAGGCGCGCCTTTGGTTCCTCGACCAGCTCGAGCCCGGTCGCTCCGACTACAACGTCGCGATCGGGTGGCGTATCGCCGGCGACCTCGACGTCGCGGCATTGCGCGGCTCGCTGCAGCACGTGACGGACCGCCACGAGATCCTGCGCACGACGTTCGACGCGGTCGACGGCCAGCCGCGGCAGCGCATCTGGCCGCGGCGCGAAGTCGCTTTCGCGACCGTCGATCTCACGGGTGTCGCCGCCCCCGAGCGCGAGGCGGAGCTCGCGCGTCGCCTCGGCGCGGAGATTCGCACTCGATTCGACCTCGTCCACGGACCGTTGAGCCGGGTCCGGCTGATTCGGCTCGCCGATCGCGACCATCTGCTCGCGATCATCCGGCACCACGCGATATGCGGCGGGGATTCGGGCAGGATCACCGCGCGCGAGATGGGCGCGGCTTACGAAGCGCTGCACGCGGGCAGGGCGCCCGACCTTCCTCCGGTTCCGATGCAGTACGCCGACTACGTGACGTGGCAGCGTGCGCACCTGACGCCGGAGCGCCTCGACGCGCTGACCGCGTACTGGCGGAAGAGACTCGCAGGCTCGCCTCCGGCGCTGGCGCTTCCCATCGACCACCCGCGGCCCGAGGTCCGGCATACCGACGGCGCCTGCACGTCGTTCCGCATAGCCGCGAGCCTCGCAAGAGCGCTCGAAACGCTCGCCGAGAGCGCGAACGCGACACTGCACATGACGCTGCTCGCCGCGTTCCAGGTTCTGCTCGGACGCTACGCCGATCAGGAGGTCGTCCTCGTCGGCTCGCCCGTCCCCGCGCAAGGCCACCGCGAATTCAAGGATGTCGCGGGCTTCATCGTCAATACCGTCGTGCATCGCGGCGATCTCGGCGGGGATCCGACATTCCGCGAGCTGCTGGCACGGACGCTGACGAGCGCGCGCGAGGCCTATGCGCATCGCGAGCTGTCGATAGAGCGCGTCGTCGAAGCGGTCGCCCCCGAGCGCGAGCCGGGGCGCGATCCGCTGTTCCAGGCGATGTTCACGCTGCAGGAGCACGATTCGCCGCCCCTCGCGCTCGCCGGTCTCGAGTGCCACCCGATACGGATCCGCAACACCACGGCGAAAGCGGAGCTGAGCCTGCTGCTCTACATCGAGGACGAGGGCCTTGCCGGCGAGCTCGAGTACAGCACCGAGCTCTTCCACGCGTCCACGGTCGAGAGAATGGGCGCGCAGTTCCGGACGCTGCTGGAAGGGATCGTCCGCGATCCCGATCGGCCGATCGGTAGGCTGCCGCTCGTCACCGACGACGAGCGCCGGAAGATCGTCGTCGACTGGAATCGGACGGCAACCGATTTCCCCCGCGATTCGTCGATCACCGCGCTCTTCGATGCACAGGTCGCGCGCGCCCCGGATTCGGTTGCAGTGATCGACGGGACCCGGAGCCTGACGTACGGGGCCCTCGCCCGGCGTGCCGCGCGTCTCGCGCGCCGGCTCGGCGAGTTGGGCGTCGCGCCGGGCGCGACGGTCGGCGTCTGCATCGAGCGCTCGCTGGAGGAGATCATCGCCCTCCTCGGCGTGCTCTACGCCGGGTGCGCGTACGTTCCTCTCGACGCGACGCATCCGCCGGAGCGGCTCTCTGCGATGCTGAAGGACGCGAGCGCTGCCGCCGTCGTCACGACGCGCGAGGCGGCGAGCGCGCTGGCAACGGCGATGGCCGGATCGAAGCGCCCGGTGCTCAACCTCGACGCCGACGACCCCGACGTCGGCGGCGAGGCGCCCCGCCTGGCGCTACCGCAAGCGTCGGCCGACGACGTCGCCTACGTGATGTATACGTCCGGATCGACCGGCGCACCGAAGGGCGTCGTGATTCCGCAACGCGCCGTCGTTCGTCTCGTGTGTGCCACCGACTACGTTCGCCTCTCCCCGGCCGACACCGTCGCGCATCTGTCGAACCCCGCGTTCGACGCATCGACGTTCGAGATCTGGGGCGCGCTGCTCAATGGCGCGCGAGTCGCAGTGATCCCGCGCGACGCGGTGCTGTCGCTCGGCGGGTTCGCGGAAGCGCTCAACCGCCATGGCGTGACGACGATGTTCGTCACGACGGCGCTCTTCAACCAGATTGCGCGCGATGTCCCTTCGGCGCTGTCGCGCAGGCAGGTTCTTTTCGGCGGCGAGGCGGTGGAGCCCCGCTGGGTCGACGCCGCGCTGCGCGAGGGCCGCCCGGCGCGGCTGCTGCACGTCTACGGACCGACCGAGTCGACGACCTACGCGACGTGGCATGAGATCCGCGACGTCGACCCGCGCGCCGCGACGATACCGATCGGGCGCCCGATCGCGAACACCGAAGTCTATGTTCTCGACGCCCACGGTGAACCCGTTGCGCCGGGCGTGCCGGGAGAGATTTACATCGGGGGGCCGGGATTGGCTCGCGGCTACCTGGGGCGCCCCGATCTCACCGCCGAGCGATTCGTTGCGCATCCGTTCGATTCGACGCCCGGCGCCCGCCTCTATCGGACCGGGGACCGCGCCCGCTATCGCGACGACGGCTCGATCGAGTTCGCCGGACGCGTCGATCGGCAGGTGAAGGTCCGCGGCCATCGGATCGAGCCCGGAGAGGTGGAGGCGGCCCTCGTCCGCCTTCCGAGCGTGCGCGAGGCGGTCGTGGTGCTGCACGGCGAGACGTCGGAGACGCGCCGTCTCACCGCATACGTGGTCCCGGCGCCGGATGCGCGGCCGGCCCCAGCCGACCTCTGGCGCGATCTTCGCCGCTCGCTCCCCGAATACATGGTTCCCGCAGGGATCGTGATCCTCCCCGCGCTGCCGCTGACGCCGAACGGCAAGATCGACCGCAAGGCACTTCCCGATCCAGTCGATCTCGCCGAGCAGCGCAAGGGCTTTCACGTGCCGCCGAGGGATCCGCTGGGGTTCGCGATCGCCTCGATCTGGAGGGACCTGCTCGGCGTCGCGCGCGTCGGAATCCGCGACAACTTCTTCGAGCTGGGCGGGCACTCGCTACTCGCGGTGCGAATGATGGCCGCCGTCGAAAAGACGTGCGGCGCGAGCGTGCCGCTCGCCGCGCTCTTCGCGGAGCCGACGATCGAGCGCCTCGCGGAAGCGCTGCGCAGCGCGGCGCGACCGTCGGGGTCGATCGCCGTCCCCCTCACGGAGGGCGGCAGTCGGCCGCCGCTCTTCTTCCTGCACGGCGACTTCAGCGGCGGAGGGTTCTACAGCCACGGCCTCGCGCGCTCGCTCGGTCCCGATCAGCCGTTCTACGCGATTCATCCGCACGGCCTCGACGGAT
>DATKMY010000059.1:0-13560 GCA_035541655.1 Casimicrobiaceae bacterium | reverse complement strand
TCGTTCGCCGTCACGCCCGCCGCGGTGCTCACGCGCGGCTGCATCTCACTTGTACTTCTGCGCGGCCTTCTGCTGAAACGTCATGTTGATCGTCTTGGCGACGTCGACGTTGACGTTCTGCATCGTCGGATCGAAGAGCCTGAGGTCGCGGGCGACGTTGTTGCCCGCCTCGATCGAGATCGATCCGTCATGCTTGAACGTCTCGATGTTCTTCTCGAGTGCCGCCTTGTAGAGCGCCTTGTCGCTATAGTAGTCGGCCGGCACCGACGCCACGATCTGGTCAGGCGTCGAGTTCTGGATGAAGCGCAGCGCGCGCATCATGGCATTCACCACGGCCTGCGCGGTATTCGGATATTTCTTCGCGAAATCGACCGGCACGTAGATGCACCCGGCCGCGTAGGCGCCCTTGTAGACGTCCTGCATCCCTTTCGCGGTGCGCGTGTCGACGACCGGCACGACATCGCCGTTCGCCTCGAGCATCGTGATCACCGGATCGAGGTTGGCCACTGCGTCGATCTCGCCGCGCTTCATGATCGCGACCGCGCCGGCCGTCGCGCCAACGCCGATGATCGAGACCGCATCGGGCTTGAGACCGTCCTTCGCGAGGAGGATGTTGACGAACATGTTTGTCGACGAGCCCGGTGCGGTGACGCCGATCTTCCAGCCTTTCAGGTCCTTGGGCGATTTGTACTGCGCTGCTTTCGCCTTGCTCATCCCGAGGACGATGCCCGCGTACTTGCCCTGCAGGATCAGCGCCTCGATGTTCTGGCCCTTCGCTTGCTGCGATATCGTGTGCTCATACGCACCCGACACGACGTCGACGCTGCCGCCGAGGAGCGCCTGCAGCGCCTTCGCGCCGCCGGGAAAGTCGAGGATCTCGACGTCGAGGCCCTCGGCCTTGAAATAGCCTTGCCGCTCGGCGATCGTCAGCGGCAGGTAGTAGAAGAGCGGCTTGCCGCCTACGCCGATCTGAAGCTTCGGTTTCTCGGGGGCTTGGCCATTTGCGAACGGCGAGGTCAGGGCGATACACGCGGCGGCGAACGCCGCCAGCAGATTCCATCGACGCATCTATCTCCTCCGGGAAGCGCTTCGAGATGTCGCGCCATTCTCCGCGCGAGGCCGCACCTCGTCAAACCGTGCGACCGCTCCGCAGCGCGGCGTTGCTGCGATCGAGCTCCTTCAGCTTCTCCGCCATCGCCGGTCCCAGGTAGATCTGAGGGTTCGACGGGCGCTTGACTCCGGCAGCCTTCTCGCGCTCGGTCACGCGCGCCTTCGCCGCGTCGAACGCCTCCAGCACCGAGTCGGCATGCGCCAGACCCTGCTGGAACAACGCCTCGCCGAAGTACGTCGAATCGCTTTCGTGGCCGCAGCCGAATGAGGTGCGGTCCGCTTCCGAAGCTGTGAGGATCAGCGTGTTGTCGTCCTTCAGCGCATCGATGAAGCCGCCCGAGTAGCAGGCCGAGATCACGACGATCCGCCACTTGACGCCCGCGGCGTCGAGGAGGCCCCGCAGCACCGGCGCCGTGAGCGGCGCGAGCTCGAGCGGCGGCAGCGACACCTGGAGCACGTGATCGCGGCTCCCGTGGCTCGCGAGATAGACCATGACGACGTCCTGCTCGGCGTCGATCGTCGCGCCGATTTCGTTCAGCGTCTCGCGCAGATTCGTGACGGTCGCCTCGGGAGTCTCGAGCAGCGTTCTCGGATTGTTGATGAGCGCGATCGATCGGCCGTTGGTTCCCCAACGATCGTCCATCACTTTCTGCGCCGCCTCGACGTCCTTGCGAAAGACGTCCTCGCGCGCATCGGCCGCGAATCCGACGAAGTAGAGGTCCGTCGCGCCGGGGCGCTCGTCTTCGAGGTTCGACAGCGCGTCGTCGAGCAGCCGCTGCTGTGCGTCGAGCACGGGCTCGGAGGCCGGGTTGGGATAGCGCGGATCGGCGCTGTCCGGAGCCGCCACTCGCCACCACGTGTCGTTGGGAGCGATCTCGGGAGCGAACCAGATCGGCGCCGAGAGCGCGATGCCGCCGACGAGCGCGCGCCACCATCGCCCGCGGCCGCTCGCATCGATCATCACGGCGACCGCGCGGACGCTCATTACGATGACCCACGCAATCATCACCCAGTCGAACGTCTCCGCGAACGTCCCGCTTCGCGGCAGGAGGTCGCGTGCGAGATCCGGGATCACCCGTACGATCTGCGGCAGCGGGAACGCCGCGAGCACGGCGGTCGGAATGGACAGCACCAGCGCGGCCTGCCGGAAGACGAGCGCGAGCAGCACGGCGGTCACGAGCAACAGACCGGCGCCGAAGAACTCGTTGCCGAGGCCGAACCACGAGAAGTAGCCGTCCGCCCCGAAGCGCGCCCAGTCGACGCCGATGTCGATCGCGGCCGACACGGCGAGCAGCAGCAGCAGCTGGACGAGGTCGATCCGGAACGCGAGCCGGGAGACAGGCAGAAAAGCGGCCAGCCTCGATCCGGCGACGAGGTTGCGGAAGAGATTCGCGAGGTGATGCATGGAGGAAGATCGGCGCCGATCGCGGCGCAGATTGCCGCGCGGTCGCGGGTTCAGCCTCGGGCGCCCGCGTGTGCCGCGATGTATTCCTTCACCCGCCCGGCGTCCGGCGGAAGCGCGACGAACTTCTGCGGCCGCTTTTCGAGGTCGGCGAACGCAGGCGGCCGGTCGGGCTCACGGCCGAGCGCCTCGCGAATGGTCTCGGCGAATTTCGCCGGCAGCGCTGTCTCCAGACAGACGAGCGGTATCGACGGATTGCGGTGCACGCGCCCGACGCCGAGTCCGTCGGCGGTGTGCGGATCGATGACGATCCCGTAGCGCGCATGGACGTCGCGAATCGTGGCGATGCGATCGGCGTGCGTGCTGCGCCCCGAGACCAGACCCGTCTCCACGACGCGGTCCCAGTGGGGCGTCGCCGCGATGTCGAAGTCGCCGCGGCGCTCGAGGCGGTCCCACAGCGCCAGGAGGGCATGGGTGCTGCGGTCGACGACGTCGAACATGTAGCGCTCGAAGTTCGACGCCTTCGAGATGTCCATCGACGGGCTGGAGGTGGCGTGCGTCTCGTCGGCGCGGCGGGGACGGTACCGGGCGGTCCGGAAGAATTCGTCGAGTACGTCGTTCTCGTTGGTCGCGAGGACGAGCCTCCTTATCGGCAGGCCGATCGATCGCGCAACATGCCCGGCGTAGATGTTGCCGAAGTTGCCCGACGGAACCGCGAAATCGACGAGATCGCCCCTCCCCTTCGTCACCGAAAAGTAGGCGCTGAAGTAGTAGACGACCTGAGCGGCGATGCGCGCCCAGTTGATCGAGTTCACGGCGCCGATCTTCCACTGCGCCTTGAAGGCCGCGTCGGCGGAGACCGCCTTCACGATATCCTGGCAGTCGTCGAACACGCCTTCGATCGCGATGTTGTGGATGTTGGGCTCGTCGAGCGAGTACATCTGCGCCTGCTGGAAAGGGCTCATCCGTCCGCGCGGCGATAGCATGAAGACGTTGATCCCGCGCTTTCCTCTCATCGCGTACTCGGCCGCGCTGCCGGTGTCGCCGGAAGTCGCGCCGAGGATGTTCACGGCGCTCCGGTCCTTCTCGAGCGTGTACTCGAAGAGGTTGCCGAGCAGCTGGAGCGCGACGTCCTTGAACGCGAGCGTCGGCCCGTTCGAGAGGTGCATCAGGTGGAGCCCCGGCTCGAGCTCGGTAACGGGCGCGATCGCGTCGTGGAAAAAGATCTCCCTCGTGTAAGTGCGATCGATCAGCGACTTCAGGTCGGCGGTGGGAATGTCGGAGATGAAGCGCGACAGCACTGCGAACGCGAGATCGGGATAGAAGCGGTGCGAGCGGTGCGAGCGCTCGCGCAATGCGTCGAGCTCCTTCCCCGAGAAGCGCGGGTATTTCTGCGGGACCGCGAGCCCGCCGTCGGGCGCGAGGCCTTCGAGCAGGATCGCCGAGAACGGCTGCGGGTTGTCGGCCCAAGCGCCGCGGGTCGAGATGTAGCGCATTTTAGCTTCTGTTCGTGCGATGCCCGCAAATGCGACGCGGGTGGACTAGTTGAGCTCTTCGAGCCGGATGCGCACGACCCTGCCCTTAACAGTGGCGAGCGACTCGATCTTCGCGATCGCGGCCACGACCTGCTTCTCGATGCATCGGTGCGTGAGCAGGATGATGTCGGTCTGCTCCTCTCCTTCCGAGGGCTCCTTCTGGATCATCGCGTCGATCGAGATCTCGCGGTCGGCGAGGATCCGCGTGATGTCGGCGAGCACGCCGGGCTTGTCCTCGACGCGCATCCGCAGGTAATAGCTCGTCTCGACCTCGCCCATCGGCAGGAACGGAAGATCGGAGAGGCGATCGGGCTGGAACGCGAGATGGGGCACGCGGTGCTCCGAGTCGGCGGTGTGCATCCGCGTCACGTCGACGAGATCGGCGATCACGGCGCTCGCCGTCGGCTCGGCGCCCGCGCCGGCGCCGTAGTACATCGTCGCGCCGACCGCGTCGCCCTTGACGAGCACCGCGTTCATCACGCCTTCGACGTTGGCAATCAGCCGCTTCGCCGGAATGAGCGTCGGATGGACGCGCAGCTCGATGCCGGCCGCGGTGCGGCGCGTGATGCCGAGGAGCTTGATGCGGTAGCCCATCTCCTCGGCGTAGGCGATGTCCTCGCCGGTCAGCTTCGAGATCCCTTCGGTGTAAACCTTGTCGAACTGCATCGGTACGCCGAACGCGATCGCCGACATGATGGTCAGCTTGTGCGCGGCGTCGATCCCCTCGATGTCGAACGTCGGATCGGCTTCCGCGTAACCTCGCGCCTGCGCCTCCTTCAGCACCGTCGTGAACGGGGCGCCCTTCGCGCGCATCTCCGACAGGATGAAATTCGACGTCCCGTTGATGATGCCGGCGATCCATTCGATGCGGTTCGCGGTCAGGCCCTCGCGCAGCGCCTTGATGATCGGGATGCCGCCTGCGACGGCGCCTTCGAAGGCGACCATCACGCCCTTGCGGTGCGCGGCGGCGAAGATCTCGTTGCCGTGGCGCGCGAGCAGCGCCTTGTTGGCGGTGACGACGTGCTTGCCGTTGTCGATCGCCTGCAGGATGAAACCGCGCGCAGGCTCGAGTCCGCCGATCAACTCGACGACGATGTCGACGTCGGGATGCGCGAGAACCTTCGCCGCGTCGTCGGTGAGACTGACGTCGGATGCTCCGCGCGTCAGTTCGCGCGCGCGGTCGAGCGCCCGCTCGGCGATCCACGTGATGCGGATCGGCCTGCCCGCGCGGCGTGCGATCTCTTCCGCGTTGCGCCGGAGCACTGTCCACGTGCCCAAGCCCACGGTCCCGATGCCGAGCAGTCCCACCTGCAGCGGTTTCATCTGCGCTCGCGCCATTTCAGCCTCCCTCCGCTCCTGCGCGGCTGCCCGAAGGGCACGGGCTGACCTCTCGGGGGGAGCCGAACGCAGCGAGCGTGGAGGTCGTCATATCCTCGCGAAACATCTGCTTGATGCCCCTGACCGCCTGACGCGTCCGGGCTTCGTTCTCGATCATCGCGAAGCGCACGTACTCGTCGCCGAACTCGCCGAAGCCGATTCCGGGCGACACCGATACCTTCGCGCGCGCGAGAAGCCGCTTCGTGAATTCGAGCGAGCCCGCGGCGCGATACGGCTCGGGAATCCTCGCCCATACGTACATCGACGCCTTCGGGACGTCGACCGCCCACCCGGCCTCGTGCAGGCCCTTGACGAGCACGTCGCGGCGCTTCTGATAGCGCATCGCGATCTCGGCCACGCACTCCTGCGGACCCTCGAGCGCGGCGATCGCGGCAACCTGGATCGGCGTGAACGTCCCGTAGTCGTGATAGCCCTTGATGCGCGCGAGCGCGCTGACGAGGTCGCGATTCCCCACCATGAAGCCGATCCGCCAGCCCGCCATGTTGTAGCTCTTCGACATCGTGAAGAATTCGACGGCGATGTCGCGCGCACCCTCGACCTGCATGATCGAGGGAGCCTTCCAGCCGTCGAACGTGATGTCGGCGTACGCGAGGTCGTGAACGACCCAGATCCCGTGCTCCTTCGCGAGCGCGACGATCTTCTCGAAGAACGGCAGCTCGACGCATTGCGCGGTCGGATTCGACGGGAAGTTGATGATCAGCATCTTCGGCTTCGGGAAGCTTGTGTGGATCGTCCGCTCGAGCTCCGCGAAGAAGTCGCCGCCCGCGACGTTGGGCACGTGGCGGATGTCGGCACCGGCGATCACCGGTCCGTAGATGTGGATCGGATAGCTCGGATTCGGCACGAGCACGGTGTCGCCGCGGCCGAGCGTGGCGAGCGCGAGATGCGCGATCCCCTCCTTCGATCCGATCGTCGTGATCGCCTCCGTCTCCGGATCGAACTCGACACCGAAGCGGCGCGCGTACCAGTGGCAGATCGCGCGGCGGAGCCGCGGTATACCCTTCGACACCGAATAGCCGTGCGTGTCGGGGCGGACCGCCGTTTCGATCAGCTTGTCGACGATGTGCTTCGGCGTGGGTCCGTCCGGATTGCCCATCCCGAAGTCGATGATGTCCTCGCCGCGGCGGCGCGCCGCCATCTTGAGGTCCGTCGTGATGTTGAACACATAAGGGGGCAGGCGCGTCAGTCGCGCGAACTCGGTACCGGGGGACGATGGCATGCGGGTCTTTCGGCGTAAGCGCCCGGAACCGTCCGAGCGACGTGAAAGCGGATAGATGGAGCCAATCCTAACGAATTCTTGAACTTACCGCAATGCACAAGCCGGCGCGCCGATCGGCGTTGGCTCAGTCGTCCTTCTCGAGGCGCTCCACCCAGAACCACATCGCCATCTCGCGATACATGAACAGCGCATTGGTCCAGTGCTCCGCCGACTTCTCGGCCTGGTCGGTGGCTGCGTAGAGGCGCGCGAGCCCCGCATGGCAATGCGCGGAGAGCGGCCGCATGCCGAGCTCGCTCGCGAGTGCCAGCGCATCGAGGTAGTGCCGCTCGGCTTCGGCGGAAGCGCCCTCGCGCTGCGCCGCGATCTCCGCGAGAAGATGCGTCGCATAAACCCTATTGCCGCGCTCCTTCTGCTCGGTCGCGAGCTCGAGCGCGCGGGTTGCGAGCCGCAGCGCCTCGTCGCGCTCGCCCGCGAGCAGGTGGATCTCGCCGCACTTCACCAACAGCAGCGGGAGGCGGCTGAAGCGGCCCATCTTCGTCGCGCCTTCGACCGCCGCGTCGAGATGCGACAGCCCCTCGGCGAGCCGCCCGCAGCGCGCGTACGCGAGACCGAGGTCGGCGGCAATCGGCGGGCGCAACAGCGGAACGTGCTCGCTCGTCGCGAACCCGCGCGCGAGAACGCCGATCGCGGCGTCGAACTCGCCCTGCCGCACGCGCGTGCCGCCGAGGCCGAGGCAGCCGTGGCAGACGCTGTACGGGTGGTTCGACGCGTCGGCCACGCGCATCGCCTCCGCGGCGACCATCCGCGCGCCCGGGAAGTCGCCGAGCTCGGCGAGCGTCCACGCGAGGTGGCTGCGCGCGCGAACCGCGGGCAGGCCGACTTGTCCGACGTGCTCCTGCTCGCGCTCCGGCTCGATCAGCAGCACCGCGCGCATCAGGAACGTCCGCGCCTTCTGGTAATTGCCGAGCGTGCGGTAGATCTCCCCCGCGCTCATGTTGCCCACGAGCAGCAGATCGGTCGCGCCGACGCGCTCGCCGAGAACGAGCGAGCGCTCTCCCGCCTCGAGCGCCGCGTCCGACTGGCCAACGTTGCCGTAGTAGTTGCTGAGGAACGAGTACGCCTGCGCGAGGCGGCGTTCGTCGCCGATCTGCTTCGCGAGCTTTTCTGCGGACTTGAGCACCTCGAGGAGCCGCGCGTGCTGCCCCAGCGGGACGAGGGCGTTGCGCAGCTCGCAATGCAGATCGAACGCGGTTTCGAGCGAATGCGCGGAATGCGGGAGGCGCTGCAGCACGTTGAGCGCGCGCTCGAAGTACGACACCGCTTCGAGACCGCCCAGCTGAGCGGTGAGGCGGCCCGCTTCGCGGAGATAGGTGAGCGCCTGTTCCCACGCCTCGCCCTGCTCCGCGTGGCGCGCAAGAACGTCGTATTCCTGCGTGTCCGAGAGCGCGCCGAGGATCCCGAGATGGAGCTCGCGCCGCCGCTGATGGAGCAGCGTCTCGTACGCGACCGCCTGCGTCAGCGAATGCTTGAACTCGTAGGCGAGCTGCTCGCGGTCGATGCGCTCGACCAGGAGCCCCGCACGCTCGAGGCGGCGCAAGGACTTGCGAAGCTCGTCGGTCGAGATGTCGCTCACCCGCTCGAGCAGCGCGACGGTCGCTACGTCGCCCACCGCAGCGAGCGTCTGCAGCACATGCTTGTCGAGACGCGCGAGGCGATCTATCCGCGCCGCGAGTACCGCCCGCACCGTCGGCGGGATCGTCGTCGCTTCGCGCCGCGCGCCCATCCGGTAATGGCCGGGCTGGCCGATGAGCTCGACCGAGTCGACCATATTGCGGACGTATTCCTCGATGAAGAGAGGATTGCCGCCGCTTTGCCGCGGCAGCTCGTCCTTGAGCGCGGCGAGCGACGGATCGTCGCCCAGAAGGTCGGAGATGATGCGCCGGGTCGCGACCGGCGGCAGGCCGTCGAGGCGAATCGCGACGTGACCCTTGTCCATCAGCCAGCTTGCGTCGTAATCGGATCGGTACGTGAGCAGCGCAAGCGTGGAGGGCGGCGTCTCGCGCGCGAACGCATCGAGAAAATCGCGCGTGTCGGAGGTCACCCATTGCAGGTCCTCGTAGGCGAGCACCAGCGGACGCTCGGCGGCCATCCGCCGGCCGAGCCACATCAGCGCGGTGAACACGCGCTGGCGCCGCTCGGCGACGGTCAGGTCGAAGAAGCGGTGATTGAGCGGCAGCGCACGCATCAGCGCGAGGATCGGAACGCCGACTTCGTTCGCATCGCCGTCGAGCGCGAGGATCCTGCCGGCGACCTTTTCCTGCACGGCCCTGACGTCCTCGAGATCCGCGATGTTGAAGTACTGGCGCAGGATGTGAACACCTGGACGGTACCCCGCGCCGCTGCTGTAGGGCGCGCCGCCGCCGTCCAGTGCGAGCGCGTCCCTGCGCAGCACGATGCGCAGGAATTCGTGGACCAGGCGCGACTTGCCGATCCCGGCCTCCCCGACAACGACCGCGATTCGGCCTTCGCGCCGCAGCGCGACGTCGTCGAAGACCTGGAGGAGCTTCGCGAGCTCGGCTTCGCGGCCGAGGAACGGCGTCATTGCGCGTGCCGGAGCGCGGTCGAAGCGCGATCGCGGCATCGCCGCGCGGCTGATCTCGGCCACTTCCACTGGCCGCTCCATGCCCTTGACGCTGACCGGACCGATAAGCCGGGCCTCGACATACCCTTCGGCGAGGCGCACCGTCTCAGCGGTCGCCAGCACGGAGCCCGGCTTGGCCATCTGCTCCATGCGCGCAGCGACGTGAACGGTCCGGCCGACTGCGATGTAGCTCATATAGAGCCCGCGGCCGCTGACGTTGAGCACGACTTCGCCGGAGTTGAGCCCGATACGAATCTGCACCGGGAAGCCATAGACGCGCTGGATGTCGTCGCCATAGTGACGGACGAGATCCTGCATGCTGAGCGCCGCGTAACACGCGCGCACCGCATGGTCTTCCCAGGAGACGGGCGCGCCGAACAGCGCGAGTATCCCGTCACCCATCACCTGGCTCACGGTGCCGCCGTACTTCTCGACGGCTTCGCACATGTGCTCGACGACGGGGTCGAGAAGCCTGCGCGCCTCTTCCGGATCGCGATCGGCAATGAGCTCGAGCGAGCCCTTGAGATCGGCGAACAGCACCGTGACAAGCTTGCGCTCGCCTTCGAGCGCCGTGTACGGCGCGGAGGGCCTTGCGCCCTCCCTCGCGTCGGCGGGCTCGGGCGCGGCGACCGGGTGCGCGCATTCGGGGCAGAATTTCGCCCCGTGCGGCAATTCCGTGCCGCAGACGACACAGGTCAACGCCGAGGCAACGGTCGGGAACGCCACGCGATCACGCTCCTGCGAGGTCAGGCGAAAGCACCGGGGGCCGCGTCGAGGGCGTGAACAGCCGCGGATCCGACGCGAATCCGGCTGTCGACAACTCCCCCGAGCAGCATTGTATCGGCAATGCCGGCGATAGCCGCGCCTTTGCCCGGCACACGAAACGCCCGTCTGCCCTCATACTGCCCAATTTGAATTGCGCGCTCGTGAAATTTCACCTCTCCGCCGCAGCGGGCAACGTCGTCACCGGCCTGGGTCCGGGCTGGATTCGCATCGGCGCCGTCGAGTGCCGTCAGAACGTCGTTCTGAGCTCCGACGCGATCGCCACGGGCTGGGCGGCGTCCGGATTCGACGGCCTCAGCGACGACGACTTCGCGCAACTGCTCGCTCGCAAGCCCGAGGTCGTGCTGTTCGGCACCGGGGCGACGATCCGCTTTCCGCACCCGCGGCTGACGAGGCCGTTGACCGAGGCCGGCGTCGGCGTCGAGGTGATGGACACAGCGGCGGCGTGCAGGACGTTCAATATCCTAGCCGCCGAAGGACGCAGCGTCGTCGCCGCCCTGCTTCTCGAGTGAGTGCCGTCAGGCGGGTGACAGAACCCTATGGCAGAATGACGGAAGAGCCGTCTGGCCCGCGGTCTCCCGTCGCTGAAAGTCCCCGGGGGCCGCCTCGAACAAGACGCCGTCCAACGCACTGGGAATCTCCGTGACCGACAGCACTGCCACACGCGCCGAGCGCGAGACGCTGGGCTTCCAGGCCGAAGTCAAGCAGCTCCTGGGCCTGATGATCCACTCGCTGTACTCGAACGCCGAAATCTTCCTGCGCGAGCTGATCTCCAACGCGTCCGACGCCTGCGACAAGCTGCGCTTCGAAGCGTTGCACAACGAGACGCTGTTCGAGAACGATTTCGAGCTCCAGATACGCGTCGACTACGACGCCACTGCGCGCACGGTGACGATCGCCGACAACGGCGTCGGAATGAGCCGCGACGAGGTCATCGCCAACCTCGGCACGATCGCGAAGTCGGGCACGCGCGAGTTCTTCGCGCAGCTGACCGGCGATCAGCAGAAGGATGCGCACCTGATCGGGCAGTTCGGCGTGGGCTTCTATTCGTCGTTCATCGTCGCCGACAAGGTGACGGTGCGCACGCGCCGCGCCGGCGAAAAGCCGGACCAGGGCGTGCTGTGGGAGTCCGACGGCGGCGGCGAATACACGGTCGAGATGGAGGAGAGGGCGGCGCGCGGCACCGAGATCACGCTGCACCTGCGCGAGGGACAGGACGATCTGCTCGGCGGATCGCGGCTGCGCTCGATCATCCGCAAGTACTCCGATCACATCGTCCAGCCGATCCTGATGCACAAGGAGGAATGGAAGGACGGCAAATCGGAGAAACTCCCCGAGCTCGAGACCGTCAATCAGGCTTCCGCGCTGTGGGCGCGGCCGAAGGCGGACATCACCGACGAGCAATACCAGGCGTTCTACAAGCACGTCGCGCACGACTTCGACGATCCGCTCGCGTGGACACACGCGCGCGTCGAGGGGCGGCAGGAGTACACGCACCTCCTCTACCTGCCCGCGCGCGCGCCGTTCGACATCTGGGACCGCGACGCGCGCCACGGAATCAAGCTCTACGTGCGCCGCGTGTTCATCATGGACGACGCCGAGCAGCTCCTTCCCGCTTACCTGCGCTTCGTGCGCGGCGTCGTCGACTCGAGCGACCTACCGCTCAACGTCTCGCGCGAGATCCTGCAGGAGTCGAAGGACATCGAGGCAATCCGCGGCGGCTGCACGCGCAAGGTGCTGTCGCTGCTCGAAGAGATCGCGGGCAGCGACAAGGAGAAGTACGCCAAGCTCTGGGACGCTTTCGGCACCGTCCTCAAGGAAGGCGTCGGCGAGGATTTCGCCAACAAGGAGCGCATCGCCGGGCTGCTGCGCTTCGCGTCGACCCACGCCGACACGAGCGACCAGACGGTCTCGCTCGCCGAGTACATCGGCCGCGCGAAGGAAGGCCAGGACAAGATCTACTACGTGACCGCGGAGTCGTTCAACGCGGCGAAGAACAGTCCGCATCTCGAGATCTTCCGCAAGAAGGGCATCGAGGTGCTGCTGCTCTCCGATCGGGTCGACGAGTGGGTCGTCACGCATGTGACCGAGTTCGACGGCAAGCCGCTCGCCTCCGTGGCGAAAGGCGGGCTCGACCTCGGCAAGCTCGAGGACGAGTCGGAGAAGAAGGAGAGCGAGCAGCAGGCGAAAGACCTCGAAGGTCTTGTCGAGCGGATCAGGAAGAGCCTCGGCGAGCGCGTGAAGGACGTGCGCATCACGCACCGCCTCACCGATTCGCCGGCCTGTCTCGTCGCCGACGCGCACGATATCAGCGCCAATCTCGCCCGGCTCCTGAAGGCCGCCGGGCAGCCTGGTCCTGGATCGAAGCCGATCCTAGAGGTGAACCCGAAGCATCCGGTGGTGCTGCGGCTGGTCGATGAGCAGAAGAACTTCGACGACTGGGCCGCGGTGCTGCTCGACCAGGCGCTGCTCGCCGAAGGCGGTCAACTCGACGACCCGGCCGCCTTCGTCAGGCGCGTCAACCAGCTGATGCTCGAATTGAGCGGCAGCGCGTCGCGCATCATCCTCCCCGGCTAGGCGAGGGATTTCGACGTCGCCCGGTGCCGGCCCTCGACCGCCGTCGACGCAGCGCGAGCCCGGTGCGCTCAGCCGTTGCGTCGCGCCCCTTTCGCACGCTTTTCGCGATCCCGCTTTGCGCGCTCGCCCCGTGCGCGCTCGCCGCCGACATCTTCGCGACCGCCGGCGGGGACAGGCACATCGCAGTCTTCGGCGGCGGAATCGGGTGGGAGCCGTGGTGGAGCATGCCATTGGAAGGCGATCGGCAGCTCTCGCTGCGCGGGATAGCGAGCCTCTCGTACTGGGTAGCGCCGGACAATCACGACCATCACTCGCTTTTCGCCCTCGGGCTGTATCCGGTCCTGCGACTCGACATGGCACCGCTGGGGGGCGCCGCTCCCTACCTCGAAGGGGCCATCGGATTCAACCTGCTGTCGCACACCTGGATCGAAAACCGCCGCCTGAGCACCGCGTTCCAGTTCGGCGAATACGTCGGCGTCGGTCTCAGCTTCGGCGACAAGCACCAGTTCGATCTCGGCGCGCGCTATCAGCACATCTCGAATGCCGACATCAAGCGTCCCAACGACGGCCTGAGCTACCCGAGCGTCGTCCTGCGGTACCGTTTCGATTCGCCCTGATCGGCGGCGCGGGCGGTTGTCGCTGCGGGGCCGGCTCAGGGTCTCCCTTCCGCCGCGCTGACGATCTTCCTCGCCATGCTCCAACGATGGACTTCGCTTGGGCCATCGTAGATGCGGAACGCGCGCATGTCGGAGAAGATCCGCATCGCCACCGACTCGCCGGTAACACCGCGCCCGCCCAGGATCTGCACGCAGCGGTCGACGACGCGCCATTCGGCTTCCGAGCACACGACTTTCGCCCGGCTCGATTCGAAGTTGCAGCGCTCGCCGCGGTCGAG
>DATKMY010000058.1:0-18647 GCA_035541655.1 Casimicrobiaceae bacterium | reverse complement strand
GATGGCGCCGGTCTGCAACGCCGTATACACCTCGGCGTACGCGACAGGGGTCGGGTTGGCGCCTATTGATTCGCCCAGAAACTGCCAATACTCCCCGGGCGGCATGCGCAGCTTGATCCCGGCCATGTCAGATGGCGTCTTGATCACCTTGTCTCCCTTCAGGTTCACGTTGCGCGACCCGAAGTAGACCGGCATGAGGATCTGGATGCCGAGCTGGTCGCGCGCCATCTTGATGAATTCGCGGCCTACGTCGCTTTTGAACGTCTTGTTCAGGTGATCGATGTCGCGAAACAGGTACGCCGATGTCATCAGCGACCACGCAGGCACCTGCTTCGATATATCAGCTGGCGCGAGATTGCACATTTCCAGATTGCCGCGCTGCATTGCCACGAGTTCGGTACCCTGCTTGAACAGCGTGTTGCCCCAGTAGGGCTCGAAGTCGTAACCATCCTTGATCGCCGACGCAAACGCCTTGTAGCCGTCCGCGCGGGGATCGGTTTCGGTAAACGCCGCGCTGAACCGCAGCTTGGTCTTGGCTTGCGCGTAGGCGCGGGGCAGCGCGCCGAGCGCCAGCGCGGATGCGCCGGCGGCGAGCAGCGAACGACGGGAAAGCTTGGCCTGCATGGGTTCCTCCTCGAAGTGGTCTCCGGATGGGATCGGCGCGCGGAGATTATCGCTATTATCTGGTATTCTGCCAGCCCTATGAGACCAGCAGCAATCGCCATCTCCCGCGACGCGAGTTAGGTATGCGGCCCACGCAACCTGAATCCTCCTCCCGAAACGGACCGCGAGGCGCACGCCGCCCTCGCAGCGTCCTCGCCGGACCGGCGCTCGGCGCCGGGGCGCCGCGCTCGCGCGAGCAGATCGGCGAGACCACCTACCGGCGCGTTCGCGCCGACATCGTCCACGGTCGACTCGCGCCGGGCCAGCGGCTAACCCTGGAACGAATGCGCGAGGCGTACGGGACCGCGGTCAGCACGCTGCGCGAGCTCCTCAACCGGCTGGCCTCCGAAGGCCTGATTCTCGCAGAGGGCTCGCGCGGGTTCGAGGTCGCCTCGATCTCGCCGGCGAACCTGCGCGAGGTTGCGGACCTCCGGGTCCTGCTCGAATGCCACGCGCTCCGCTCGTCTTTCGAGAAGGGCGACATGGAGTGGGAGGGCCGGGTCGTCGCCGCCCACCACAAGCTCGCTGCGATGGAAGCGAAGCTCGCGGGCGGCGAGCGCTCGGTCCAGGAAGACTGGCGCCGCTACGATCTCGAATTCCATCGCGCACTGATTTCCGGTTGCGGGTCGCAGGTGCTGCTCGAGGCGCACGCGGCTGCCTACGACAAATACCTCCGATACCTGACGATCGCTGCGGTCTTCCGGGGCGAGGAGGCCGCATTGCAGCACCGCGCGCTATTGGGGTTCGCCCTCGCGCGCGACTGGGCGTCGGCACAGGCGACGGTCGCAGCGCACGTCGGGGAATGCGTCGAGCAGATGTGCGGCAGCCGGCTATTCGGCTGACAGAGCACCGCCGGCCCGGTTCGAGGGGCTCGGACCGAGCGCCTCCCACTCGTTCCACGCCGAGCTGATCGGGTAGCGCCAATCGCGCCCGAAGCCGCGCGGCGTGATCCGGATGCCAACGGCCGCCTGGCGGCGCTTGTATTCGTTGATCTTGATGAGACGCACGACCTGGCGCACGTGCGCCGGCGAGTACCCCATTGCGACGATCTCCGCGGGGCTTCGGTCGCGCTCGACGTACGCCTCGAGAATCCCGTCGAGGGCGTCGTAGGGCGGCAGCGAATCCTGATCGACCTGGTCCGCGCGGAGTTCCGCCGACGGCGCACGGATGATGATCCGCTCGGGGATCACGCGGCCGAGCGAATTGCGGTAGTGGCAGAGCCGATAGACGAGCGTCTTGTCGATGTCCTTCAGCACGGCGAAGCCGCCGGCCATGTCGCCGTAGAGCGTCGCGTAGCCGACCGCCATCTCCGACTTGTTGCCGGTCGTGAGCACGATCGAGCCGAATTTGTTCGAAAGCGCCATCAAGAGGGTGCCGCGAATTCGCGCTTGGATGTTCTCCTCGGCCGCATCGGGCGCCATCCCCCCGAATTCGCCGGCCAGGGAAGCGAGGAACGGCTCGAACATCGGCTCGATCGGGATCTCGCTGTAGCGCACGCCGACGATTCCCGCCATCTCGCGCGCGTCGTCGAGGCTGATCGAGCGCGTGTACTTCGAGGGCATCATCACCGCGCGAACGCGCTCGGGGCCGAGAGCATCGACCGCGACGGCGAGGACGAGCGCCGAGTCGACGCCGCCGGAGAGCCCCAGCAGCACGCCAGGAAAGCGATTCTTGCCGACGTAGTCGCGCACGCCCATCACGAGGGCCTGGTAGACGTGATATTCGAGCCTCGGATCGAGCCCGCCGCGAACGGGCTTCGGCGCGCCGTCCGTCAGCGCGACGAGCGACAGCGCTTCGTGCCACGCCGGCATCTGCTGGACGATCTCGCCGCTCGCCGCCATCACGAACGACGCGCCGTCGAACACGAGCTCGTCCTGGCCGCCGACGCGATTGAGGTACAGGACCGGGAGCCCGGTCTCCCGCGTTCTGGTGCGCACCTGCTCGACGCGCGCGGCCTGCTGTTGCGTGTGATAAGGCGAGCCGTTGATGACGACGATCACGCGCGCGCCGGCTTTCTGCGCCTGCTTCGCCGGATCCGGGAACCAGACGTCCTCGCAGATCAACAGCCCGAGCTTCGTCCCGTCGAGATCGACGATGCACGGCGCGCGACCCGGCTGGAAGTAGCGCTCCTCGTCGAACACCGTGTAGTTCGGCAGATGCTGCTTCCGATAGACCGCGGTCACGCGACCGCCCTGCAGCACGGCGAGCGCGTTGTGGCAGTTGCCGCCTTCGCGCTCGGGAAACCCCACGATCACAGGCGTGCGGCGGACGGCGGCCGCGAGCGCCGCGAGCTCTGCTTCGCACGCGTCGAGGAAGGCCGGGCGCAACACGAGATCCTCGGGCGGATAGCCGCAGAGCGAGAGCTCCGGCGTAACGACGAGTCGCGCTCCGGCGCGCTCCCCTTCGCCCAAGGCCGCGAGGACGGCGCGGGCGTTCCCGGGCAGGTCGCCGAGTACCTGATTGAGCTGCGCGAGCGCGATCTGCATGGCGATGAAGCGTCCGGACCGAGGAGCTTAGCACGCGGAGCTAGAATCGATCCCTTCGATGGATACGCTCGATCCAGAGAGGCCCGACGACGCCGAGGTCGAACCGCTCGCGGTGCGCGACGACGTGCCGATCGAGGCGATCGACGCGCAAGCGTGGAACGCGATCGCCGGCGGCACGCCGCTCGTGTCGCACGAATTTCTCGCGGCGCTGCATGCGACGTACTGCGCGGCACCCGCGACGGGCTGGTCCGCGCGCTATCTGACCGCGTGGCGCGGCGCGACGCTTGCTGGCGCAGTGCCGCTCTACGCCAAGGCGCACTCGTACGGCGAGTACGTGTTCGACTGGGCGTGGGCCGACGCGTATCGGCGCTACGGTCAGCGCTACTACCCCAAGCTGGTCGCCGCGATCCCGTTCACGCCTGCGCCGGGTCCGCGGCTGCTCGCCGCCGACGCTCCGACGCAACGCGCGCTGCTCGAAGCCGCGCTGGCCTTGCTCGCGCCATCGCGGTCCAGCGGGCGCCCGGCGTATTCGTCGCTGCACGTGCTCTTCCCGACCGAGTCCGAGATCGCCGTCTGCGCGGCGGCAGGGATGCTCGTCCGACACGGCGTTCAGTTTCGCTGGCGAAACGAGGGCTATCGCGACTTCGCCGATTTTCTCTCGACGTTCAACCACGACAAGCGGAAGAAGGTCAACCAGGAGCGCCGCAAGGTGGCTGCTTCCGGCGTCGAGTTCACGCGCAAGGTCGGAGCCGAAATCACCCGCGCCGACTGGACGCATTTCTATCGCTGCTACGAAAACACGTACCGCGAGCACGGCTCGACGCCGTACCTGTCGCTCGAGTTCTTCGAGCGGATCGCCGCCGCGCTTGCCGGCAACGTGCTGATGGTTGTCGGTCATCGCGATGGACGCCGGGTGTGCGCAGCGCTCGACATCTTCGACGCGCAAGCGCTGTGGGGCCGCTACTGGGGAACGACGGAGCCGATCCGCGGCCTGCACTTCGAGGCCTGCTACTACCAGGCGATCGAGTTCTGCATCGAACGGCGCATCGGTCGCTTCGAAGGCGGCGCGCAAGGCTCGCACAAGCTCGCGCGCGGCCTCGCGCCGGTCGCGACGCGGTCCGCGCATGCGATCGCCGACCCGGAATTCGCGCGGGCGATCGCAGCGTTCTGCGCGCGCGAGCGCACCGACGTCGCGCATGCGGTCGACGAGCTCGATGCCGCGAGCCCGTTCAAGGAGGGCGGCAAAGCGCCGCGATGAAGCGGTGCTAGAATCGGCGACAGAGGCATGCGGGACCGCCGCTCGGCGCAACGGGATAACCGCGACTCGCGAAACCCCGGACGACACCCCCATGAACGACACCGTGCTGCTTGCCCGCGACGGAACCGTGGCGACGCTGACGCTCAACCGCCCGGACGCGCTCAACGCGCTCGACCCTGCGATGGTCGAAGCTCTCATTGCCCGCACTGCCGAGGTTGCCGCCGACGACGCGCTGCGCGCCGTGGTCGTACAGGGAGCCGGCAAGCATTTCATGGCGGGCGGCGACATACGGTCGTTCGCCACGCATCTCGACGAGCCGCCCGAGACGCGTCGCGACGGCTTCCGCCGGATGATCGAGCGCCTGCACGCAGCGGTCGAGTGCCTGCACCGGATGCCGCATCCGGTGATCGGGCGCGTCCATGGCGCGGTGGCGGGCTTCGGATTGTCGTTGATGAACGCCTGCGACATCGTCGTCGCGTCCGATGACGCCTATTTCGCATCCGCATACAAGCAGATCGCGCTCACGCCCGATGGCGGCGGCACGTGGTCGCTGACGCGCCTCGTCGGCCTGCGCAAGGCGATGGAGATTTTCCTTCTAGGCGAGCGCTTCGGCGCCGCCGAGGCGCGCGCGCTCGGGCTCGTCAACAAGGTCGTCCCGCGCGCCGAGCTCGAAGCCGCGACGGCGGCAGTCGTCCGCTCGATCGCGAGCGGCCCCGTGCTCGCGACGCGCAAGGCAAAGCGCCTCGTTCGCGAATCGGTCGCGCGGACGCTCTCCGAGCAGCTGCAGGCCGAAGCGGTGAGCTTCTCCGAGTGCTCGGCGCACGCCGACTTCGTCGAAGGAATCACGGCCTTTCTCGCGAAGCGGGCGCCGCAGTTCGGCCGCGAATGACGCGAGAACGCTGACGCGATGGCAGCCAAGCACACGCTCGAAGGCAAGACGCTGTTCGTGAGCGGCGGCTCGCGCGGGATCGGGCTCGCGATTGCCGTGCGGGCCGCCCAGGACGGCGCAAATGTCGCTATCGCGGCAAAGACCGTCGAGCCGCACCCCAAGCTCACCGGGACGATCCACACGGCGGCCTCCGCAGTCGACCAGGCGGGCGGTACGTCGCTCGCGATCGCCTGCGACATCCGTGACGAGGCTTCCGTGAGGAGCGCCGTGGAGGCGACAGTCGCGCGCTTCGGCGGCATCGACATCCTCGTCAACAACGCGAGCGCGATCAGCCTCACCCGGACGCTCGAGACGCCGATGAAGCGCTTCGACCTCATGCATGAGGTCAACGTCCGCGGCACGTTCCTTTGCTCGCAGGTGTGCCTGCCGCACCTCGAGGCATCCGCGGCGGCGGGACGCAACCCACACATCCTGACGCTCGCGCCGCCGCCCAACCTCGAGGCGAAGTGGTTCAAGGACCACGTCGCCTACACGATCGCGAAATACGGAATGAGCTTGTGCGTGCTGGGGATGGCCGAGGAGTTCCGCGCCAGCGGAATCGGCATCAACGCGCTCTGGCCGCGGACGGTCATCGCGACAGCGGCGATCGCGCTGATCCCCGGCGCCAGCGAGCGCGTCGACATGATGCGCCGCCCCGCGATCGTCGCCGACGCGGCACACGTGATCCTCACCCGCGAGGCGCGGACGACGACGGGCAACTTCTTCATCGACGAGAACGTGCTCGCGCAGGTCGGCGTCAAGGACTTATCGCGCTACGCGATCAAGCCCGGCGCGCCGCTTCTGCCCGATCTCTTCCTCGACTGACGGACACAACCGGGCGCCGGTCGCGGAGGCCCTGCGCCCGGCGGAGAGCGTCTTGCCCGGGGCGCACCGGCCCGACGGAACCGCGTGCCCCGCTAGCGGTTGCCGACGTCGTCGTCACCGACTGGCGGGACGCTCACGGTCACGCGCTGAGCGTCGTCGACGGGCTGCTGCCCATCGCGCCTGGGACCGTTGCGATGACGGTTGCCGCGACCGTGTCGCCCGCCGCCGCCGCCCGATCCGTTGCCGCGCCCTTGTGCGTTGGGGCCGTTGCCGCGGCCTCCGCCGCGAGGCCCTTTCTGCCGCGGTGCTTCAGTGCCCGGAAGCCCTTCCGGAACGGCGCCAGGAACGGTGAGGGTCGTCATCACGTACGGCGAACCACGATTCCCGGCGCGCGGATCGGCTTGTCGCGGCTTGCCGTGCTGCGGGCGGCCGTGCTTCTGAAAGGGCTGACCGCCTCCGCCATGGGCTGCACCATGGCCTCCGCCGCCGCGACGCGAGCCGCCCTGGCCTTGCGGCCGGCCGTGCGGCCTTCCGTGCGCTTTGTTGAAGAACTTCCCGACCGGCGTATTGTGGTGCGTCGGCAAGCCGTGAACGCTGTTGCCGGGCTCGATCACGTCTTCATCCGACTCGACATCCCCCGCGACGGCCTCCCGCGCGGCGCCGGCCTCTTGCGCAACGGCTGGCTCGCTCGCCGCCGGCATGTCGCTTCGATGGGATTGTTCGTGACGCGTCGGGCGCGGACCTTTTCCTGGCTGTTGCCCGCGCGGCCGCCCGCCCTGGCCTGGGGATGCGGAGCCGGAAGCGCGCATTCCCGCAGCCGTCAGCACCGCATTGACTTCCTCGGGCGTCAGCTCGAGCGTCTGGCCGCGCTTGACGCGCGAGGGCATCGCGACCGTTCCATAGCGCGTACGGATGAGGCGGCTCACCGTTAGCCCGAGAGCCTCGAAGAGCCGCCGCACTTCGCGGTTGCGGCCTTCCTTGATCACGATGTGATACCAGTGATTCGAGCCTTCGCCGCCGCCGTCGGTCAATTTCTCGACCTTGCCCGGACCGTCATCGAGCTCGATGCCGGTGACGAGCGCCTGCTCCTGCTCCGGCGTGAGCACACCCAGCACGCGCACCGCGTATTCGCGCTCGACCTCGTAGCGCGGATGCATCATCTTGTTCGCGAGCTCGCCGGAATTGGTGAACAGCAGCAGCCCCTCGGTGTTGAAATCGAGGCGGCCGATCGCGATCCACTTGCCGTTGCCGATGTTCGGCAGCCGCTCGAACACAGTGGGGCGGCCCTCGGGGTCGTCACGGGTCACGATCTCGCCGGCGGGCTTGTGGTACATCAGGATGCGCGCGCGCGGCTCCGCGAAGCGCACCTTCACGAGCTCGCCGTTGATCCGTACCTCGTCGCCAGGCGAGACCTTCTGGCCGACGTCGGCTGGCTCGCGGTTCACCGTGATCCGCCCCGCGAGAATCATCTCCTCCATCGCGCGGCGCGAGCCGAAGCCGCACGAGGCGAGCACCTTGTGCAGGCGCTGCGGCTCGGTGAAGACCTCGTCAGTGGACGAGCGGTGGCGCGGCGGCGCCAGGCCCTCCTTGATCTGTTGCAGCGCCAGACTCGGCTGCTGGATCGGGCCCGTCGGCGGACGATGCCACGACCGGGATCGCGAGCGCGCGTTGCGCTTCGATGGCTTGTTTGGGTGCATCGGGTATCTCCAGCAGGTGGGACGCGTCGAGCTCGGCCAGCGGAGGTAGCTCGGAGAGCGAGCGGAGGCCGAGATCGTCGAGGAAGGTCTTGGTGGTCGCGTAGAGCGCCGGACGTCCAGGCGTCTCGCGATGGCCGACCACTTCGACCCATTGACGGTCCTCCAGCGACTTGACGGCGCTGGTGGACACGGCGACGCCGCGGACGGCTTCGATGTCGCCGCGGGTCACGGGTTGCTGATAGGCGATGATCGCCAGCGTTTCCATCACCGCGCGCGAGTAGCGCGGCGGCTTCTCCGGCGCGAGCCGGTCGAGATAGAGCTGGATCGCGGGCTTGCCCTGGAAGCGCCAGCCCGACGCGACCTCCACGAGCTCGACGCTGCGGCCCGCCCAGCTTCGCGCGAGGTCCTCGAGCGCCTGGTTGACGAAGAGCGCTTCGAGCGGCGGGTCGAAGAGCTTCGCAAGCTTCGCGGCGGAGACCGGCTCGCCGGCCGTCAGCAGCGCTGCCTCGATGATGTTCCCGATCTGCAGTTCGTCCATCGCAATAAAGAATTCGCCCCCGCCCTCAGGACGCGAGCGCGAAGCCCGGTCCACCGGCGAGTTGCGCGTAAATCGGCGCGTAAGGCTCGGCCTGGGTGATGCCGATCAACTGCTCCCGCGCGAGCTCCAGCAGCGCGAGGAATGCCACGATGAGGTGCGCAACACCCGCGTGCGGGACGAACAGCGCGCTGAACTCGGCGTAGCGGGCCGGCTCGAGCACCTTCAGGATCCGGCTCATCTCGGCGCGCACGGACAGCTGCTCGCGGCTGACGAGATGATGCCGGTTGATTCGTGCGCGCGCAACCAGCCCAGCCCAGGCGTTGCGCAGGTCCTCTGGGGCGACCTCGGGCAGCCGGGCCGCGGCGACCCGCTCGAACCAGATGCGCACCGTCGCGAAATCGCGGTCGGCGAGCGGCAATGCGTCGATGTCGCGCGCAGCCTGCTTCATCCGCTCGTATTCGAGAAGCCGGCGCACGAGCTCGGCGCGCGGATCCCCGGGCTCCTCGCCGGGCGGCGCCGGCGGCTTCGGCAGCAGCAGCCGCGACTTGATCTCGATCAGCACGGCCGCCATCAGCAGGTACTCGGCGGCGAGCTCGAGCTGCGTCCGCCGCATCATCTCGACGTACGCGAGATACTGGCGCGTGAGCTCCGCCATCGGGATTTCGAGCACGTTGATGTTCTGCTTGCGGATCAGGTAGAGCAGCAGGTCGAGCGGGCCCTCGAACGTGTCGAGGAACACCTCGAGGGCTTCCGGCGGAATATAGAGGTCGTGCGGCAACTCGAGCAGCGGCTCGCCGTGGATCTTCGCGACCGGCGCGTTGTCGTGGAGGGCGAAATCGGTGATCACGAGTCTTACGTGTAGTCGAGGCCCATCGCTCCGCGAACGTCGCGCATCGTCTCCTCCGCGAGCTTGCGCGCGCGCTCGCATCCGTCGGCCACGATATTGCGCACGAGCTGCGGGTCGTCGACGTAGCGCTGCGCGCGCTCGCGCATCGGCTCCTGCTCGCGGATGATCGCGTCGATCACCGGCTGCTTGCATTCGAGGCAGCCGATTCCCGCCGTCGTGCAGCCCTTGACGACCCAATCGCGCGTCGCCGTGTCCGAATAGATCTGGTGGAGACCCCAGACGGGGCAGCGGTTCGGGTCGCCCTTGTCCGAGCGGCGCACGCGCGCCGGATCGGTCTGCATCGTACGTATCTTCTTGGTGACCTCGGCCGGCTCTTCGCGCATGAAGATCGTGTTGCCGTACGACTTGGACATCTTCTGGCCGTCGAGACCGGGAACCTTCGGCGTTTCGGTGAGCAGCGGACCTGGCTCCGGCAGCACCATCCGACCCGTTCCCTCGAGGTAGCCGAACAGCCGCTCGCTGTCGCCGATCGCAAGATTCTGCGTCCCTGAGAGGAGCTCCTTCGCGGCCTCGAGCGCGGCGGTGTCGCCGCGCTCCTGGAACGCGTTGCGCAGCTCCGTGTAGCGGCGCGCCTTGCGCGCGCCGAGCTTCTTGATCGCCGCCTTGGCTTTCTCCTCGAACCCCGGCTCGCGCCCGTAGATGTGGTTGAAGCGGCGCGCGAGCTCGCGCACCAGCTCGATGTGCGACACCTGGTCCTCGCCGACCGGAACCATGTTCGCGCGATAGATCAGGATGTCGGCCGCCTGCATCAACGGGTAGCCGAGGAAGCCGTAGTTCGAGAGATCGCGATCGGCGAGCTTCTGCTGCTGATCCTTGTAGGTCGGCACGCGCTCGAGCCAGCCGACCGGTGCGATCATGCCGAGGAGCAGCGTGAGCTCGGCGTGCTCCGGGACGCGCGACTGGATGAAGACGGTGGCGCGCGACGGATTGATGCCTGCGGCGAACCAGTCGACGAACATCTCCCAGACGGTGTCGGCGATCACCCCGGTGTCGTCATGGTGGGTGGTGAGCACGTGCCAGTCGGCGGCGAAGTACAGGCACTCGTACTCCTCCTGCAGCTTGACCCAGTTCTTGAGTGCGCCGTGGTAGTGGCCGATGTGCAAGCGACCGGTCGGGCGCATTCCCGATAACACGCGATCAGTAAACATCAGTAACCGTAACCCATTGCAGCGAAGGTCGAGCGGGCGGGTGCTAGAGACCGAGGACGACGCCGAGCGCATACTCGGCAACGCGCAGGATCGGGTCCATCAGGCGGCTCAGGATGCCTGTTGCCAGCAGGACGATCACCACCATGAAGCCATAGGGCTCGAAACGCGCGTAGCGCGCCGCGAGCCCGCGCGGAAGCAGGCTCACCGCGATGCGGCCGCCGTCGAGCGGGAGAATCGGCAACAAGTTCAGCGCCAGAAGCATCAGGTTGATACTGATTCCCGCATCTGCCATTTCACGAAGCCCGCCGCTTGCGATCGCGCCGCCCGGCGAAGCGCCCTTCAGCAGGAAGCCCCACAGCACCGCCATGGCGAAGTTCGCGAGCGGTCCGGCGCCCGCAACCCAGAACATGTCCCGCTTCGGATTGCGCAGGTTGCCGAAGTTCACCGGCACCGGCTTCGCCCATCCGAAAATGAACGCGGGCGTGTGCGTTATCGCCGCGATCGCCACCAGCATTCCCGGAACCACGATCGTCCCGATGGGATCGACGTGCTTGATCGGATTGAGGGTGACGCGCCCCAGCATCCAGGCCGTCTGGTCGCCGAACATCCGGGCGACGTAGCCGTGTGCGGCCTCGTGAAGCGTGATCGCAAAGACCACCGGCACCGCCCAGAGCACGATGGTCGCGAGCGACAAATCCATTGGCCGCCTATTTTACCCGAGTCCGTTGCGAGACGCCGGAAACGGGCTCGGAGACGGTTCCCGCCGATCGATTTCCGGGGCTCGACCCGTCGCGGAGTCGTCTCCGACCCCGCTTACTTCTCCAGTCCGAGGCGTGCGAGCGCCCCCGCGCCGAGGCGCAGAATCGCCGGCGGATCGACGGCGAGATCGATCACCGTGGTCAGTGCAGCGGCGCACGCGCCGGCGTCGATGATGAGATCGACGGAACGTCCGACCGCAGCGCGTATCGATTCGGCATCGTTGAGCGGCTCCGTCGCGCCGGGGAGAACCAGCGTCGACGAGAGGATCGGTTCGCCGAGCTCGGCGAGCAGCGCGCGCACGACCGCGTGATCGGGCACCCTCACGCCGACCGTGCGCCGCCTGGGATGCTGGAGACGGCGAGGCACCTCGCGCGTTGCCGGAAGCACGAACGTATAGGGACCAGGCGTGCCTTGGCGAACGATCCGGAACTGCCAGTTGTCCAGGCGCGCAAAATGACCGATCTCCGAGAGGTCGCGCAGCACGAGCGTCAGCAGGTGGCCTTCGCCGAGACCCCGGATCCGCCGGACGCGCTCGGCGGCGATCGCGTCTCCGATGTGGCAGCCGAGCGCGTAGCTCGAATCGGTCGGATAGGCGATTACGCCGCCGGTACGCAGGATCTCGGCAGCCCGGCGGACGAGGCGCGGCTGGGGGTCGGCCGGATGAACGTGGAACAGTTGAGCCATTCGCCGAGGGCCTCACGCAATACGGCGGCTGACGCGCGGTCAGGCATTATAATTGGCCGGGATCCTAACCCGGGGTTATAACTCGACCGATGAACCTGCAGCAGCTACGCTATCTCTGCGCGATCGTCGACAACAACCTCAACGTCTCGGACGCCGCGGAGTCGTTGTTCACCTCGCAACCCGGCGTCAGCAAACAGGTGCGCCAGCTCGAGGACGAGCTCGGCGTCCGCGTATTCGTTCGCGCCGGCAAGCGCCTAGCGTCGATCACGCCCGCGGGCGAGGCTGTCGTTTCCGCCGCGCGGCGCGCGCTCAAGGAGATCGAGAACCTGAAGCGCGTCGGCGCCGAGTACAAGAGCGAGGACGAGGGCACGTTCGCGATCGCGACGACGCACACGCAGGCGCGCTACGTGCTGCCCCGCGTCCTGCGCGACTTCGCGACGCGCTATCCGAAGGTGAAGCTCGAGCTGCACCAGGGAAATCCGATGCAGGTCGCCGCGCAGACGGCGAGCGGCGACGCCGACGTCGGCATCGCGACCGAGGCGCTCGCATCGTTTCGCGAGCTGATCACGCTGCCCTGCTACTCGTGGAACCGCTGCGTGCTCGTGCCGCGCGGCCATCCACTCGCGAAGGCGAAGCCGCTCACCCTCGCGGCGATCGCCAGGTATCCGATCATCACCTATGACTTCACGTTCACCGGCCGCTCGCAGATCAACGCGGCGTTCGAGGCGGAGGGCCTGACGCCGAAGGTCGTCCTGACCGCGCTCGATTCCGACGTCATCAAGACGTACGTCGAGCTCGGCATGGGCGTCGGCATCATCGCGCAGATGGCGTACGATCCCGCACGGGACACCGCATTCGAGAAGCTCGATGCAGGACATCTCTTCGCGCCGTCGACCACGCGGCTCGCGCTGCGCCGCGGCGTCTTCCTGCGCGGCTACATCTACGACTTCATTGCGCTGTTCGCTCCGGCGCTCGACCGCGCGGCGGTCGACGCGGCGCTCGCAGCGGGGCCGTCCGCGTGACGCGAGCCGGAAGGCGCGGCACCACTCACGAACGGGAGACTCGATCGATGATCGGCAGGACGTTCGCCTTACTCGCCGCGACCGCGTTCGCGGCGACGGTTTCGGCCGCGCAGACCGTCGTGGAGCTGGCGACGGTGCCGCTGACGATCAACGACAACAAGCTGACCGCCGAAGTCGCGAAGACACCCGAGCAGCAAATGACGGGACTCATGTACCGCTTCAGCCTCAAGCCCGACCACGGAATGGTGTTCGTCTTCGATCGTTCCGAGCAGCGCGCGTTCTGGATGAAGAACACCTACATTCCGCTGTCGATCGCGTTCGTCGCGGCCGACGGTCGAATCGTCAATATCGAAGACATGGCGCCCCGGGACGAGGCGTCGCACTTTTCCGCCGGTCCGGCGATGTACGCGATCGAAATGCGCAAGGGCTGGTTCGCCGAGCGCGGAATCAGGGCCGGCGATCGGGTTTCGGGCCTGCCCCCGCCGACGCGCCAGCCGCAGTAATCCCCGCGTCGACGCCAGCATGCTCACGCCGCTGCGCTTGACGCCGTTGCGCGTCGACCGCTCGAAGTATCTGCCGCCGCTGCTGCTCGAGCTGATCGAAGCTGCGGAGCGCGGCGGGGATCTCGTCCCGGCGTTGCAGGCGACCGTGCGCAAGCTCGGCTTCGACGGATTCATGTACGCGACGGCTAGCTACCACCTGCGGCCGAACAACGACGAACGGATCTACGTGTTCACGACGCTGCCGCAGGAGTGGGTGCGCCGCTACGACCAGAAGGCGTACGTCGAATGCGATCCGCGCGTGCTCTACTCGTTCGAGAGCGCGCTGCCGCTCGTCTGGGACCACGCGAGCGAGCGCGGCAAGAATCCGCGCACCGATGCGTTCCTGAAGGACGCCGCGGCGCACGGCGTGGGCAGCGGCGTCGCTTTCCCCGTCTATGCGGGCTTCCCGGCGCGGACGCTGGTTGCCCTGAGCTTTGCCGCAACACGAATCGACGACGCGCGGCGCGCGCACATCGCGACGCACCTCGGCGACATCGTCATCTTCGGTCAGGCGTTCCACGAGATTTTCGTGCGCGGCGTGATCGAAAGAGGCGTCGCGCCGCAATTCGAGGGGACCCCTCTCTCCGGCCGCGAGCGCCAGTGCCTGCAGATGGCGGCACACGGAATGACGGGTGCCGAGATTGCCTTCAAGCTCGGGATCTCCGAGCGCACGGTGACGTTTCACTTCGCCAACATCACGAGCAAGCTCGGGGTGCTGAATCGCCACGAGGCAATCGCGAAGAGCGTCGCCCAGGGCATGATCAGGCTGGAGGTCTAGGACCTCTCGCCGGCCGGCGTCGCCGATGAGCCGGGCGCGAGGTTCGGCGGTCACGCGTTAACGACGAGCCACGCGCGAAGCTCGGCGATCGAATGCACGGTCGCGAGCGGAGCGAGCGCGCCGAGCCCATCGGCGTGATGCGCGCCGTAGGCCACCGCCAGCGCGCTCGCGCCCGCGTTGCGCGCGAGCTCGATGTCGTGCGTCGTGTCGCCGATCATCAACGTCGACTGCGGCGCCACGCCGACGCGCCCCATCAGCTGCTCGAGCATGTCCGGATGCGGCTTCGGAAAGCCCTCGTCGGCACAGCGTGTCACGACGAAGAGACTCGCGAGCCGCTGCTGCGCGAGCGCCCGGTCGAGGCCCGCACGCGACTTGCCGGTCGCAACGCCCAGCAGGAACCCGGCGCTCGCAAGCTCGCCGAGCAGTTCGCGCGCGCCCGGATAGAGCTTCGTCTGCGCGTCGCGGGACAGGAAGTGATGGCGATAGCGCGCGGCGAGCTCGCCGTGGCGATCGTGCGGGAGCCCCGGCGCGACGTGCCTCAGCGCATCGCTCAGTCCGAGGCCGATCACATATCTCGCGTCGACGTCGCTCGGCACCGGCTCTCCGAGGTCGCGGCACGCCTGCTGCAGCGAGTCGGCGATGATCGACGTCGAGTCGATCAGCGTCCCATCCCAGTCGAAAACAATGAACGGGAAGCGGCGCGGCGCGAGCTCAGCGGGCGGCATCGGGGGCGAGCGCGCGTCCGGCACCGAGGCGCGCGACGAACGCGGCGAGATCCGGGGCGAGCGGCGCTTCGATCGCCACCTCCGAAGCGGTCAGCGGATGGACGAAGGCGATCCGATGCGCGTGCAGGAACATCCGCTTCAGACCCTGGCGCGCGAGCTCCTTGTTCCACGCGAAGTCGCCATATTTGTCGTCACCGGCGAGCGGGAATCCGAGATGCGTCAGATGAACCCGGATCTGGTGCGTGCGACCCGTGTCGAGCTGGGCCTCGAGCAGGCTCACGGGCGGCTCGGCGTCCGGCCACGCGTCGATGCGGCGAAAGACGGTTCGCGCCAGACGGCCGCGGCTGTCGACTCTCACGCGGCGCTCGCCGTCCGCGGTCAGGTAGGTCGAGAGCGGCAGGTCGACTGCGCGGAGCGCGTCCCGCCACTTGCCCCGGACGAGCACGAAGTAGCGCTTGTCGATGGCCCCGTCGCGTAGCTGGGCGTGCAACCCCACGAGTGCCGCACGCTTCTTCGCGACCAGGAGCACCCCGGAAGTGTCACGGTCGAGGCGGTGGACGAGCTCGAGGAAAGCGGCGCCGGGACGCGCCCGGCGCAGCCGCTCGATCAGCCCGAAAGCGATTCCGCTGCCGCCGTGGACGGCGAGGCCTGCCGGCTTGTCGAGGGCGATCAGCGCATCGTCTTCGAACAGGATTGGGGGGACGACGGTCGCCGACAGCGCCGCCGCGGGGATGTTCCGACCCGGACTAGCGGCCCGAATCGGCGGAATTCGAAGCTGATCGCCGACGTTGAGCCGAGTATCCGGGGGAACCCGTCGACGATTCACCCTGACCTCGCCGCTGCGCAGGATTCGATAGACGTGGCTCTTCGGCACGCCCTTGAGGATCCGCGCGAGGTAGTTGTCGACGCGCTGGCCTTGGCCGTCCTCGCCCACCGCAAGCCAGTTGACAGCATCCTTGCTTAAGACATTCATTTCCTTATAATTCCCTCCTGCAACGCATTGGCCTGCCGCGATCGGACGATCGTGGTGTTGGGCGGTGATTCGTACATCCCACGATGACGATGCCCCGCCCGGCCGGGTGCAGGCTCCGCTGGAATCGCGGGGCAAAGACGGCCGTCGCAAGAGCGTAAATCGGCCGCCGGTTAAATCCACTGACCGTCCGGGCGTTGCGCCCCGGAGAAGTAGGGATGGTAAAGGAAACAGCGCAGTCTCCGCACCCGGCGTAGGTCGGTTCGAAGCGGCGCATTGCGCGGCGCAGTCAGCGACGAATTCCGCACCAGGCTCTCCTCGTCCGCGATCGATCGCGGCGCCGACGGACTGGTGCTTGGCCCGCTACAACGCATTGAAGAAGCTCATCGCAAACACGAGACCGCCACGCCTCGCCCCTGTCGAGGCCGCCGCAGCGCCCGCCACGGCGCGCGCTGAGCCCGTTCTCGTTGCATCGCAGCCAAGGCTGCGCGCGCGGTCGGCATCGGAAGCGTCCGCCGCACGATAGCGTCAAGCCGCGCGCAATCGCGCGCGGTGTCGTTTCGCCCCGCCCACGCCCGGCCGGACCCGCGCCGGGGGAAACAACCATGAAACGTATGCTGTTCAACGCCACGCAGGCCGAAGAGCTTCGGGTGGCCATCGTCGATGGCCAGAAGCTGATCGACCTCGACATCGAATCCGCCAGCAAGGAGCAACGCAAGAGCAACATCTACAAGGCCGTCATAACCCGCGTCGAGCCGAGCCTCGAGGCGTGCTTCGTCGACTACGGCACCGAACGCCACGGCTTCCTGCCGTTCAAGGAGATCTCGAGGCTGTACATGAAGGGCCGCGGCCGCGGCGACAACGGCAGTGGCGACGACACCGACGCCGAAGGCGGCGGTCGCGGGCGTGTCCAGGATCAGCTCCGGGAAGGCATGGAGCTGATCGTCCAGGTCGACAAGGACGAGCGCGGCAACAAGGGCGCTGCGCTCACGACCTACATCTCGCTCGCGGGCCGTTACCTGGTGCTGATGCCGAACAATCCCCGCGGCGGCGGCGTCTCGCGCCGCGTTGAGGGCGAGGAGCGGAACGAACTGCGCGACGCGATCGCCGGCCTGGACGTTCCCGACGGGATGAGCGTCATCGCGCGCACCGCCGGGATCGGCCGGTCGACGGAAGAGCTGCAGTGGGACCTGAATTACCTGATCCAGCTCTGGCGCGCGATCGAGGACGCATCGAAGCTGCAGTCGGGCGCTTTCCTCATCTACCAGGAGTCGAGCCTCGTCATCCGCGCGATCCGCGACTATTTCCATCCGGACATCGGCGAGCTGCTGATCGACACCGAGGCGATCTTCGAGCAGGCACAGCAGTTCATGAGCCACGTGATGCCGGCGAACGTCAACCGCGTCAAGCTGTACAAGGACGACGTGCCGCTGTTCTCGCGCTTCCAGATCGAGCACCAGATCGAGACCGCGTACGCCCGGCAGGTGCCGCTTCCATCGGGTGGCGCGATCGTGATCGATCACACCGAGGCACTCGTCTCGATCGACGTCAACTCGGCGCGTGCGACCAAGGCCGGCGACATCGAGACCACGGCGGCCAACACGAACCTCGAAGCGGCCGAGGAGATCGCGCGCCAGCTCCGCCTGCGCGACCTTGGCGGACTCATCGTGATCGACTTCATCGACATGGAGAGCGGGAAGAACCAGCGCGAGGTCGAGAACCGGCTGAAGGATGCGCTGCGCTACGACCGCGCGCGCGTGCAGCTCGGCAAGATTTCGCGCTTCGGGCTGATGGAGCTCTCGCGCCAGCGGCTGCGCCCGGCGCTCGCCGAGTCGGCGTACATCCCCTGCCCGCGCTGCCACGGCATCGGCCACATCCGCGGTACCGAGTCCACGGCGCTCCACATCCTGCGCATCGTGCAGGAGGAGGCGATGAAGGAGAACTCGGCGCAGGTGATCGCCCAGGTGCCCGTCGACGTCGCGACGTTCCTGCTGAACGAGAAGCGCAACGAGGTGCTGTCGATCGAGACGCGGTTCAAGGTGAACGTGCTGCTCGTGCCGAACCGTCACCTCGAGACGCCGAATTTCTCGGTCGAGCGACTGCGCCACGACGACCTCAATCAATCGGAGCCGCTCGCGCTCTCGTTCAATCTCGTCCAGACGCCCGAGGAGCCCGATCCGGCCAAGCAGATCAAGGAAGAGGCGAAGGAGCCGCGCGCCGAGGCCGTCGTCAAGGGGATCACCCCGGCGCAGCCTGCGCCTCTGCCGATCCCGGCGCCGAGCGCGCCGGCGGCGACGCCGGTCGCCACCGAAGCGAGCTCCGGCGGATGGCTCGCGAAGATGCTGTCGTGGTTCCGCCCGGAACCCGCGATCCCTACACCGCCGGCGCGAACCGAAGCGCCGCGCGAAGGCAGGGAGCCGCGACGCGAAGGCTTTGAGGGTCGCGATCATCGTGGAGACCGCGATCGCCATCGCGGCCAGGAGCGCCGCGACGGGCGGCGCGACGAGCGCCGCGGCGACGGTCGTGACAATCGCGGCCGCGGCGATCAGCGCCAGCAGCAGCCCCGCGACGCGCAGCAATCGCGCGCGCAGCAGGGCGCCGGAGGCCAACGCCGCGATCGACAGCAACCGCGCGAGGCGCAACAGCCCCGCGAAGGTCAGCCTGGGCGCGAGGGTCAGCCACAGCGCGGCGAGCGCCCGCCGCGCGAACCGCGCGAA
>DATKMY010000057.1:0-5720 GCA_035541655.1 Casimicrobiaceae bacterium | reverse complement strand
TGTCGGTGATCATTCCAATTTGCATATGGGTGCCTTGTCGATCAACGGAGCGAATGCGCGAATGTCGATCGGGTCTTAGTGCTGCGTAGCGAACCGCAGCCCGGCCGGAAGCAGCGCGCGCTCGCCGAGGCGGAACGCGCCCTCGATCAGCAGCGCGAGCCCGGCGCTCGGCACTGCGCCGGCCAGCAGCATCGCGTTGTCGTTGAGCGCGAGGCCGGTGACGATTCGCTCGCCGTAGCCTCCCGCGCCGATGAACGCGGCGATCGTCGCCGTCCCGACGTTGATCACCGCGGAGGTCTTTATGCCGGCCATGATCGTCGGAGCGGCGAGCGGCAGCTCGATCTTTTGCAGAACCGTGCTGTCGCGCATCCCGAGCGACAGCGCGGCGTCCTTCATTCCCCGCGGGATCTGCACCAGCGCCGCGTGCGTGTTGCGCACGATCGGCAGCAGCGCGTAGAGCGCGAGTGCGATGAACGCCGGCACGGCGCCGATGCGTCCGGTCAGCGGGATGAGGGCGGCGAGGAGCGCAAGCGACGGGATGGTCTGCACGACGCCGGTCGCGCCGACGATGACGCCCGCCGCGGCGGAGCTCCGCGCGGCGAAGATGCCGAGCGGGATGCCGATGACGACGCTCGCTGCGAGCGAGAGGAACACGAGGCTGAGGTGCTCGAGCGTGAGGCGCCCGAAGTCCGGTCCGAACAGCTTCCCCAGGAAGTCGCCGCTCGCGGCATCCTTGGCGCCCAGCGGCCTGGTCGGCGCGTTGCCGGCGCGCTGCGCGAGGAACCTCGCGGCGACGGCCGCGAAATCCTGGCTCTCGAGCTCGGCGGCAGCGTTCATCCGCCGCATCGATGCGTCGTCGATCGAGCCTTCGAGCTTGCGCAGCGCCTCGAACGCCCGCGGGAAGCGCTGCGGAAGATCGGCGCGATAGAGCAGCACGGCGTCGTAGCGCGGAAAGTACGCGCGGTCGTCGGCGAGCACGGTGAGCCCGTACTTGTCGATCTTCGCGTCGGTCGAGTAGATGTCGATCACGTCGACCTGACGGCGGGCGATCGCCTCGTAGGCGAGGCCGTGGTCGAGGCCGCGCGGCGTCTCGAACGGGAGATCGTAGGCGCGCTTCAACCCGGGCCAGCCGTCGTTGCGGCCGATGAACTCCTGCGACAATCCGAGCTTCAGCTCCGGGTGTGCCGCGAGATCGGAGAGCTTCGCGATGCCCTTGGCGCGTGCATCGTCGCCGCGCATCGCGAGCGCGTAGGTGTTGTTGAAGCCGAGCGGCACTCCGACTGCGAGCCCCATCGGCGCGAGGCGCGAATCGAGCTCGGAGAGCGGTGGCACGTTGTCGAGCTTCAGGATCTCCCGCGCAATCGTGCCCGTGTACTCCGGATAGACGTCGATATTCCCGGTGGTGAGCGCATTGAGCACGATCGCGGTGTTGCCGAGGCCCTGACGATGAACGGCGTCGGTCCCGCCCGCGGACCGCGCGGCCTGGGTAAGAATCTCGCCGAGGATGTACGATTCGGTAAAGCGCTTCGACCCGACGGCAAGCGGCGAGCCCGCCGCCACGGCGGCGGTGGTCCAAACGGCGCCGAGAAGTGCACAGCCCAGCAGCCCGATTCTCCGGTTCATGCGTGTGAAAGCCCCACCCCGATTCGGCACCGGCATCAATGTACACCCGCGAATCCCTTGCCGGATGCGCGGCGATCCGTCACTTCTTCCTACGCGGCGACGATGAATCCGCTGCTCAACGAACGTATCGCGCGCTTCGACTCGCCGTTTCGCCGGCTCGATGCGCTGATCGCAGGCGTCGCGCCCAATCCTCAACTCGAGCCGATCGTGATGTCGGTCGGCGAGCCGCAGGACGCGCCGCCGTCCTGGCTCGCCGAGGTCGTCGCCGCGCACGCGCACGAATGGAATCGCTATCCCCCGGCGATCGGGACGCCCGAGTTTCGACACGCTGCGCGAGGCTACATCGAGCGGCGCTATCCCGCGACCCGCAACCGCATCGATCCGGACGCCGAGATCTCGCCCGTGACGAGCACACGCGAAGCGCTCTACCTGGCGGCGTCGATCGCGACCAGCCCGTCGCGCCGCTCCCCGATCGCGCTGATGCAGAACCCGTTCTATCAGACCTATCGCGCCGCCGCGATCATGGCGGGCGCCGAGCCGAGCTACGTCGGCCACAGCGGGTTTCCGCGCTTCGCGCCCGAGTTGGCCGCGGTCGACGAGTCGACGCTCGCGCGAACCTCGATCCTGTACCTGTGCTCGCCCTCGAACCCCGACGGAAACGCGATCGACGCCTCGGTGCTGCGGCGCGCGATCGAGGCGGCACGCCGGCACAACTTTCTGGTCGTCTTCGACGAGTGCTACGCGGAGCTCTACGACGGCGAGCCGCCGGGCGGGGCCCTCGATGTGCTCGCTGCCATGGACGCGTCTGGCCACTGGCTCGACAACGTGCTCGTGCTGCATTCGCTGTCGAAGCGCTCGAGCGCGGCGGGAATGCGCTCTGGATTCGCCGTCGGACCCGTCGACGTGATGGCCGCGCTCAATCGCGTGCGGCTCAACGGCACCGCATGCACGCCGCTGCCGCTTCTCGCTGCGGCGACCGCGCTGTGGTCCGAGGATAGCCACGTGCTGGCGATGCGGCAGCGGCTTTCCGAACGCAAGGACGCCGCGGATCGGCTCCTCGGTCGCCATCCCGGCTACTACCGTCCTCCCTGCGGTTTCTTCCTGTGGGTGCGGGTGGGAGGCGGTCTCGAGCTCACCCGGCGTCTGTGGCGCGATTTCGCCCTGAAGGTGCTTCCCGGCGCGTTTCTCACGCAAACAGGTCCGGACGGGACGAACGACAGCGACGACTACATCCGCGTTGCGCTGGTCCACGACATCGCGACGACGACGGAGGGTCTTTCGAGGCTCGCCTCGGCGCTCGCCATTCCGCCCGCGCAGTGACGCTACTCCGGCGGGGGAGAAGCGCCCTCACCCTCTCGCCAAGCGGCCGCCGGCAGCTTACACTCGCCCCGCAAAACGCTTTCGAGCCGTGATTCGGCTCAAACTCCGGGAGGAAGGCATGAGAGGCAAACTGGCAATAGGCGCGGCGCTCGTCGCCGCCATCAGCGGCACCGCGTACGCGGGCAAGACCCTCGACACGATCAAGCAGCGCGGCGAGCTCGTCTGCGGCGTCAACACGAACCTCGCCGGATTCTCGTCGGCGGACAGCCAGGGCAACTGGACGGGTCTCGACGTCGACATCTGCAGGGCGATCGCGGCGTCGATCCTGGGCGACGCGAAGAAGGTGAAGTGGGTTCCGCTCAACGCCTCGCAGCGCTTCACCGCGCTGCAGTCGGGCGAGGTCGACGTGCTGTCGCGCAACACGACGTGGACGCTGACGCGCGATGCCTCGCTGGGCCTCGAGTTCACCGGCATCACCTATTTCGACGGACAAGGCTTCATGGTTCCGGTCAAGTCGAAGGTTACGAGCGCGAAGCAGCTGAAGGGCGCGACCGTCTGCGTGCAATCGGGCACGACCACGGAGAAGAACCTGAACGATTACTCGAAGGCGAACAACCTCGGCATGAAGCCGGTCGTCTTCGAGACGTTCGAGGCGACCAACAAGGCCTATTTCTCCGGACGCTGCCAGGCGTATACCACCGACGCGTCCGGGCTTGCGTCGATTCGCAACAAGGAAGCGGACAAGCCCGACGATCACCTGATCCTTCCGGAGCTCATCTCGAAGGAACCGCTGGGGCCCGCGGTGCGCCGCGGCGACGACGATTTCTTCACGATCGTCAAGTGGGTCGTCTTCGCGCTGCTCGAAGCCGAGGAGTACGGGATCACGCAGGCGAACGTCGACCAGATGAAGGCGAGCACCGACCCGGTCGTGGGGCGGATCCTCGGGACATCGGAAGACACCGGCAAGCTGCTCGGCCTCGACAAGGACTGGGCGTATCGGCCGCTGAAGCAGGTCGGCAATTACGGCGAAATCTTCGAGCGCAACGTTGGCCCGAAGTCGCCGCTGAAGCTGCCACGCGGCGCGAACAACCTGTGGAGCAAGGGCGGCCTGCAGTACGCGCCGCCGGTTCGCTAGCAGCGAACCCGGGCACGCCGGCAATCCTGCGGTGTGCCCGGCAGATCGCGAAGGGGCCGCACCTCCGGCGTCGCTCAACACGGTCCCGCGCAGCGCTGTCATGGAGGCTCCCTCCAAACCCTTTCGCTGGTCGTGGCGCAGCGCGAAGTTTCGCGCGCTCGTCTATCAGATCGCTGCAGTGCTGCTGGTTGTCGCAGCGGGGTGGTACCTCGTCCACAACACGCTCGCCAACATGCGCGTGCGTGGAATCCAGAGCGGCTACGACTTCCTGCGGCAACCCGCAGGATTCGCGATCAGCGAGAGCCTGTTCGAATTCGACTCGTCGGAGACGTATTTCAGGGCGTTTCTGATCGGCCTCTCGAACACGCTGCGCGTCGCGATCGTCGGCATCGTGCTGGCGACGCTCCTCGGGGCGCTGATCGGAATCGGGCGACTGTCGCGCAATTTCCTCATCCGATCGCTCTGCGGCGCGTACGTCGAGACGTTTCGCAACGTGCCGCTGCTGCTGCAACTGTTCATGTGGTACTTCATCCTGACCGAGCTGCTGCCGCCGATCGACGAAGCACTGCAGCCGATCCCGCACGTGTTCTTCAGCAAGAACGGTCTCCAGTATCCGATTCCGGTATGGGCGCTCGACCATGTCTGGGTTGCCGCAGGGGCGCTCGTCGGGTGCGTCGGCGCGTGGGCGTGGCGCCGATTCGCGCGGCACCGGCGCGAAGCAAGCGGCAGCGCGCCGCCGGTGGTGCTTCCCGCGCTCGCCATTGTCCTTGCGGGGGGCTTCGTCGGATGGCTCGCGGGCGGCGCCCCCAGCGCGCTCGACTTTCCCGAGAAGACGGAGATCACCGTCGTCGGCGGCGGTGCGGTGACGCCGGAGTTTCTCACGGTGCTCGTCGGACTCACGCTCTACACGGCCAGCTATATCGCGGAAATCGTCCGCGGCGGCATCCAGGCGGTCGCGCACGGCCAGCACGAGGCTGCGGCCGCGCTCGGTCTCGCGCGCAGCCAGGAGGTCCGTCTCGTGCTGCTGCCGCAGGCGCTGCGCGTGATCATTCCGCCGATCACCAGCCAGTACCTGAATCTCACCAAGAATTCCTCGCTCGCCGTGGCCGTCGGCTATCCCGATATCGTCTCGATTTCGACGACGACGCTCAATCAGACCGGCCGCGCGATCGAAGCGATCTCGATCGTGATGCTCTGCTACCTGACGATGTCGCTGCTCACCGCGACGATCATGAACTGGTACAACCGCCGCGCGGCGATCCGCGAGCGATGAGCAGCGCCGGGCCGCCCCAAGCTGCGAATCTCGCCCCCTCGGGGGGGAGTGCAGCGGCGCAAGCCGCAAGTGTGGGGGCCGTTAAATGAGCACGATCACCCATGGCTACCAGCTGATTCCGCCGCGCGCGCCGCCCGTGGCGACGGAAGGCGTGTTGCCCTGGCTCAGGCGCAACCTCTTCAGCGACTGGAAGAACGCGCTCGGCACGCTCGTCATCGCTGCTTTGCTTGCCGTATTCGTTCCGCGCCTCTTCGACTGGGCGGTCGTGAACGCCGTCGCGCGCCCCGACAACGCGGCGTGCCGGGCGATCGGGCACGCCGGCGCGTGCTGGGGTGTCGTCGCGGAAAAGTACCGGCTGATCCTCTTCGG
>DATKMY010000056.1:0-36400 GCA_035541655.1 Casimicrobiaceae bacterium | reverse complement strand
TCTATTGCGACGCGTACGACCCCTGTGCGCTTGCCGACCGCATTCCCGAGCTCGCGCGGGAAGGCCGAACGCGACTGCGCCTCCTGTTCGCATCGCCGGCGCTTGCGCGGCGCACCGGCCTTCCCGGAGGTGTCGTCGGACTTTCGGATCGCGAATGACGTCGCTGAGCGACAGCGCATCGAACGGCGGGGATCGCGATCCTCGCGAGGGCGCGTCGGCGGACGACGTTCGCGTGATCGCATTCTATCTGCCTCAGTTTCATCCGATCCCGGAAAACGATCGCTGGTGGGGCGAGGGCTTCACGGAATGGACGAACGTGCGCAAAGCCGTGCCCAATTTCGCGGGTCACTATCAACCGCACGAGCCTGGCGAGCTCGGCTACTACGATCTGCGCGACCCCGACGTGCGGGAGCGACAGGCGACTCTCGCGCGCGAGCACGGCATCGACGGCTTCTGTTACTACTACTACTGGTTCAACGGCAAGCGGCTGCTCGAGCGGCCGCTCGAAGAGGTCTTCGCTTCGGGGAAGCCCGACTTTCCGTTCTGCGTCTGCTGGGCGAACGAGAACTGGACCCGGCGCTGAGACGGTCGCGAGCAGGACGTGCTGATCGCGCAGGACTACTCCGCGGAGGATGCCCGCGCGCTCGTCCGCGCGCTGATTCCGCTGATGCGCGATCCGCGCTACATCCTTGTCGACGGCAAGCCGCTGGTGCTCGTCTACAAGGCGGCACTGATCCCCAACGCGCGCGAAATGCTCTCGGTGTGGCGCGACGAATGCCGGAAAGGCGGGCTTGGCGAGATCTACGCCGTCTCCGCCATGACGACTTGGTTCGGAAACCCCGAATCGCTCGGGTTCGACGCTGCGGTCGAGTTCCCGCCGCACGGCCATCACGGCGAGTGCGTCAACGCGAAGATCGCGTTCACCAATCCACGCTTCACGGGACTCGTGCACAACTACCGCACCTACGTTGCGCAGCTGATGACGGCGCCGCGGCCGGACTTCAAGCTGTTGCGGACGCTGATGCCGGGCTGGGACAACACCGCGCGGCGGCAGGACGCGGGTTCGGCATTCGTCGGAAGCTCGCCCGAAGTCTTCCAGTTCTGGCTCGAGCGCTCGCTCGAGCAGACGCGGCTGCGTCATCGCGGCGGCGAGCGCCTCCTCTTCATCAACGCGTGGAACGAATGGGGCGAGGGCTGCCATCTCGAGCCCGACGCGCGCTACGGGCGCGCCTATCTCGAAGCGGTGCGCGACGCGAAGGCGGCACCGCGTATCGTGCCGCCGGTGCGCCCGGACTGGACGAGCGTCGTTTCGGATGCGCGAAGCAGCGAAGCGGAACAGGCGACGACGATCGTCCGGTCGCCCTGCGCGGGCGCCGCCGCGACGCCGCGCGTATCGGTGGTGATGCCCGCGTACAACCACGAACGCTTCGTGCGCGCGGCGCTGGCATCCGTCGTCGAACAATCGCTCGCCGAGATCGAGATCGTCGCCGTCGACGACGGTTCGCAGGATGCGACCGGCGCGCTGCTCGACGAGTTCGCCGCGGACTGTACGACGCACGCGGTCACGATCGTCCATCAGCCGAACGCGGGCGCGCACGCCGCGATCAACCGCGGCCTCGCCCGCGCGCGGGGCGAGTTCGTCGCGATCATCAACTCCGACGACCGCTATGCACCGACTCGCCTCGCCGCGATGCTCGACGCGCTGCGCGATCGTCGGTCGGATTTCGCGTTCTCGGCCGCGCGGTTCATCGACGACGATGGAATCGAGTTTGCGAACGACAACAGGTACGTCGAGCGGCTGCGCGATGCAATCGCGCGATTTGCGGGTTCTGGAAATCCGCTGCCGACGCTGCTGCGCGTCAACGTCGCCGTCTCGAGCGGCAATTTCATCTTCCGAAAGGCACTCCTCGAGAAGATCGGCGGCATGTGCGCGTTTCGCGTCTGCCACGACTGGGATTTCATCCTCGCGGCGAGCTACCACACGCCGCTCGCGTTCGTTGCCGAGCCGCTCTACGACTACCGCGTGCATCGCGCGAACACGTTCTCGGGGGAGCGCCTCGTCGCGCACCTCGAGGCGGACCAGGTGCTCGACCGCTTCTTCGAGAATATCGAATCGCACCCGGCGCTTGGCGAGCCGGCTTCGCGCCAGGCATTCCTGGACGACGTGTGTCGCCGCGGCTTGACGTCCTTCCTGCCACCCGCGTTGCGCAATCGGCCCTCGACGCTGCAGGATTGACGGGGCGGACAGCCGTGGCGTTATCTCCCGACCGGATCAAGCCTGGTCCGAGAACACCGAATCGTCCAGAAAAAAGATCGGGTACTCGGCTAGCGCCCGGCCGGAATCGCGCAGCAGTCGAACGTGGATGTCGAAAATGCGCTCGGACAGGAAGGCAAGCACCCGCCGCTGGTAGCCGGCAGGCAAATCGCCCAGCCGCTCGTCGATCCCGAAGAGGCAGTCGAACCAGAATTGACAAAGCCCGTCGAAGGCTGCCCATGGCATGACGAACATGTTGTTGCCGTAGAACCGCACATCGCGGACCTGGGCGATGGCTTGGCGGGCGTGATCGGGGTGACGCGCGAGAATGTAATTCAGCATCGCCAGATAGTGCTCGGCGACGTGCGCGATCATGTATTGCTCGGCGTTCGCCACGCCTTCCACCGTCGGGCGGGCGACGATGATCGCTTCTTCGTCCAGATGCCTGTCGATCACCGCCGCGTTCACGAACCGGGGCGAATATCGCTGCAGCTGGCGCGCGCTCCGTACGTGCGTTTCGCGCTCGGGCTGCCAGACGCTCGTCCGAAAATCGAAGTAGCGTCGATAGTGACAGAATCCGACGGCGTCGAGGTCGTTGACATTCTTCCAGACCCAGTAGATTGCCGTCATCTCCGAGCAAACGGAATTCCGATGCGCGATGCTCTCGCCGACGTCGTCGCGGGCGATTCCCGGATCGAGACCGGATTGCTGTCCGCCGGCGCCTGCGAGGATCCTGCGTATGCCGGGTATTGCCGGCATTCTCTCTGGTCGGTGCCCGACGGCGTACAGGCCGATACGGCGCTGGCCCGGCGTAGGCGAAGCGTGCTTCGGGGCCGGCGCATCGGAGCGGGGCGCGCTCGACGCGGGGGACGTGACGTCGATCGTGAACAGGTACGAATAAGGTACGTCGCCGGTGCCCGCGCGCAAGGGTGCGTTCAGCGGAAACTTGTCATCGTGGTACCTGAGGAAGCGACCGGTGAACGGGCAGCTGTCCGCGACGAGGCCGGAGTAGTGTTGAATGGCCCCTTCGTTGGCGTGCACGGTGAACGGGAAGCGGGCGTTCAGCAGGAGCGCGAGCAGGTCGGCGAGCGAAGGGATTCCATATTTCAGGTGTTCGGCGAGCCACGACGGGACCGTTCCACCCGTTCTGCGGAGGTGTTCCGCGTACGCCGCGTCACCCCATGCCGCGAACGCGCCCGCCGGGCCGCTTATGATCACTCGACCGCGAGCGACGCGGATCAGCTCCGCGATCGCGCGCGGGCGGTCGTCGTTCGCCAGGTGCTCGAGCGTGTCGACGCACACGACGTCGTCGAACGCGCGATCGCGGAACGGCAGCGCCAGCACCGATCCACGGACCGGCGCAAGGTGCGGACCCGGCGTGCGGTCGAAGACGCGATCGACGCCTACGACGGAGCGCCTGAGGTACCGCGCAATACCCTCGGCACCGCTGCCGACCTCGAGGATGCGACGGTCGGGGTCGGACAGCTCGGGGTGGCGTTCGAGCAATGCCGCGTACCGCACCTTCCAGTTGATCATGAGGACCGATTCGGAAAATCGGCGGGGCCCGCGTCGGCCCGGTCCGGCGCTCGACCGCGCGACCGTCGTCAACGCCTACGACGCGAACTCGACTAGAGAATCTCCGCCGCGTGATCGGCAAGGCGCGAGCGCTCGCCGCGCTGCAGCGTCACGTGCCCCGAATGCGACCAGCCCTTGAAGCGGTCGACGACGTAGGTGATGCCGGAGCTTCCTTCGGTCAGGTAAGGCGTGTCGATCTGTGCGATGTTGCCGAGGCAGACGACCTTGGTGCCCGGCCCTGCGCGCGTGATCAGCGTCTTCATCTGCTTGGGCGTGAGGTTCTGCGCCTCGTCGATGATCAGGAACTTGTTGATGAACGTGCGCCCGCGCATGAAGTTCAGGCTCTTCACCTTGATCCGCGAGCGGATCAGATCGCGGGTGGCCGCACGCCCCCATTCGCCGGCGTCGTCGTCCGTCTTGTTGAGCACGTCGAGGTTGTCTTCGAGCGCGCCCATCCAGGGGTTCATCTTCTCCTCTTCGGTGCCGGGCAGGAACCCGATGTCCTCGCCCACCGGCACGGTGACCCGCGTCATGATGATCTCGGAATACACCTTGAACTCGAGCGTGAGCATCAAACCCGCTGCGAGCGTGAGCAGCGTCTTGCCGGTACCCGCCTGGCCGAGGAGCGTCACGAAGTCGACGTCGGGATTCATCAACAGGTTCAACGCGAAGTTCTGCTCGCGGTTGCGCGCGGTGATTCCCCAGACGTTGTTCTTCTGGTGCGAGTAGTCCTTCAGCGTCTGCAGAACCGCGGTGCGCCCGGTGATCTCCTTGACGAGCGCGTGCAGCGGCGCTTCCCCGGTCTTCTCGTGATACAGGAACTCGTTGACGAGCAGCGACGGCACCAGCGGTCCCGTAATGCGGTAGTAGGTGTTTCCGCCCTGCTGCCACGATTCCATTCCCTTGCCGTGCTTGTCCCAGAAATCGGCCGGAAGCTCGGTCATCCCGCTGTAGAGGAGCTCGGTGTCCTCGAGCACCTTGTCGTTGAAATAATCTTCGGCGGCGATCCCGAGCGCGCGCGCCTTGATCCGCATGTTGATGTCCTTGGTCACAAGGACGACGTTGCGCTTTACGTGCAGATGCTGCAGATGCATGACGACGGCGAGGATCTGGTTGTCCGCCTTGCCGTTCGCGAGCGACGCGGGCAGCACCGTGCTGATGCCGTCGGTCTGCAGATAGAGCCTGCCGGTCGCCGCGCCGCCGGACTTCGCTTCGAGCGGGATGCCTTCGCCGATCGCATCCGACATCGTCGAGACGAGCTCGTCGAGGAAGCGCGATGCCTGCCGCGCGTTGCGCGCGACTTCGGTGACGCCTTTCTTGTTGTTGTCGAGCTCTTCGAGCGTGAGCATCGGCAGGTAGATGTCGTGCTCCTCGAAGCGGAAGAGGCTCGTGGGGTCGTGCATCAACACGTTGGTGTCGAGCACGAAAAGCTTCTGGGCGGCGGCGAGGCGGGGGGTGGAGCCGGACTTGGGGGCGGGCTTGACGGGCTTGCGAGCGACGAGGGTTAACGGCGCGGGGCGGATCTTGCGCTCGACCATGAGCCTCCTTGGCGACGTGGGTTTGGCGGTTGCTAAGCTGATCGCGAGTCGAACCCATCGTAGCGCCCGGGTCGGGCGAACACAAGCGCTAGCGGTGATCGCGCCGTCGCGGAAGCACCCATTGTGGTGAAAATGCGAACGACGGCTGCGCTGAATTCGCCTGTTACAGCGCCTTGACGGCGTCGAGCACTTCCGCCGCGTGGCCGTCGACCTTCACCTTTCGCCATTCGCGGACGAGCTTGCCGTCGGCGCCGATCAGGAACGTCGAGCGCTCGATGCCGCGGACCTTTTTCCCGTACATGTTTTTCATCTTGATGACATCGAAGAGCGCACAGAGCTTTTCGTCGGCGTCCGAGAGCAGCGGAAACGGAAACTCCATCTTCGCCTTGAAGCCTTCGTGCGACTTGACGGAATCGCGCGACACGCCGGCGACCACGGCGCCGAGCTTGGCGAACTGCCTGTGAAGCTCGCGAAACTGCATGCCCTCGGTCGTGCAGCCTGGTGTGTTGTCCTTGGGGTAGAAGTACAGGACGATGGGGTGCCCCTTGTGATCGGACAGCCGGAACGTCGCGTCGCCGGTCGCGGGAATGGAAAAGTCGGGGACCTTCTTGCCGAGCATGGGGACCTCCACAAAAAATTAGTGTCAGCGAACGGAGTAGAGTCGGAGACGAGTCGGGCCGACGCCGCCGCGAGCACGCAGGCGAGTTCCGCTGGGAGTCGCGGCTGTCCCCATTTTCCTACGCCGCCCGCGCGAGGTCGACGTCGGCCAGAAACTCGCGACCCTGGACGAGAAGCTCGCCGGCGCGGCCCGCAACGCTGCCCGGTGCGACCTCGCAGCGCGGCAGCGCGAGCGGCTGCACGGTCTCGAGCAGGCTCCGCATCGACGCGAGCGTCCAGCCCTGCGCCTTCCAGCCGATCAGAAGCTGCTCGAAAACGGAAGCGAGTGCCATTCCTTCGAGCTCGGCATGCAGCGTGTACACGTGTCCCCTCGCGGTCGGCTGTTTCGTCCGCTCGAGCAGGTGCGCGGCGACGTTGCCTTCGTCGATCGCGTCACGCCCGATCAGCTCGTCGAGCGTCGGCAACGTGGTCGGAAGCTGCGGGCACCGGATCAGCTCCGCGTGCCACACGGGAAGGTAGGGATGCGCGCCGCGGCTATCCGAGCAATATTCGAATCCCAGCCGCTGCGTGAGACGCAGCGCATGCGCGTTCATCTGCCAGCCGGCGGCGCCGTGGGTGAGGGGCGGCGTGCCGAAGACTTCGGTGTAGCGCTCGCAGGCGCGTTGCATCTCGGCGAGCGTCCATTCGGCCGCGGCGGCGGCGACCCCGTCCTGCCAGCGCACATGGTCCCAGGTGTGCACGCCTGTCTCGAATCCGGCATCGCGCGTCGCGCGCATGACGTCGGCCGCGCGGCGGCCGATGTCGGGACCGGGAAGGACGGTGCCGTAGAGCAGAGTCTTCACGCCGTAGTGGCGCACCACCGACGTGCGCCGCACCTTGCCGTAGAAGCCGGGTCGGAACATCCGCTTGATCGCTCGGCCGGTGTGATCGGGACCGAGCGAGAAGAGGAACGTCGCCTGGGCGCCGTGCTTCTGGAGCAGCGAGACGAGCCGGGGGACGCCTTCGCGCGTGCCGCGCAGCGTATCGACGTCGATCTTGAGGGCGAGGATCGGCTCTTTCACTCGACGAGCTGACGAGCGATCGCGACTTGACCGCGATAAGCGTCGAAGATGCGCGCGAGCGCCTCGCCCATCGGGACGCGCGGCCGCCAGTCGAGGTCGCGGCACGTGTTGTCGATCTTCGGGACGCGGTTCTGCACGTCCTGGTAGCCGCTGCCGTAGTATTCGGACGCGGTCGTGTCGACGATGCGTACGCGCCCGGCCGTCTCGCGGTATTCGGGATAGGTGAGCGCCATGTCGAGCATCATCGTCGCGAGCTCGCGCACCGAGAAGTTGTTCACCGGATTGCCGATGTTGTAGATCTTGCCGCCGGCGACCGCGTCCTTGTTGGCGACGATCTTGATCAGCGCGGCGATTCCGTCGTCGATGTAGGTGAACGCACGCTTCTGCGTGCCGCCGTCGACGAGCTTGATCGCCTCGCCGCGGACGATGTGCCCGAGAAACTGCGTGATGACGCGGGAGCTGCCTTCCTTCGCCGTGTTAATCGAATCGAGGCCGGCTCCGATCCAGTTGAACGGGCGGAAGAGCGTGTAGTCGAGGCCTTCCTGCATGCCATAGGCGTGGATGACGCGATCCATCAGCTGCTTCGCGCACGCGTAGATCCAGCGCGGCTTGTTGATCGGTCCGAGCACCAGGTCGGAGCGCTCGGGATCGAACTCGTCGTCGTCGCACATCCCGTAGACCTCGGAGGTCGACGGGAAGACGATGCGCTTGCGGTGCCGCACGCACGCGCGGACGATCGGCAGATTCGCCTCGAAGTCGAGCTCGAACACGCGCAGCGGCTCCTTCACGTACGTCGCAGGTGTCGCGATCGCGACGAGCGGCAACACGGTGTCGCACTTCTTGATGTGGTACTCGATCCACTCCTTGTTGATCGTGATGTCGCCTTCGAAGAAGTGAAAGCGCTTCTCGGTCAGCAGGTCGGCGACCCGGTCGGACTGCATGTCCATCCCGTAGATCTCCCAATCGGTGTCGGCGACGATCCGCTGGGAGAGGTGGTGGCCGATGAAGCCGTTGACGCCGAGAATCAGGATTCGTTTCATTGGAAGCGTGGTTCGGATCAACCCGGGCTGTCTTCTTCGTCGGACACATCGATGCGACCCGGCAGGAAGTGCACGACCGGCAGCAGGAGATAGAGATACAGCGCGAGGCGCATATTGTAGAACACGGCCGCCATCGACAGCACGGGGACCAGCGCGAAGATCGCCGAGCGCTTCACGATCTGGCGCGCCACAGTCGGCGTAAGCGACGCCTGCGCGAGCTCGGGGTGCCGGCGCAGATAGAAAATCTGGCTCACCAGCAGGCCCGAGAGCACCAGCACCTTGGTGCCGAAGTAGAGGTATGGGAAGGTGAGCGTGTTGTGGCTGCCGAGCAGATCCGTCCCGAACGGCACCGACGTGATGACGAACAGGAAGAAGAGGTTGATCCACAGCAGCGTGTGGTCGACGTAGCGGATGTAGTGGAACGTCGCGTGATGCGCGACCCAGTACATGCCGAGCACGATGAAGCTCACGAAGTAGATGACGTAGATGTGCTCCAGCGAAAGCAGCCGCGCGATGAGGTCGTGGTTGCTCTTGTAGACCTCGCCGTCGGAGAGCTTCACGTCGAGGACGAGGAGCGTCATCGCCACGGCGAAGATGCCGTCGGCGAGCGCTTCGATGCGCGTCGTTCCGAATCCGCCGCCCACCGGTGTGCGGGCGCTGCTCATCGCGGCACTCCGAGCACGACCGCCGCTCGCCCGAACTTCACCCCGAATGCGCCTGGCGCGAGCATCGACCCGTCGACTTCGAGCGAGAGGACCTCGAGCGTGCCGCCGCCGCCGCAATGCGCGAGCAGGCGACCGTCGCGTGCCTCGAGCGCCGGCGCGAGCGTCGTCGGCGCCGCCGGATTCGCGACGCGCGTCCGCAGCACGCGGGCGCGGCGGCCGCCGACGGTCGTGAGTGCGCCCGGATACGGCGGCGCGACCGCGCGGACGAGGTTGTGGATCGCGGTTGCATCGCGGCTCCAGTCGATCGTCCCGTCTTCGGGCGTGCGGCCGCCGTAATAGCTCCCGCGCGAGAGATCCTGCGCGATCCTCGGCGCCGTGCCGGCAAGAAGCGCCGGCAGCAGCCGATCGAGCGTCATCTCCGCCGCGACCGTCACCTTGTCGAAGACCTCGCGCGCCGTGTCGTCCGGAAGGATCGGAACCGCGGTTTGGGCGACGATGTCGCCGGCATCGGGCTTTTCCGTCATGTAGTGGAGGGTCGCGCCGGTCTCGCGCTCGCCGAGGAGCACCGCCCAGTTGACCGGCGCGCGTCCCCGGTAGCGCGGCAACAGCGAGCCGTGCATGTTGAGCGCGCCGCGCGGCGGGATACGCAGCAGCGAGGGCTTCAGCATCGCCCGATAGTAGAACGAGAACAGGAAGTCCGGCGCGAGCGCGGTGACGCGGCGGACGAATTCCGTCGCGTTCGGATCTCGCGGCGCAGCGGTCGGAATCGCGCACTCGGCGGCGGCCAACGCAACCGAGCCGAACCAGATCGTCTCGGCGGGGTTGTCGTCGTGCGTGACGACGAGCGCGACCTCGACGCCGTGCGCGAGCAGCACGCGCAGGCAGCGCACGCCCACGTTGTGATATGCGAAGACGACGGCGCGCGCCACTCGCTCGCCCCCTATGGCGCGGGCGGGTCGGCCGGATCGCGTTCCAGCACCGCGCGAATCGTGTAGCGCGGCCGCGCGCGGACCTGCTGGTAGATGCGGCCGACGTATTCGCCGATCAGGCCCAGGCCGAACAGCATCATGCCGATCAGAAAGAAGGCGAGGATGTCGCGATCCCAGAGAACCGCAATTCCGTCCTGCCAGCTCGCGCCCCGCCAGTCGAACAGAGCGAGCCTGTACGCGATGACCACGATGTAGGTGGCCACCGCCAGAGCGGAGACCAGCATTCCGAACATCGAAAAGAGCTGCAGGGGCGCCAGCGAGAAGCCGGTGATGAGGTCGAAGTTCAGGCGGATCAGCTTGTAGAGCGGATAATTCGACTTTCCCGCGGCGCGCTCGGCGTGCGCGACATCGACCTCGGTCGGGTTGGCCGCGAACGTGTACGCGAGCGCGGGGATGAACGTGCTCACCTCACGGCTTTCCGCGACCGCATTGACGATATCGCGGCTGTAGGCGCGCAGCATGCAGCCCTGGTCGGTCATCCGGATGTTCGTGAGACGCTCGCGCAGGCGGTTCATCGCCTTCGACGCCCAGCGGCGCCACCCCGAGTCCTCGCGGTGCCGGCGGACGCCGCCGACGTAGTCGTGGCCGCGGTCCATCGCCGCGAGCAGCTTGGCGATCTCCTCGGGCGGATTCTGCAGGTCGGCGTCCATCGTGACGACACGCTCGCCCGCGCAGCGCTCGAAACCGGCGACGATCGCCTGGTGCTGGCCGTAGTTGGCGTTGAAGAGCACGATTTTCGTCGCGTCGGGACGGCGCTGCCATTGCTCGCGCAGGAGGGCCGCCGAGCGGTCGCGGCTGCCGTCGTTGACGAAGACGACCTCATAGGGGATGCCGAGCGCGTCGAGCGCCGGGTAGAGGCGCGCGAAGAGCTCGGGCAGGCTCCCTTCCTCGTTGAATACCGGGATGACGACGGAGAGCCGAGGCGCGGGCATCGCAGGGTCGGATCGCGGCGGGTGGGACGGGGTCACTCGCGGGATTCCGCAATCACCATGCGCACCGCGTCGCACACGCGGTCGACGTCGGACGCGCTCATCGCCGCATGCAGCGGCAGCGTGACCGTCTCGGTGGCGATCCGCTCGGTCGCCGGAAGGTCGCCTTCCTTGTAACCGTAGCGGCGCCCGAGCGTGCAGAGATGGAGCGCCTCGTACGACACGCCGGTGCCGATGCCGCGCGCATCGAGCGCGTCGCGAAACGCCCTGCGCGTGATCGACATCTTCGCGAGCGGCAGCAGCACCGAGAACATGTTCCACGACTGGCCGTCGCCGGCGCGGGGCGGCGGGGGCAGCACCCACCCCGGCCGGGTGTCGAAGCGCTCGAAGTAGCGCTCGGCGAGCGCGCGCCGGGTGGCGAGAAATGCAGGCAACTGCGCGAGCTGGGCGACGCCGATCCGCGCGTTGACGTCGGGGAGGTTGAACTTGCCGCCGGGAAACGCGACGTCGCGCGTTCGGTCGGGAAGGTACTCGATGCCGTGGAAGCGCAGCGCGTCGACGCGCTTCGCCTCCGCAGCGTCGTTGACGACGAGCGCGCCGCCCTCGATCGTCGTGATGTTCTTGTTCGGATGGAAGCTGAAGGTGACGAGATCGCCCTGCGTGCCGATGTTGCGGCCGCGCCACTGCGATCCCAGCACGAGGGCGGCGTCCTCGATCACGCGCAGGTTGCGCCTGCGCGCGAGCGCCCACAGCGAGTCCATGTCGACGAGCGAGCCAGGCCAATGCGTGGGCACGATCGCTTTGGTTCGCATGGTTATCGCCGCCTCGACCTGATCGAGGCGGATGTTGCGCGTCACGAGGTCGCAGTCGACGAACACCGGCTTCGCGCCGACCTTGACGATCATGTTGAGGACGGTGAAGAAGCTCTGCGCGCTGGTGATCACCTCGTCTCCGGGACCGATGCGCGCGACCTGCAGCGCGACCTCGACCGCGGCAGTCGCCGAGGTGAGCGCCTTGACCGGCCGGCCACCGCAGAATTCCGAGAGCGATCGCTCGAACGTCTGGACCCACGGGCCGCTCGTGATCCAGCCGGAGCGCAGCACCTCGCCCGCGGCAGCGACCGTCGCCTCGTCGAGCACCGGTCCGGCAAACTTGAGATAGGGGAGCGCGCTCACCGCGATGCCTGCCTCGGGTCTTCAGCTCTTGGCGACGAGCCAGACGCCGACGACGATGAACCCGATCCCGAGCCATCGGGTCATCGTGGCCGTTTCGCCGAAGAGGTAGTAGGCGGCGATCGCGTTGACGATATAGCCGACGGAGAGCAGCGGATAGGCGACCGACACGGGAACGCGCGAAAGGCCGAGTATCCAGACGAAGAGTGACAGTACGTAGCACGCAGCGCCCAGCATGAAGTAGCGCTGGGTGGCGATCCGCATCAGCGTGTCGGCCCACGTGTCGCGGCTGAGCGTCAGCACGCCGAGCACGTTGGTGCCCGCCTTGAGCAGGAGCTGTGCGCCCGCGTTCAGCAGCACGCCGGCAAGCAGGAACGCAAGCGCCGTGAGCGTCATGGATGGGTCCCCACGCTTGCGGGTGACGCCGCTGCGCTGCCCCCAGGGGGGGGCGGATTCGGGTCTCGGGGCGGCCCTTCGGCGCTCATTGCCGGCTCACGATGACGCGCCTCGAGTCGCGCGCGAGCTCGCGCATCGGAACGCCCTGCGCGGCGAGCAGCTGGTGGAGCTCCGGCGGGATCATCGCATAGCCTCTGGAGAGCGCCGACCACTCGCCGCTCCAGGCTTCGAGCGTGGGCAGCTGCTTCGATGGCTCGGCGTCGATGCCGAGCGCGAGCTCGTCGCGGAATGCGACCACGCGGGTGGTGCGACCGAGATAGAACGGAGCCGTCTGGTCGTACATCCCCACCTGGTAGAACGGAGCATCATTGGCGAACGGTCCGGAAGCCTGCGCAGCCCGCAGGATAGCCGAGGTCGAGCGTACCGGGCTGAACGCGTCGAAGCCGGCGACCGCGAGCTGGAGCATGGCGAGCGTCGACAGCGACAGTGCCGCGACCCCCCAGAAGCGGGCGATCGGCGCGCGGTCCGCGGCCCGAAACGCGATGAGTGCGCCGATTCCGCCGACCGCCGCCACCGCGAACGCCGGCTTGAGCCACGCGCCGAACTCGAGGAGGACCGACGCGGGGATCTGCGCCCCGCCGAATCGCGGCGCGTAACGGTCGAATCCGAGAGCAAGGCCGACGGCGGCTACGGCGGCTGCAATCGCGATCGGCAACGTCAGCCGGAAGAGCCTGCGCGCCTCGAGGCGGATGAGCAACGACCCGACCACGAGCGCGAGCGGAGCGAACATCGGCAGGATGTACGAGGCGAGCTTCGACCCCGACGCGCTGAAGAACACGAACACGAACGCGGCCCAGACGAGCGCGAAGCGCTGCCACGAAAAGCCGAGCGCATTGGGCGGGCTCTCGCGCCATGTGCGCCGGGCGCCGCAGACGAGCACCGTGACCCACGGCAGGCTTCCGATCAGCGCTACGGGAACGAAGTAGTACCAGGGCGCGACCCGCTGGTGCTCGGTCGTCAGGTACCGCTCGAAGTGCTCGTGAATGAAGAAGAAGCGCGCGAACTCGTCGTTTCTGACCGAGACCAGGATGAACCACGGCGCGGTGAGTGCGAGGAAGAGGGCGAGCCCGGAGGCGAGGCTCACCCGCCGCCAGATCGCTAGGTCGCGCGTCAGCAGCGAGTAGATGACGAGCGCGCCGCCGGGCAGCACGATACCGATCAGCCCTTTCGACAGCGTTGCGCCGGCGAGCGCCGCCCAGGCGAGCCACATCCACGCGCGGCGCCGCGCTTCGGTTGCTTCGGGGCGCTGGGCCGTGACAAGCGCCGCGAAGGCGAGCGCGAGGAAGAACGCGAGCCCCGAGTCGAGCGTGACGATCTGCGCCATGGCGGCGTGCCACAGCATTCCCGCGAGGGCCAGCCCAGCGAATGTTCCGAGCGCGATTCCTCCGAGGGCGAATCCCGCGTACCCGATCGCGATCACGGCGAGCCATCCGGCGAGCGCCGGCCAGAGGCGGGCGGTCCACTCGTCGACACCGAACAGGCGGTAGGCGGTCGCAGTAGCCCAGTACTGAAATGGCGGCTTCTCGAAATACTTGAGGCCGTTCACCCGCGGGGTCGTCCAATCGCCGGTCACGTACATCTCGCGCGCGATCTCCCCGTAGCGTCCCTCGTCCGGGTGGATCAGCCGACGCACGTCCAGATCCGCGAACCAGAGAAGCGAGAGCAGAGCGAAGACCGCCCACCGCACTGCTTTCGACGGCATCGGCGGCGCGGCGGACATCGACGATTGGGCGATTTGTAGGACGGGCTCTCGCGCGCGGCGTGGGCGTCGGAGCACTGCTCTCGATAGTGATCGCGGGATTGTACCGCGCACCGAAGGGGTCACCTTGTTCCAAAGCGATCGAACCGTGCTTTGATACGATGACGGGAACTCCGGTTGCCAGCCGCCTCCAGCGGCACGCCTATGCCGAGCCCGCTGCGCCTCTACGACAACTACACGCGCTCGCTGCGCCCGTTCGAGCCGCTCGCCGCGGGGGCTGGGGTCGGCCTCTACACGTGCGGACCCACCGTCTACGACTATCAGCACATCGGCAACTACCGGACGTTCCTGTTCGAGGACGTGCTCAAGCGCGTTCTCGAGTGGAACGGCTACCGCGTCCGCCACGTAATGAACGTGACCGACGTCGGGCATCTCACGTCCGACGCCGACACCGGCGAAGACAAGATGGAGAAGGGCTCGCGGCGCACCGGCAGGTCGGCGTGGGAGATCGCGCAGCTGTACACCGACGCGTTCGTCGCTGACCTGAAGCTGCTCAACATCGAGCCGCCGGCCGTGCTTTGCCGCGCGACCGACCACATCGCCGAGCAGATCGCGTTCATCGCCGACCTCGAGCAGAACGGCTACACGTACCGCACGTCCGACGGCATCTACTTCGACACGTCGATGCAGGCCGACTACGGCTACCTCGCTCGCCTCGACATCAAGGGGCTCGAGGCGGGAAAACGCGTCGAGATCGGCGAGAAGCGGCACCCGACCGACTTCGCGCTGTGGAAATTCTCGACGCCCGGCGAGCGCCGGCAGATGGAATGGGACAGCCCCTGGGGCAAGGGTTTCCCCGGCTGGCACATCGAGTGCTCGGCCATGGCGCAGAAGTATCTCGGCGACTACTTCGACATCCACTGCGGCGGCGAGGACCATATTCCCGTTCATCACACGAACGAGATCGCCCAGACCGAGGCACGCGTCGGCACGCGGCTCGCGAACTTCTGGATGCACGGCTACTTCCTGCTGCTCTCGGACGCGAAGATGGCGAAGTCCGCCGGCGAGTTCCTGCGCATCGCTTCGCTCGTCGAGCGCGGCTACGATCCGCTCGCCTATCGCTATCTGTGCCTTACCGCGCACTATCGCGGGCAGTTGAACTTCACCTGGGATGCGCTCGATTCGGCCGCCGTCGCGCTCGATCGGATGCGCGGCGGCGTCTATGCGCTGCGCGACGCCGGCACGGCGGGCCCCGATCCGGCGCTTCGCGAGCGCTTCACGAACGAAGTGAACGACGATCTCAACATCCCGCGCGCACTCGCAGTCGCATGGGAGACGCTCCGCGGAGAGCATGCGCAGGCGGTCAAGCGCGCGACGCTGCTCGAGTTCGACGAGATCTTCGGCTTGAGGCTCGCCGAATGGATGCCGAAGGAGGCGGTCGTGCCCGACGCGGTCCGCGCGCTCGCCGAGGCGCGCCTTGCCGCGCGCCGGGCGAAGAACTGGTCCGAGGCCGATCGCCTCCGCGGCAGCCTGAAGGACGCCGGCTGGGAAATGGAAGACCGCGCCGACGGCTACGCTCTGCGACGGCGCTAGGTCCGCGTCCCGCGCTATAGACGGCGATCCCCGATGAAGCTCGCGACACGACGGAACGGCACGCGCGACGGCGAGCTCGTCCTGGTCTCGCGCGACCTCGCATGGTGCGTCGCGGTGCCGGAGATCGCGCGCACGATGCAGGCCGCGCTCGACGACTGGGATCGTGCTTCGCCGGCGCTCGAGACGATCTCCGCTGAGTTGAACGCGGGCAGGATGCAAGACGCCGCGGTTTTCGACCGCGCGGCCGCGATGGCGCCGCTGCCGCGCGCATACCAATGGGCCGACGGCTCGGCGTACGTCAACCATGTCGAACTGGTGCGCAAAGCGCGCGGCGCGACGATGCCGCCCGAATTCTGGACCGACCCGCTGATGTACCAGGGCGGCTCGGACAACATGCTGGGCGCGACCGACGACATCGTCGTCGACGACGAAGCCTGGGGCGTGGATTTCGAGGCCGAGGTCGCGGTCGTGACGACGGACGTCCCCATGGGGACGCCGGCGTCCAGGGCAGGCGACTACATCCGGCTGCTGATGCTCGTCAACGACGTGAGCCTGCGGAATCTGATTCCCGCCGAGCTCGCCAAGGGCTTCGGCTTCGTGCAGTCGAAGCCTGCGAGCGCATTCTCGCCGGTCGCCGCGACGCCCGCCGAGCTCGGCGACGCGTGGAGTGGCTGGAAGGTCCATCTGCCGCTCCACTCGCATCTCAACGGCGCGCTCTTCGGCCGCCCGAACGCCGGAGTCGACATGACGTTCGACTTCGCGCGGCTGATCGCGCACGTTGCGAGGACGCGCGAGCTCGAGGCTGGCAGTATCGTCGGCTCCGGTACCGTGTCGAACAAGGAAGCCGGCGGCCCGGGCCGTCCCGCCGCAGCGGGCGGGGTCGGCTACTCGTGCATCGCCGAGCAGCGCACCGTCGAGACCTTGGTCTCCGGCGCGCCCGCCACGCCGTTCATGCGCTTCGGCGACCGTATCCGGATCGAGATGCTCGACGCGCAGGGGCGCTCGATCTTCGGCGCGATCCACCAGCGGGTCTGCCGGCGCTCATAACGGCGTCGACCCCGTAGATCGGCTCTGGCCCGCTCGGCCACGGGCTGAAGTCGGCACCAGGTTCCGTCGGCTTGTCGCGCGGCGGGTGCGTTCGCCCCGCATTTCCTCCGTTTTGTCGCATCCGCATTGAGCGCGCGATTGCGGCTGCCTAGGATGGCCCGAAACGTTAAGCGAGCCGTGAGCGCGGAAACGAGACGGCGTGAATCCGGATCCCGCACCCGACGCATCCAACGGCCAAAGCAGGGGAAAACCGACCAGGAGAGCACCATGAGACGCTACGAAACATCGATGTCCCGCACGAGCTTCGGATTGGCCGCGATCGCGATGACGGTGGTCACGTTCGCGCTGACGGTTGCGCTGCCCGCGCATTTCTACTCGGAGCGCGTCAACGACGCAACGGCGACGTTGGCGAGATCCGCGTCGTCGAAGCCGATCGAAGTCGCGCTCATTCCGTCGCGAATCGACGTCACCGGCCAATGCGAACAGGCGATGGCGTACGAGCCGCCGCGGCGCGTGCATACCGTCAACGACCGCGAGAGCTGAGTCCGTCGAGGCTGTCGGCGGCCCCGGCGTCGATCGTCGCTGGTAGATCCGCTCGACGTGGGCCCGTGTAGACCACAGGGCCCGTCGGGCCTCCCGTGGGCGATCCCCCTGGAGGCTCGATGCCGACCGCAAGAACAGGGATGCCTTGCGGCGCTACGTCGGCCGGCGCGCGCACCTGCAAGCGCTCGATTCCCGTCGCCGGAACGAGCCCGATCGAGACGGGCGCCCGTCCTTCAGGCAGCATCCAGAACTCGGGCGCCCGTCCGGCGGGTACCCCGGCCGCCACGGCCTTGACCGTCAGGTAGCGGCTGCCGCGCTCGGCATCGTCGCGCACGTCGTTGAACGATACCTCGATCGCCTCGACCAGAGCGGACGTCCGTCCGGGTGGCGCTGCCATGCGGCAGATGATGTTCGAGAGGCGATGGCCCATGAGCGCGGGAGAGTGGCGCGGCGGCATGCGCGAAGCGGGACGGCGGGGCGAGGACCGCCACGGGAGTCGATCGGGCGCAAGATCTCCCGGCCGTGATCGAAGTATCATGAGCGCCGGCCGCGCTGCCCGAGCGCGGAGAACCGAAGGCTTTGAGCCGGATCGATCATGCCCAGTACGAACGCCTACGAACGCGATCTCGACCGCAACGCAGCCAACTACACGCCGCTGACGCCGCTTTCGCTGATCGCGCGCGCCGCCTACACCTATCCGCAGCGCCTCGCCGTCGTCCACGGCGATCGCCGCTACTCTTGGGCGGAGACCTACGCGCGCTGCCGCCGGCTCGCGTCCGCGCTCGCCCGCGCCGGAATCGGCGTCGGCGACACGGTGGCGCTGATGGCGGCGAACACGCCGGAGATGGTCGAAGCGCACTTCGGCGTTCCGATGACCGGGGGCGTTCTCAACACGCTCAACACGCGGCTCGACGCCGAGGCGATCGCCTTCATGCTCGACCACGGCGGCGCGAAGGTGCTGATCACCGACACCGAATACGCGCCGACGATCGAGAAGGCGCTCGCTATGGTTGTCGCAAAGCCGCTCGTCGTCGACATCACCGATGCGCTCGGGCCGGGCGGCAAGCCTCTGGGCAAGCTCGACTACGAGGCGTTCATCGCGGAAGGCGATTCCGACTATGCGTGGCGGCACCCGAGCGACGAGTGGAACGCCATCTCGCTCAACTACACGTCTGGCACCACCGGCAACCCGAAGGGTGTCGTCTACCACCATCGCGGCGCGTATCTCAACGCGCTGTCCAACATCATCGACTGGGGGATGCCGCAGCACGCGGTGTACCTCTGGACGCTGCCGATGTTCCACTGCAACGGCTGGTGCTTCGTCTGGACGATGGCCGCCAACGCCGGCGTGAACGTCTGCCTCCGCAAGGTCGAGGCGAAGGCGATCTTCGATGCGATGCGCGAGCACAAGGTCACCCACTATTGCGGCGCACCGATCGTGCACCTCGCGCTGATCAACGCGCCGGCGGAGATGAAGACGGGGATCGACCAGCAGGTACATTGCCTCGTCGCCGGCGCAGCGCCGCCGGCGGCCGTGATCGAAGGCATGGAACGGATGGGCTTCGACATCACCCATGTCTACGGCCTGACCGAGACCTACGGGCCGGCGGCGGTGTGCGCGAAGCACGATGCCTGGGACGGGCTCTCGATCGCCGCCCGCACCGAGCGCAACGGCCGGCAGGGCGTCCGCTACACGGTCGAGGAGGGGATGACCGTGATGGACCCGCAGGCGATGATCGAGGTCCCGTGGGATGGCGAGACGATGGGCGAGATCATGTTCCGCGGCAACATCACCATGAAGGGCTACCTCAAGAACCCGAAGGCGACCCGTGAGGCGTTCGCAGGCGGCTGGTTCCATTCGGGCGACCTCGCGGTCATGCAGCCCGACGGCTACGTCAAGATCAAGGATCGCTCGAAGGACATCATCATCTCCGGCGGCGAGAACATCAGCTCGCTCGAGGTCGAGGATGCGCTCTATCGGCATCCGGCCGTGCTCGCAGCCGCGGTCGTCGCGCAGCCCGATCCGAAGTGGGGCGAGACTCCCTGCGCGTTCGTCGAGCTCAAGGCGGGCGCCGCCGCGACCGAGGACGAGATCATCGCACACTGCCGCGAGCACCTCGCGCGGTTCAAGGCGCCGAAGCGTGTGCTCTTCGGCGAGCTGCCGAAGACCTCGACCGGCAAGATTCAGAAGTTCGTGCTGCGCGAGCGCGCGAAGTCGGCCTCGGCGATCGAATGACTGCGCGCACGATCGGCGCTCGAGCGAATGCCCGAAGCGCGTCATTGAGCGGGAGCCTCCGATGAATTCGCCATCCGAATCCGCAGTCGCCGCCGGCGTGGACGCGGGCCAGGTGCTGCTGCGCAGCGTGGACCGCGGCGTGGCGACGCTGACCTTGAACCGGCCGAGGCAGTTCAATGCGATCTCGATGCGCGTGATCGAGGCGCTGCAGCGCGAGCTCGATGCGATTCGAGGCGATCCGGCGATTCGCGTCGTCGTGATCGCCGGAGCGGGAACCGCGTTCTCGGGCGGGCACGACTTGAAGGAGATGATGGCGCACCGCACCGAGGCGTTTATCGGCGACCTGTTCGAGCGCTGCAGCCGCGTGATGCTCGCGGTACAGGCGCTGCCGCAACCGGTGATCGCGCGCGTCCACGGAATCGCCACTGCCGCCGGATGCCAGCTCGTCGCCGCCTGCGATCTCGCCGTCGCGTCGACGGAAGCGCGGTTCGCGACCTCGGGGATCAACTATGGGCTCTTCTGCGCGACGCCGGGCGTGCCGGTGTCGCGCAACGTCTCGCGCAAACACGCGTTCGAGATGCTGTTCACGGGCGAGTTCATCGACGCCGAAACGGCGCGCGACTGGGGGCTCGTCAACCGCGTCGTCGCGCCGGCCGAGCTCGACGCCGAAGTGCAGCGGCTCGCCTCCGCAATCATCGAAAAGCCCGCTGCGGTGTGCGCTGCGGGCAAGGCGCTCTTCTACGAGCAGATCGAGACCCGAATCGCGCAGGCGTACGCCGCGGCGAGCCGCTCGATCACGCGCAACATGCTCGGCGACGATGCGGCAGAAGGCGTCGGCGCGTTCATCGAGAAGCGCAAGCCGCGCTGGGACTCATAGCTCGCCTGGGCCAGCGGAAGAAAGTTCGCGGCTGGCAGCACGGGTTGAGCGAGCCGCGCGCGGCACCGCCAAGTTTGGCGCGATAGCGACCCAGGCGGCACACCCGGCCTCCCGCCGAACCCTGTTGCGACGCGATCGACGCCGATCGTCGATGCAGGTTGATCTGGGTCAACGTGGGTGTCCCGACGAATCCACAGAATGCACACGGACGCCAATGCGCCGCGTGCCGTGACTCGGCAGGCGCTTTGGGATCCGGCCGGATTGGAGCAATCGAATCCGCCGCGATGACCTCGCCGGATAAGAATCGGGTCCCTCGTAACCCACGAGAAGCCGAAGGCGTTGGCGAGCGGTTGCGATCGCCGGATCGATTCCCGCAGTGGTTCCACGGAGGAAACGAGCCATGTCTGAATTATCAGCGAGCAAGATCCAGAGCAATCCGAAATACCATCAGTTGATCAAGGGCCGCGATTCGCTGGCGTGGACACTCACCGTGCTGGTGCTGATCATCTATTTCGGCTTCATCCTGCTGGTTGCCTTCGCCCCCGGCTTCATCACCCAGCCGATATCGTCGACCAGCGTGATCCCGGTCGGGCTGATCATGGGCGTCGGCGTGATCGTGGCGTCGATCGTGCTCACCGGCATCTACGTGCAGCGCGCAAACAACGTCTACGATCCTCTCATTCAAGAAATCATCCAGGAGGCGTCCAAATGAGAACGGCAATAGCTGCGCTCTCGGCGCTCGCGGCCTCGGCCGCTGCGCTCGCTGCAGGATTGGCCTTTGCCGCGGATGTCCCTGCGCCCGCCGAGGTGCCGGTCAATTGGCACGCGGTCATCATGTTCATCATCTTCGTCGCGATTACTCTGGGCATCACGTACTGGGCGGCGAAACGTACCAAGACGGCGACCGATTTCTACGCCGCCGGGCGCGGGATCACCGGCTTCCAGAACGGGATGGCCATCGCCGGCGACTACATGTCGGCCGCTTCGTTTCTCGGCATCGCCGCACTCGTCTACTTCAACGGCTTCTACGGCCTCATCTTCTCGGTGGGCTGGCTCGTCGGCTGGCCGGTCATCCTGTTCCTGATCGCGGAGCGGCTCCGCAATCTGGGCAAGTTCACCTACGCCGACGTCGCGTCATTCCGCCTGCAGCAGGGGCCGGTTCGCACGATGGCCGCGATCGGCTCGCTCATCGTCGTGATCTGGTACCTGATCGGGCAGGCGGTCGGGGCGGGCCAGCTGCTGCACACGCTGGTGCCGCAGATCTCCTACCGGGTCTCCATCGTCATCATCGGCGCGCTGATCATCATCTACGTGACCTTCGGTGGCATGAAGGCCACCACGTGGGTGCAGATCATCAAGGCCGGCCTGCTGCTGGGCGGCGCCACGCTCATGGCGCTGGGCGTAATGGCGCACGAAGGCTGGAGCTTTAACAACCTGTTCTCCCATGCCGTCGAACTTCATCCCAAGCACCTGGAAATCATGCAATCCGTGGTGCCCATCGGCGCAAAGGCCAATCCGATCGAGTCCATTTCGCTTGGCCTGACGCTGATGTTCGGGACCGCCGGTCTGCCGCACATCCTGATGCGCTTCTTCACGGTGGGGGATGCGAAGGCGGCACGCAAGTCGGTGCTCTACGGGACGTGCTTCATCGGCTACTTCTACATCCTCACCTTCATCATCGGTTTTGGCGCCATCGTTCTCGTGGCGAACAATCCGGAGTATGTCGTGGATGTCACGAAGAACGTCCTGAACCTCAAGGGCGGCAGCAGCATGCCGGCGGTCTACCTCTCGCACGCGATCGGCGGGGATTTCTTCCTCGGCTTCATCGCCGCGGTGGCCTTCGCAACCATCCTGGCGGTGGTTTCGGGGCTCACGCTCGCCGGCGCGTCGGCGCTATCGCATGACATCTACGCCAACGTGATCATGAAGGGCAAGTCGACGGAAGCGCAGGAAGTCTGGGTTTCCAAGCTTTGCGTGATCGGACTGGGCATCCTCGCCGTCATTCTGGGCATTGCGTTCGAGAAGCAGAACGTCGCCTACATCGTCGCATTGACGTTCTCGATAGCGGCCTGCGCCAACTTCCCGATTTTGGTGCTGGCGGTGTTCTGGCGCGGGCTGACCACGCGCGGGGCGGTGCTGGGCGGGTATACGGGGATATTCGGGTCGATCGTTCTGCTGATCATCGGACCGACCGTGTGGACGAAGGTACTCGAGATGGGCCCGCCTATCTTCCCGTACGACTTCCCGACCTTCGTGGTGCTGCCCGCGGTTCTCATCGTCGCATGGATCGCGTCCGTGACGGATAGGAGCGCCAGTGCGGACAAGGAACGGGGGGCATTCGCGGCTCAGGAGGTCCGTTCCGAAACGGGTTTGGGTGCGGAGGTTGCCACGGCCCACTGAGGGCTGGACCGGTGAGTGACGTTGGCCGCCGGCCTAGCCCGGCGGCCATTTTTCTTGGAGGGCGGCAAATGGCGAACGAGGCGTTGGCGCACCGGAGGGCCTCCGCCGATCGCTGCGTCGAGCCCGGCGCGCGCGCGCCGCTCTGATTGACCCGCCGTGCCGACGAGAATACAGAGCACCGATGCGACGAAGGAATTCCTTCGTCGCTATCCGCCCTTCAATGGCATGACCGAGGCGGCACTGGCGTCCTTCGTGCCGAAGCTCACGCTTGGGCATTTTGCGACCAACGAGACGATATTGTCGGCGCAGAGCGGTCCCGTTTCGCACCTGCACATCGTGCATCGCGGAATGGTAGGCAGTCGCCCCGACGACGCCCGGGCGGAAACCGATCGCGCGCTCGGCCCCGGCGAACTCTTTCCGGTGGGCGCACTTTCGGCCGGAGGCGCGACGACCAAGGTCTTCTACGCGATCAAGGACACCGACTGCTACCTGTTGCCCCGCGCCGATTTCCTGGAGCTGCGCCAGGGTTCGCCCGAGTTCGAGCGCTACTGCACGCAGGCGATCACCGAAACGCTGCGGCAGTCGCTGGAGAGCCTTCACAGCCAGTACAGCCGGCGCGTTGCCGATCAGCAGGCGATGACCCGGACGCTCGGCGAACTCATTCGCAATCGACCGATCGTATGTCCCGCCACGGCCACGCTGCGCGAGGCCGCACAGAAGATGGCGGATGCGAAGGTGCGCACCATCATCGCGCTCGACCCCGGCGGGGCACCGGTCGGGATGTTCACCCTGGTGGACCTGCTCGAGCGCGTCGTGTTGCCGGGCCTGTCGCTGGATTTGCCGCTCGCGTCGACGATGTCGACGCCGATCGTCGTCCTGCCCGCTTCGGCAACCGCTTACGAGGCGATGCGCGTGATGGCCGAGCGCGCGATACGGCAGGTCGTCGTCGTGGAGAACGGGAAGCTCTGCGGCGTGGTCAACGAGCGCGATCTGTTCGCATTGCAACGGGTGTCGATGGGACAGGTCTACGAGGGCTTGCATGCGGCCGACTCCGTGGACCAGCTGAAGCGTGCGGCGGACGACATCCGGCTCCTCGCGCAGAATCTGCTGGCGCAAGGGGTCAGCGCCGAGGCCGTGACGCGCGCGATCGCCGCACTCAACGATGCGCTGTCGCGGCGCGCGATCGAGCTCGTCCTCGCGCGGCATCAGGTTGCCGACATCGACTGGTGCTGGCTTGCGCTCGGCAGCGAGGGCCGGGGCGAGCAGACGTTCGCCACCGACCAGGACAACGCGCTGCTGTTCTCGGCAGCCGATGCGGCCGAGGCCGGCGCAAAGCGCTCGCGGCTCATCGACTTCGCGCGCGACGTCAATCTCTGCCTCGACTCGCTCGGGTTTCCGTTGTGCACGGGGAACGTGATGGCGAGCAATCCCGAGTACTGCCTCGCCGTCGACGAATGGAAGGCGACGTTCGTCGGCTGGATCCAGTCGCCTACGCCGCTGGCGCTCCTCGGTGCGAACATCATGTTCGATTTCCGGGCGCTCTTCGGCGATTTCACGCTCTGCGACCGGTTGCGCAACTGGCTCCTGAAGTACACTCAGTCGAGCCCGCTGTTCCTGCGCCTCATGGTACAGAACGCCCTGGAGGTCGAGCCGCCGCTCGGGCTGCTTCGCACATTCGTCGTCGACGACGACCCAAAGGCCAAGGGTACGATCGATCTCAAGACACGTGGCACGCGCCTGTTCGTCGACTGCGCGCGGGTCTTCGCGCTCGCGCACGGGATCGCGGAAACCGGGACCGCGGCGCGGCTTCGGCTGGCCGCAGCGCGTCTGAACGTCGAGCAGCGACACGTCGATGCCGCAGTCGAGGCATTCCATTTCCTCCAGTTGTTGCGCTTGCGCCAGCAGGGCGAGACTGGGTCGGGTGGCAACGCCAACCGTATCAACCCCTACGCGCTGCACGAGATCGATCAGCGGATGCTGAAGGAAGCGTTTCGCCAGGCGAAGCAGTTGCAGGAGCGGTTGCGGCTATCCTATCGACTGTAGCCTTCAGGCACCCAGGCGGCAGGCGAACCCGCGCACGACGCGAAGTGGGAGGAGCGATGGGAAAGAGGATTCTGATCGCCGATGACGAGCCCAATATCGTGGTCTCGCTCGAGTTCCTGATGAAGCGGATGGGTCACCTCGTGAGGGTGGCGAGCACCGGCGAGGACGCTCTCTGCGCCGTTCGCGAGTTCCAACCCGACCTCATTCTCCTCGATGTCATGATGCCGCGCATGAGCGGTCACGACCTGTGCCAGAGCGTGCGCGAGAATCCGGCCTGGAGTGGCATCAAAATCCTCATGCTATCGGCGAAGGGACGCGACATCGACGTGACAAAGGGGATCGCGGTCGGGGCGGACGCCTACCTCACCAAGCCGTTTTCCACGAAGGAGCTGACTGCCAAGGTGCAGCAACTTCTGGGCGAGTAGGCGGATGTCCTTCAAAGTCCGCTTCACGCTGGCATTGGCGTTGTCGTGGGGGTTGGTGATCGGCACCATTGGCGTCGCCGCGCTGCTTGCGGCGACCGACCTCAGCGACCAGGAGCGCGCCTTGATCGCGCCGCTCCTGCGCAAGGGCCTCGAGAGCGTGATCGTTGCCGCCGTGCTCGCGTTGCTTGCGCTCGGATTCCTCGTTCGTGCGCTGCTGCATCGCTATGTGACGGCGCCCGCGAAGCTGGGCGACGACGCGCAGATCATGCTGGCGGCGAATCCGTCGCATCGCGCGCCGTTGCGCGGCTCCGCCGAGATCAAACGACTCGCGGAAAGCCTTAACGCCCTGGCCGAGGTTCGCGAGTCGCTGCAGCGTGATGTCGACCTGCGGGTGCGGGAAGCGAACGAGCGTATCGAGCAGGAGAGGAACCGCCTGGCGGCGCTCATGTCCGAGCTCGCCCAGAGCGTGATCGTATGCAACATCGAGGGACGCATTCTCCTCTACAACGCCCGCGCGATGCACCTCCTGCGCAAGCCGCTCGACAACGCCGCCGCGGCCGGCAAGGCGCACAGCCTGGTGGGGCTCGGACGCTCCATATTCGCCATCTTTGACCGCAATCTGATCATCCACGCGCTCGAAAGCATAAGCGACCCATCGCGTCAACGCGCGCGCGCACCGGTCGCGAGCTTCGTCGCCACCACGCCTGCCGGACAGCTCGTCCGCGTGCAAATGGCGCCCGTCCTGGGGTCGGAGTCGGGAAGCCCGGCCGCAAGGCCGAGCGAGGCGATGACCGGGTTCGTGCTCGTCATCGAGAACATCACGCGCCGAATCGAGAGCAGCAATCGCCGCGATCTGCTGTTGCAGACTCTGACAGAGGGGACCCGTGCTTCGCTTGCCAGCATGCGCGCAGCCGTCGAAGCGATCGCGTCGTTCCCGGACATCGACAAGGGTTCGCGCGATCGGTTCATCGCCATCATCGGCGATGAGGCACAGCGTTTGAGCGACAGGCTCGACCGAACGGGCAGCGAGTTCGCCGATTCGCTGCGAACCGAGTGGCCGCTCGAGGAGATGCGGGGCGCAGACCTGATCGCGGCGACTCGGCGCAGGATCGAAAGCAGGCTCGAGCTGCCCACGAAGCTCGAGAACGTCGATGAATCGATCTGGCTGAAGGCCGACAGCTACTCGCTCATGCAGGCGATCACGTATCTCGCCGCGCGGTTGCGTGACGAGTTCGGAGTCCGCGAGGTTCGTTTTGCCCTGGAGTCGGCAGGCAGGCTCGCGCACCTCGACCTGATCTGGACCGGAGCCCCGCTCGGCTTCGAGACCACGATGACGTGGCAAACCGACACCCTGGCGAACGGCGGCGAAACGAACCCCCTTACGCTGAAGCAGATCATCGAGCGCCACAGTTCGGAGATCTGGTATCAGATTCACAAGCCTACGCAACGCGAATACTTTCGAATCGCCATTCCGCAGACACAGCCGGACGAGGCGTCATTGAACGCTCCGCTCGCCACCGAGGGCCGACCCGAATTCTATGATTTCGACCTGTTTCATCAGCCGGGGCAGACGCCGGAGCTCGACAACAGGTCTCTTGCGAGTCTGAGCTACACGGTCTTCGATACCGAGACCACGGGGCTGCAACCCTCGGCCGGCGACGAGATCGTTTCCCTAGGCGCCGTGCGCATCGTCAACGGGCGGTTGCTCGAGCACGAGGTGTTCGAGCAACTGGTCGACCCGGGGCGGAGCGTGTCTCCCGAAGCGAGCAAGATCACCGGCATCGACGCGTCGATGCTCGAGAATCAACCGACCATCGACAAGGTGCTTCCGGCGTTCCGGGCATTCTGCGAGGACACCGTGCTCGTCGCGCACAATGCCGCGTTCGACATGCGCTTCCTGCATCTGAAGGAAGAGGCGGCGGGGGTGCGTTTCACGCAGCCGGTTCTCGATACGCTGCTGCTGTCGGCCGTTTTGAGCCCCCAACTCGACTCCCACGGCCTGGAGGCCATTGCCGAGCGGATGGGCGTCAACCTGATCGGCCGCCATACGTCTCTGGGCGACGCGATCATGACCGGGGAGATCTTTCTGCGAATGATTCCATTGCTTGCGCAGCAGGGAATCAGGACGCTCGGCGAGGCGCGGGAAGCCTCCCAGCGCACTTACTTCGCGCGCCTAAAATACTAATTTCGCCGCTGCGAACCTCGCGAAGGAGACCCTGTGCCCGGTCGCCTGAGGCGAACGGCCCGGCAACCGGGAAGCGCAGTGCATCGAACCGCGAGTAGGATCCGATGACGGGATCGCAGGAGGGACCCGCGTCCCATGGCAGCCCGAGCATTGCCAACGGTTCCGCCGTCGCCCATAATCGCCGGTCGCTAGGGGGACGAAAGCGGCGCGCCGTGCGGCGCGCCGGCGTGGCATGGCCGACGACACGATTCTCGAGACACGGCAGCTCACCAAGGAGTTCAGGGGATTCGTCGCGGTCAAGGGCGTGGATCTGCGCATCCGCCGCGGCACGATTCACGCGCTGATCGGCCCGAACGGCGCCGGGAAGACCACCTGCTTCAACTTGCTCACGCACTTCCTGACGCCGACGCGCGGGCAGATCTTCTACCGGGGACAGGAGATCACCGGTTCGCGTCCCGCGGCGATCGCCCGGATGGGCCTGGTGCGCTCGTTTCAGATCTCGGCCGTCTTCCCCAATCTCACGGTGCTCGAAAACGTGCGGATCGCGCTGCAGAGGCACGACGGCCACTCGTTCGACTTCTGGCGCTCCGAGGCGAGGCTTGCCGCACACCATGCGCGCGCGCTCGAGCTGATCGAGGCCGTGGGTTTGAGCGACTTCGCGGCACCGCAGGCCGGCGAGCTGGCGGACGGGCGCACGCGCGCGCTCGAGATCGCGACGACGCTCGCGCTCGAGCCGGAGATGATGCTGCTCGACGAGCCCACGGCCGGAATGACGCACGAGGACGTCGAACGGATCACCCAGTTGATCCGCAAGGTTGCCGTCGATCGGACCGTGCTGATGGTCGAGCACAACCTGTCCGTCGTCTCGACGCTCTCCGATCACATCACGGTGCTCGCCCGCGGCGAGGTGCTCGCGGAGGGTGATTACGCCCGCGTGTCGCGCCACCCCGCGGTCGTCGAAGCGTACATGGGGACCGCCGTTGCCTGAGGTCCTCGCCGCCGCCACCCGAGCGGGCACCGCGGCGGCCGGCGCACCGCTCCTGTCCGTTCGCGAGCTGAACGCCTGGTACGGCGAATCGCACGTGCTGCACGGCGTGAGCTTCGACATTCCCCCCGGGGAGGTCGTCACGCTCCTCGGCCGCAACGGCGCCGGCAAGACGACGACGCTCCGCTCGATCATGGGCATCGGGCCGCGACGCGAAGGCGCGATCACGTTCGAGGGGCGCGAGATCGGCGCGCTCGCGTCGAACCGGATCGCGCAGCTCGGAATCGGCTATTGCCCCGAAGAGCGCGGAATCTTCTCGAGTCTCGACGTCGAAGAGAACCTGCTGCTGCCGCCTGTCGTGCGTCCCGGGGGGCTTCCGGTCGAGCAGATCTTCGAACTCTTCCCGAATCTGAAGGAGCGGTTGCACAGCCAGGGGACGAAGCTCTCCGGCGGCGAGCAGCAGATGCTCGCGATCGGGCGCATCCTGCGCACTGGCGCACGATTGCTGCTGCTCGACGAGCCGACCGAGGGGCTCGCTCCGGTGATCGTCCAGCAGATCGGCCGCACGATCGCGAAGCTGAAAGCGCAAGGCTTCACGATCCTGCTGGTCGAGCAGAACTTCCGCTTCGCCGCAACCGTCGCCGACCGCCACTATGTCGTCGACCACGGTCGCGTGGTCGACATGATCCCGAACGCGGAGCTCGACGCGAACATGGCGAAGCTGCACGAATACCTCGGCGTTTGACCGGATAGGGAATCGAGGGCATCGAATCATTATCATCAACCGGCGGCGCGATTCGCGCCCGTCGACGTAGCAACGGCAAAGGAGAAAGGATGAAAGCACTCAAACGCACACTCGTCGGGCTCGCGGTCGTGCTGGCCACGGGCGCCGCGCAGGCGCAGATCTCCGACGGCGTCGTCAAGATCGGCGTCCTGACCGACATGTCGAGCTTGTATACCGACCTCGCGGGCGCCGGCTCGGTCGTCGCGGCGAAGATGGCGGTCGAGGACTCCGGCATCGAAAAGCGCGGCTACAAGGTCGAGATCGTCTCGGCGGATCATCAGAACAAGCCCGACGTCGGCTCGGCGATCGCGCGCCAGTGGTACGACACCGACAAGGTCGACGTGATCGTCGACGTGCCGAATTCCGGCGTGGCGCTTGCCGTGAACCAGATCACGAAGGACAAGGGCAAGGTTTTCCTGGCGTCCGGGCCGGCGTCGTCGGATCTGACGGGCAAGGCATGCTCGCCGAACACCGTGCACTGGACGTACGACACCTGGATGCTCGCGAACGGCACCGGCAGCGCGATCGTGAAATCGGGCGGCGACACGTGGTTCTTCCTGACCGCTGACTACGCGTTCGGCCACGCGCTCGAGCGCGACACCGAAGCCGTCGTCCTCAAGAACGGCGGCAAGGTGCTCGGCAAGGTGCGCGCGCCGCTCAACACGCAGGACTTCAGCTCGTTCCTGCTGCAGGCGCAGTCGTCGAAGGCCAAGATCATCGGTCTCGCGAATGCCGGCGGCGACACGACGAACTCGATCAAGCAAGCCGCCGAGTTCGGCATCGTCAAGGGCGGCCAGAACCTCGCCGGCCTCCTCGTCTTCCTGACCGATATCCACGCGCTGGGGCTGCAGACGGCGCAAGGATTGATCGTTACGAACACGTTCTACTGGGACACGAACGACCAGACTCGGGCGTTCGCGAAGCGCTTCGCCGCGCTCGACAAGGGCATTTACCCGACGATGGTCCACGCGGGCGTCTACGCGGCGGTGCTGCACTACCTCAAGGCGGTGGAAGCGCTGAAGAGCGACGACGGGACGAAGGTCGTCGCGAAGATGAAGGAGCTTCCGACCGATGACCCGCTGTTCGGCAAGGGATCGATCCGCATCGACGGCCGCAAGATCCATCCGGCGTACCTCGTCGAAGTCAAGAAGCCCTCCGAATCGAAGTACCCATGGGACTACTACAAGGTCCGCGCGACGATTCCGGCCGATCAGGCGTTCCGGCCGCTGAAGGACGGCGAGTGCCCGCTCGTGAAATGACCGGTTCCCGCTGCAGAGATCGGCATTCACCATGAGATCTTCCGTTGCGCCGGCTGATGCCAGCTCCAGGACAGACGTCCGCCGGCGCGACAGAGAATCCAGGGCATTGAGCTGCGCGCGAGCGCCGCTCCAACGCGCGCGGGTCCCCGGCCCTCACTCATGACGGAGATCTTCGGCGTTCCGACGCAGGCGCTCTTCGGCCAGCTGCTGATCGGGCTCATCAACGGCGCGTTCTACGCTCTGCTGTCGCTCGGACTCGCAGTCATCTTCGGTTTGCTCAATATCATCAATTTCACGCACGGCGCCCAGTACATGATGGGCGCGTTCTGCTCGTACTTCCTGCTGCAGTTCGCCGGAGTCGGATACTGGTGGTCGCTCGTGCTCGCACCGATCGCCGTCGGCGTCACGGGGATCCTGATCGAGAGGACAATGCTCGCGCGCCTCTACAAGCTCGATCATCTCTACGGGCTGCTGCTCACCTTCGGGCTCGCGCTGATCATCCAGGGCGTGTTCACCAACTACTACGGGTCGTCGGGACTGCCCTATCGGATTCCGGAGGAGCTCAACGGCGGCATCAACCTCGGGTTCATGTTCCTGCCCAAGTACCGCGCGTGGGTGATCATCTCCTCGGCGATGGTCTGCGGCGCGACCTGGTACCTGATCGAGCGGACGAAGCTCGGCTCGTACCTGCGCGCCGCGACGGAGAACCGGACGCTCGTCCAGGCGTTCGGCGTCAACGTCCCGCGGATGATCACGCTGACCTATGGCTTCGGCGTGGCGCTCGCCGCATTCGCCGGCGTGATGGCGGCGCCGATCTACCAGGTCAACCCGCAGATGGGCGCGAACATGATCATCGTCGTCTTCGCGGTCGTCGTGATCGGAGGGATGGGCTCGATTCTCGGGGCGATCGTCACGGGCTTCGGGCTGGGGGTGATCGAAGGCCTGACCAAGGTGTTCTATCCGGAAGCTTCGAATACCGTGATCTTCGTCATCATGGTGATCGTGCTGCTGATCAAGCCCGCCGGGCTTTTCGGGAAGGAGCGTTAGTCCGGATGGCGGAGCCGAACCCGGCCGGCGCAATCGCCACGGTGGACCACGCCGAGGGTGCTCACGCGCGCACGATGCTCGTGGCCACGGCGGCGATGACCGTGCTGCTTGCCGTCGCGCCGTTCGTCGGCATTTATCCTGTCTTCCTGATGAAGGCGCTGTGCTTTGCGCTCTTCGCCTGCGCGTTCAATCTGCTGATCGGCTTCGGTGGCCTGCTCTCCTTCGGGCACGCGATGTTCCTCGGCACCGCGGGGTACGTCTCGGCACACGCGGCGAAGGAGTGGGGCGCGCCGCCCGAGCTCGCGATCATCGCGGGCACGGCGGCATCCGCTGCGCTAGGCATCGTCGCGGGCGCGCTGGCGATCCGCCGGCAGGGAATCTATTTCGCGATGATCACCCTCGCGCTCGCGCAGATGATCTACTTCTTCTGCCTCCAGGCGCCGTTCACGCACGGCGAAGACGGCATCCAGGCGGTGCCGCGCGGCAAGCTCTTCGCGTTCATCGATCTCGGCAACACGCTGACGCTCTACTACGTCGTGCTCGCGATCTTCCTCGCCGCATTCCTGCTGATCTATCGCGTCATCCATTCGCCGTTCGGCAACGTGCTCAAGGCGATCCGCGAGAACGAGCCGCGGGCGGTGTCGCTCGGCTACGACGCCGAGCGCTACAAGCTGCTTGCCTTCGTGCTCTCCGCCGCGCTCGCCGGGCTCGCCGGCGCGACGAAAGCGATCGTATTCCAGCTCGCATCGCTCACCGACGTCCACTGGACGATGTCGGGCGAAGTGGTGCTGATGACGCTGCTGGGCGGCATGGGCACGATCTTCGGCCCGGTCGTCGGAGCGTTCGCGATCGTCGGCCTCGAGAGCTATCTGGCGGTTTTCGGTCAATGGGTCACCGTGATCACCGGCGCGATCTTCGTCGTCTGCGTGCTCGCGTTCCGCCGGGGCATCGTCGGCGAGCTCGGTGCCTGGTGGGCCAAGCGTAGGGGCTGAGCGGGGCGCCCGCGCTTTCCGGCAGGACGTTTTCTCGCAATCGCTCATCTCAAGGCAAGGCACAGTTCATGCGTACTTCCGCGTTTCGCCGCGTCGTTTCCGTTGCCATCTTCACCGCCGCGTCGTTCGCGCTTGCGGGCGCCGTGCCGCAGGCTTGTGCCGAGGAGCTGAAGATCGCCGTCGCGGCCGACGTCACGTCGATCGATCCGCACTTCTTCAATCTGTTCCCGAACAACAACATCGCCGAGCACATCTTCGACAAGCTCGTCCAGATGGACCCGGACTCGAAGCTGATCCCGGGCCTCGCGACGTCGTGGAAGGCGATCGACGACAAGACGTGGGAGTTCAAGCTGCGCAAGGGCGTCAAGTTCATCGACGGCACCGAGCTGACTGCGCAGGACGTCGCGTTCTCGATCGACCGCGTCCCCACCGTTCCGAACAGCCCCGGCCCGTTCTCGGCGTACACGAAGGCGATCGTCGCGAAGGAGATCGTCGATCCGTACACGATCCGCTTCAAGTACGCGGCTCCGTACCCGCTAGCGCCGAACGACCTCTCGACGATCTACATCGTGTCGAAGAAAGTGGCGACTGGCGCGACGACCGAGGATTTCAACAGCGGCAAGGCCGCGATCGGCAGCGGACGCTACAGGTTCGTCAAGTACACGTCCGGCGACCGGATCGAGCTCGTGCGCAACGACGCCTACTGGGGCGAGAAGTCGCCGTGGGACAAGGTCACGTTCAAGATCATCAAGAACGAGGCGGCGCGCGTCGCAGCGCTCCTTTCGGGCGACGTCGACGCGATCGAGCAGCCGCCGACCGCCGACCTCGCGCGAATCAAGGGCGACCCGAAGTTCACGGTGACCTCGAAGATCTCGCACCGTGTCATCTATTTCAACTTCGATCACCTCGAGCGCTCGAGCCCGTTCATCACCGACAAGGCGGGCAAGCCGCTCGCGAAAAACCCGCTGCTCGACGTGCGCGTGCGGCGCGCGATCTCGAAAGCGATCAACCGGCAGGCGATCGTCGACCGCGTGATGGAAGGGCAGGCGATCGCGTCGGGCCAGCTCGTGTCGGAGAAGCTCTTCGGCCACGTGCCGGGGCTCAAGGCGGATGCGTACGACGTCGAGGGCGCGAAGAAGCTGCTGGCGGAGGCCGGCTATCCCGCCGGATTCAACATCACGATCCACGGTCCGGCGGGTCGCTACGTCAACGACGAGAAGATCGTCCAGGCAGTCGCGCAGATGCTCTCGCGGATCGGCATCACGGCGAAGGTCGAGACCGCGCCGATGGCGCCCTACTCGGCGCGCGCATCGAAGCAGGAGTTCAGCCTGCACATGGTCGGCTGGGGCGCTTCCACCGGCGAGGCGTCGAGCCCGCTGCGGTCGCTCCTCGCGACGTTCAACCGTGACAAGGGCCTGGGAGCCGTCAACTGGGGCCGCTACAGCAACGTCAAGGTCGACTACCTGATCGAGCAGGCGCTGCAGCAGGTCAACGACGAGAACCGCAGCGTGATGCTCCAGAACGCGACGAAGCTCGCGATGGAGGACCTCGGCATCATGCCGATCCACTTCCAGTTCACGATCTGGGCGACAAAGAAGGGGGTCGCCTACACGCCGCGCACCGACGAGTACACGCTTGCGTTCCAGTTCAGGCCGGCGGGCGCGAAGCCATGATAGAGTGAGGCGATTCCCGCGCGCTGGGCGGCGAGTCGCCTCTCACCTGCGACGCGCGCCACGCCGATGCTCGTCTTCGTGATTCGCCGGACGCTGCAAAGCGTCGTCGTCCTGTTCGTGATGTCGCTGCTCGTGTTCGCGGGCGTGTACGCGGTCGGCAATCCGATCGACATTCTGATCAGCCCGCAGGCCGATCAGATCGACCGTGAGCGGGCGATCGCCGCGCTCGGTCTCGACAAGCCGCTGTGGGCGCAATACCTGAGCTTCCTCGACGGCGTAGCCCACGGCGACCTCGGGCGCTCGTTCGTGCACAGCACGTCCGCGATCGGTCTCATCCTCGAGCGGATGCCGGCTACGATCGAGCTCGCCGCGAGCGCGATGCTGATCGCCATCGCGCTCGGCATCCCGCTCGGACTCTGGGCCGGCCTGAAGCCGAACGGAGTCGCGGGCAGGACGATCATGGCAGGGTCGATTCTCGGTTTTTCGCTGCCGACGTTCTGGGTCGGCCTGATGCTGATCATGGTGTTCTCGGTGATGCTCGGCTGGCTGCCGTCGAATGGCCGCGGTGAGACGACGCTGCTGTTCGGCATCCCGGTCTCGTTCACGACGGTCGATGGCCTCAAGCATCTCGCGATGCCGGCGACGAACCTCGCGCTCTTCAACCTCGCGTTGCTGATCCGCCTCACCCGCGCCGGCGCGCACGAAGCGCTGCTGCAGGACTACGTAAAGTTCGCGCGCGCCAAGGGCCTCACCAATGCGCGCGTCATCGGCGTGCACGTCCTGCGCAACATCCTCATTCCGATCGTCACCGTGATCGGGCTGCAGTTCGGCTCGCTGATCGGGTTTGCGATCGTCACCGAGAGCGTGTTCGCGTGGCCGGGCATGGGCAAGCTCCTGATCGACTCGATCGGCGTTCTCGACCGCCCGGTGATCGTCGCCTATCTCCTCGTGATCGTCACGGTGTTCATCGTGATCAACCTGATCGTCGACGTGCTCTATTCGGCGCTCGATCCCCGCGTCCGGCTGACGGAGACGCACGGGTGAGCGCGCCGGGCGAAGCCAGGGTCGAGTCTCCGCTGCGGCGCATCGCGGCCGACTTCCTTGCGAATCCCGTCGCGGTCTTCGGCCTGACGCTGCTTGCCGTCATCGTGTTCCTCGCGCTGTTCGCGCCGCTCATCTCGCCGCAGAATCCCTACGACCTCGCGCAGCTCGACGTGATGGACAGCCGGTTGCCGCCCGGAGCGCAGTCGCCAACCGGTGGCACCTATTGGCTCGGAACGGACGATCAGGGCCGCGACATGCTCTCCGCGATCTTCTACGGGCTGCGGATCAGCCTCGCGGTGGGCATCGCCGCGACGGTCCTCGCGCTGCTGATCGGACTGGCGATGGGGCTCACTGCCGCGTACGTCGGAGGCAGGGTCGAGGCGCTGATCATGCGCATCGTCGACATCCAGCTCTCGTTCCCCGCGATTCTGATCGCGTTGATCCTGATCGCGGTGCTGGGGCAGGGCACCGGCAAGGTCATCGCGGCGCTGGTCACGGTCCAGTGGGCGTACTACGCGCGAACGGTGCGGAGCGCCGCGCTCGTCGAGAAGCGCAAGGAGTACATGGAGGCGGCACGCTGCGTCGCCCTGCCGCCGTCGCGCATCGTCTTCCGGCACCTGCTGCCGAACTGCATGCCGCCGATGATCGTCGTCGCGACGGTGCAGGTCGCCGCGGCGATCGCGCTCGAGGCGACGCTTTCGTTTCTCGGGCTTGGACTGCCGATCACCGAGCCTTCGCTCGGACTGCTGATCGCCAATGGGTACCAGTATCTCCTCTCGGGGAAGTACTGGATCAGCTTCTTCCCCGGGATCGCCCTCCTCTGCACGATCGTCAGCATCAACCTCGTCGCCGATCAGCTTCGCGACGTGCTCAATCCGCGGTTGCAGCGATGAGCGCGGCCGGCGAAGGGCGGGATCGTCGCCCACGCGCGTCGGAGCGATGGAGTCCGCGATGACGCTGGGCCTTCTCGAGGTGGATCGGCTGCGCACGCACTTCTTCACGCGTGCCGGCGTCGTCAAGGCCGTCGACGACGTCTCGTTCACGGTGCGCAAGGGCGAGGTGCTGGGGCTCGTCGGCGAGTCGGGCTCCGGCAAGACGACGGTCGGCCGCACCATCCTCCGCCTGCTCGATCCGACCGGCGGCTCGATCGTCGTCAAGGGCGTCGACATCGCCCGGCTCGGCCAGGGCGAGCTCCGTCGCTTCCGCCGCGAGGCGCAGCCGATCTTCCAGGATCCGTTCGCCTCGCTCAATCCGCGCATGCGGGTCGAGGC
>DATKMY010000055.1:0-3758 GCA_035541655.1 Casimicrobiaceae bacterium | reverse complement strand
GGCGGGCTCGAGAACGGGATCGTCAACCTCGTCAACCGGATGCCGTCGCGCCGGTGGCGCCACGCGATCGTCGCGCTGACCGAGGTCTCCTCCGAATTCGCGAAGCGAATCGAGCGCGACGACGTGCGTTGCATTGAACTTTCCAAGCGGCCGGGCCATCTCGTTCGCGATTATCCGCGCCTGTATCGGATCCTGAAGGACCTCGATCCGGCGATCGTCCACACGCGCAACCTCGCTGCGCTCGAGGCCGTCGTTCCCGCGTGGGCCGCCGGCGCGCCGGTGCGCATCCACGGCGAGCACGGCTGGGACATTCAGGATCCCGAAGGGAAGCGCCAGCGCTACCGCCACGTGCGGCGGCTGTACCGACCGTTCGTCAGCCGTTACATCGCGCTCTCGCGTCATCTGGAGGAATATCTGGAGCGGCAGATCGGCATCCCGTCGGAGAGGATCTCCCAGATCTACAACGGGGTGGACAGCGACCGCTTTCACCCGGCGGGCGAGGGTCGCGCAAGGATCGAGGGATGTCCTTTCGGCGGCCCGGGCGAATGGCTGGTCGGCGCCGTCGGCCGGATGGAGGCAATCAAGAATCCATTGAACCTCGTGCACGCGTTCATACGCGCACGGGAGATCGACGCGGCAGCGGCGACGCGCCTGCGGCTGGTGATGGTGGGTGACGGCGCGCTGCGTGCCGAGGCGGAGCGGGTGGCGGAGCGCGCCGGCGTGCTCGACCGCGTGTGGTTTGCGGGCGACCGCGCCGATGTTCCCGACATCATGCGCGGCCTCGACTGCTTTGCGCTTCCGTCGCTCGCCGAGGGTGTGTCCAATACGATTCTCGAGGCGATGGCGAGCGGGCTTCCGGTCGTGGCGACTCGGGTCGGAGGAAATTCCGAGCTGGTCGAATCCGGGATGACCGGGACGCTCGTTCCGCCGGCCAACAGCGATGCGCTCGCGCAAGCGATGCTCGGCTATCTGAACGACCGCGGCCTCGCCCGCCGTCACGCCAAGGCCGCGATGCGAGTCGTCGAGAGTCGATTCAGCCTCGTGCGGATGGTCGCCGACTACGCGCGCGTGTACGAGCATGCGCTCGCGGCGGTGGGGAGTCCCGTTCCCCCCGTCGACGGCCAGCCGCCGGACGAACCGGTGCGGTCGACGGTCACGCCTATTGCACCGAACTGACAAAGGACCCGGTCATGTGCGGAATTGTCGGAATCATGGATGTCGCCGGCTCCCGCGAGATCGATCGCGATCTCGTGTCGAAGTTGAACGAGGCACAGCATCACCGGGGTCCGGACGAAGTCGGGCTCCACATCGAGCCCGGCGTCGGGCTCGGCCACAGGAGACTGTCGATCATCGATCTGTCGACCGGCCAGCAGCCTCTGTTCAACGAGGATCGAAGCGTGGTCGTCGTCTACAACGGTGAGATCTACAACTATCGGGAGCTGATCGGCGAGCTCACTGCGCTGGGCCACGTGTTCAGGACCAAGAGCGACACCGAGGCGATCGTTCACGCGTGGGAGCAGTGGGGCGAGGATTGCGTGACGCGCTTCCGCGGGATGTTCGCGTTCGCGCTCTGGGATCGGAATCGCGAGACGCTTTTCCTCGCTCGCGACCGTCTCGGCGTCAAACCGCTGCACTACGCGCTGTTGCCCGGAAACCTCCTGGTGTTCGGCTCGGAGCTCAAGTCGCTGGCGGCGCACCCGGCGTTCCGCCGCGAGCTCGATCCGTTCGCGGTCGAGGAGTATTTCGCGCTCGGATACATTCCCGAGCCGCGGACGATCTACGCCGGTGTGCACAAGCTCGCGCCGGCGCACACGCTCACGGTCCGCCGTGGGCGGCCGCTCCCCGAGCAGCGCGAGTACTGGGACGTGCACTTCACTCTGGACAATCCGCTCGCCGAGCGCGACGCGCAGGCCGAGCTCGTCGAGCGGCTGCGCGAATCGGTCCGGCTCCGCATGATCGCCGAAGTGCCGCTCGGCGCGTTCCTGTCGGGCGGCGTCGATTCGAGCGCCGTCGTCGCGATGATGGCCGGCGTCAGCGCGGATCCGGTCAACACCTGCTCGATTTCGTTCACCGACCCGGCGTACGACGAGTCGAGGTTCGCGAAGCTCGTTGCCGACCGCTATCACACGCGCCACTTCGTCGACACGGTCGAGAGCGACGATTTCGACCTGGTCGACGTCCTCGCGCAGGCTTACGACGAGCCCTACGCCGACAGCTCGGCGATTCCGACGTACCGCGTCTGTCAGCTCGCACGCAAGCACGTGACTGTCGCGCTGTCGGGCGACGGCGGCGACGAGAACTTCGCCGGCTACCGGCGCTACCGGCTGCATGCGATGGAAGAGCGCCTGCGCAGTGCGATGCCGATCTCGGTCCGGCGCCCGGCGTTCGGACTCCTCGGACGGATGTATCCGAAGGCCGATTGGGCGCCGCGGATGTTTCGGGCGAAATCGACCTTCCAGGCGCTCGCGCGGAGCTCGGTCGACGCCTATTTCCACAGCGTGTCGATCCTTCGCGACGACATGCGTCGCGAGCTCTACAGCAACGCGTTCAGGGCGCGCCTCGCGGGGTATTCGGCAGCCGAGGTCTTCCGGCGGCACGCCGGCCGGGCGGGGACCGACGATCCCATCGCGCTCGTTCAGTACCTCGACCTCAAGACCTATCTCGTCGGCGACATCAACACCAAGGTTGATCGCGCGAGCATGGCCCATTCGCTCGAGGTGCGCGAGCCGCTGATGGATCACCCGCTCGTCGAGTGGCTGGCGAGCCTGCCGTCCGCGTTCAAGGTGCGCGGACAGGAGGGCAAGCACCTGCTGAAGAAGGCGATGGAGCCGCACCTGCCGCACGAGATCATGTATCGGCCGAAGATGGGCTTCGCGGTTCCCCTGGCGCGCTGGTTCCGCGGGCCGTTGCGCGAACGGCTGACCGAGTCGATCCTGGGTCCGCGGCTTGCGGCAACCGGGATCTTCAATCCGCTCTATCTCAGGCAGCTCGTCGATGCGCACCTCTCCGGCGTTCGCGACAACAGTGCGCCGCTGTGGTCGCTGCTCATGTTCGAGTCCTTTCTCCGGAACGTGATGCAAGACGACAGATCCGCGTTCCAGGAAAAGGCCGCCGGATGAACTCGGCCGCCCCGTCGACGCGTAGGGACCGCTTGGCGTCGGAGCGCCGTCCCGCGAGCGCAAGCGCTCGCCGGAGCATGGAGAGGGGCGCGTGAACTTCCGCGTTCTCCATATCCTGGATCACTCGATCCCGCTGCAAAGCGGCTACACGTTCCGCACGCGCGCGATCCTGCGCGAGCAGCGACGGATGGGGTGGGAGACATTCCATCTGACGAGTTGGAAGCATGCACCTCCCGGACGCGCGGAGGCCGATGAGGAAGAGGTTGACGGTCTTCACTTCTACCGAACCCCCCGCCATCGCGGGGCGCTCGAAGGCGCCCCCGTCCTGCGCGAGCTGGCGCTGATGCGCGCGACGGCGCGTCGACTCGACGAGGTCGCGCGGCGCGTCCGACCCGACATCCTGCACGCGCACTCGCCGGCCCTCAACGCGGTGCCCGCGCTGTGGGTCGGACGGCGTATGGGTATTCCCGTCGTCTACGAGGTGCGGGCATTTTGGGAGGACGCCGCGGCGGATCATGGCACGAGTCGCGAATGGGGCGTGCGCTATCGCCTCACGCGAGCCCTCGAGACGTTTGCGCTGCGGCGCGCCGATGCGGTGACGACGATCTGCGAAGGTCTGCGCTCCGAAATGCTGATGCG
>DATKMY010000054.1:0-2021 GCA_035541655.1 Casimicrobiaceae bacterium | reverse complement strand
ATGCGCCCAGCAGATCTGGCGTCGCTCCATCGCCCAGAACGACAATGCCGCGGCACGGTCGCTCACCAAGATGCCGCGCAGCGCGCCGTAGAGCGGCGCGAGCGTCGCACGCGAGCCGTCGGCGACGATCTTGAACACCGTCGCCGCGGTCGATGCGATCGTCCACAGCGCGAGCACCACGCCGGCCTTGAGCCAGGTCGTGCCGTCGGTGTGCTTGATCGACGCGCCCTCGACCCGCTGCCATGCCTCGGCGACTGGAGGCTCGACGGCCTCGGACACGCGCGCCTCGACTGCGCTGACCGCGCCGAGCGAGATCGGGACACCGACGAGATCCGATAGCAGCTTGGCCGCGCTGCGCCGGCTCACGTGGTAGACGCCGGTGAGCAGCGCGACCATGCTCATCAGACGTGGCCCGAACGGCGACGCGGGGATCTCCTGCTCGTCGTAGGGCGCGCGGGTCTTGTGTCCGCAACACGGACAGGTCACCTCGTGGCGCCGCGTCTCCTTGATGTACGGCTGGAGCGGCGGGACCTCGATCCACTGGTATCGCTTCGCGTCGGGGTCGGGCTGCTCGGGGAGCGCCGCCCAGCAGTTTTCACACTCGGCGGGATAGAGGTCCACGACGTCGTCGACCCTGTCCGCGGCCACGAGCTCGCGGCGCGAACCGCGATGACCGCGCTGGCCGCCGCGCGGACGGCCGCTCTTGGGACGCTGGCCGCCCCCCTTGCCACCGGCGCCGGGCGGATCGCTCGACGGAGGCAGGTGCGAGTTTCGCGAATTCTGGCCGAGGCGCTCGGTCAGCTCGGCCACCTTCTGCGTCAGCGCCGCCACCTGCTCGAGTAGCGCACCGATCTGCTGCTCGAGCCTCTGGCTACGCAACCGCTCGGCGTCCCGCTCAGCCTCGAGCTCGGCGATGCGGCGCTGCGCGTCCACCGCCCAACGTAGATCACGTTTGCGCGACGAACGCGATCCTCGCCGATCACGAACTCACAACCGATCGAGATGATCCAGGTTTCCGAACCCCTGAACGGTTACGATCGAGCAACCGGGTTGCTCAGCTTCAACAATCTAGCTGAAGCGTATGTACTTGCGTCTCTCACGCGCCGCTTCGATCTTCCGATGCAGCGCGTGCGCAGCGCATTGAAGTTTGTCGGTGGTATTCGGCCGTTGCTTACGACGCCTTTCCATACAGATGGTCGCGGGATTTTCGTCGAACAGTTCGGGAAGCTCATCGATGCGACCCAGGGTGGACAAGGGGCGATTCGCGAGGTGGTAGAAAGTAGCCTCCAACGTGTCGACGTCGACGAGAAGCAATTGCCGCTGCGCCTCTACCCGTGGCGTCGCGAACCGACGGAGCCGCGCATCATTGCGCTCGATCCTCGCCGGGCGTTCGGGAAGCCGACCGTGGTCGGAAGCTCGGTCCAGAGCGAGACGATCATCGATCGTCATCGCGCCGGTGACTCGGTCGCACAGCTCGCGGCCGATTACGGTCTCAGCGGCGATGTGATCGAGGGCGTGTTGCGGTGGGGCCTCGATGCCGCAAGGGCAGCCTAGCTCGTTCATCTACTATCTAGACGCGAACCTCGACGGGCCGGATCTCGTAACGACGTTGCGCGGTGCGGGGATGTCGTGTGAGGCGCACCGGGATCATTTTGCGCAAGACGCCGCCGATGAAGACTGGATACCTGCGGTCGCCGCAAAAGGGTGGGTGATCGTCACGCGCGACTTCGCGATCAAGCGTCGACCTACGGAGCGCGCTGCATGGACAGCGGCCAATGAGGCCTGGCTGCGCGGGAAGATCGCGTACATTGCGATGATCGATCCCAACCGGGGCGCGAAGCTACGCGCAGACCTCGATGCGCTCGCCAAGTCGATCTAAGTGGTCCGATCGTCGTTAGCCGTGCCCGCGAACACGCTGTCGGCCGCCATTGTGGTGGCCCAGATCCCTGTTGAAAATCGAAGTGGCGGTCAATCCGACCCCGAGAGGATTCTCGGGGCCCTTACCGGAATGCCCGCCATGA
>DATKMY010000053.1:0-13756 GCA_035541655.1 Casimicrobiaceae bacterium | reverse complement strand
CGAGCCCACGTCGTCGCTCGATCCGGAGATGGTCAACGAGGTTCTGGAGACGATGATATCGCTAGCCTCGGACGGAATGACGATGGTGTGCGTTACGCACGAAATGGGATTCGCCAGACGGGTCGCCGACCGCGTGATATTCATGGATCAAGGACGGATCGTCGAGGTCGCGCCGCCCGCGCAGTTTTTCGCGAGTCCGGTCCACGAGCGCACCCGGGCGTTCCTCACGAAGATCCTCCATTGACGGGCTGCCCCGGAACCGGCCGGTTTGGCGGCGTCGCTGCCGTGCTGCCACCGGCGGCTTGACGCGCATCAACGCGAGCAGGCGCCAGGTGCCGTTAGGATGTTTTGGCGCGCCGACGAGAACGGGAGAAGAGAATTCAGGCTCTGCGCATCATCGAGGACGAACACCGCTCGCTTGCCGCCGTTCTCCACGGCATGCTGCACATGGTTCGCGAGATTCGCGAGCGCGGCGCGAAACCCAGCTTCGAGGCGTTCGCAGCGATGGTCTACTACATCGACGCGTTCCCCGAGCGCTTCCATCACCCGAAGGAGGATCGATACCTGTTTCGGCTGCTGCGCCAGCGCTGGCCGCAGGCCGGCGGGCTCCTCGATCGACTCGAGGAGGAGCATCGAATCGGCGCGCACAAGATCAGAACGCTCGAGCAGGCGCTCGCGCGCTACCAGGCGGGTGGCGACGACGAGTTCCCGTTCTTCGCGGCGGCGGTCGACGACTACGCGGACTTCCACTGGAAGCACATGGGTGCCGAGGAGAAGGAAGTCCTCCCGCTCGCGAAGGAGCACCTGACCCCGGAGGATTGGTCTGCGATCGACGAGGCCTTCCTCGGCCACGCCGATCCTCTCGTGGGCATCGACGCCGGCACCGAATTCCGCAGCCTGTTCAGGCGCATCGTCAACCTGGCGCCCACGCCCATCGGCCTGGGTCCGGAGACCGAGACGCGGCGCAAGCATTAGGCCGAGCGCGGGGCCGAATGCCGCCCGATTGACCTCGGTCAAGAGCGGGCGAGGAGGCGTGGCTATATTGCTCGCCATGGTTGCGCCTTCCACGGCGATCGCGGCCGCGGAGCCGGGTCGCGACCCCCTTTGCGGCTCCGCCGGCACTGCCGACTGCAGATCCGACACGGACGACGCGCGCATCTGCTTTCACTGCGGGGAGACGAACTCTCCGTCGTCGCCGTGGCGCACGATCATCGATGGCCGCGAGCGCCTGTTCTGCTGTGCCGGATGTCTGGCGGTCGCGCAGACGATCCAGGCCGCCGGTCTCGCCCGATTCTATCGGCGCCGCGAGGCGGCTGAAGTTCGCGGACTCGCCGAGCCGGAGAGCGACCACGAGCTGGCGTTGATCGCGGATAGCGCTGAAGCGGGGGGGCTCGTCGGGCATCTCGCCGGCGATACGCGGGAGATATCACTGCTGCTCGAAGGCATCCATTGCGGCGCGTGCGTCTGGCTGATCGAAAGCTACCTGGCGCGCCGCCCGGGCGTCCTGCAGGTCGCCGTGAACCTCGCGACACAACGTGCGCGCATCCGTTGGGATTCGCGCTGCGCGACGCTTGCGGGGCTGCTCGGCGCCGTTTCCGCGATCGGCTATCGCGCGCACCCCTACGATCCGGTGCGCCGCGAAACCCAGGCGCGCCGCGAGTGGCAGGCGCTGCTCGCGCGCAGCGCGATTGCAGTGCTCGCGATGATGCAGGTGATGATGCTGGCGCTGCCGACGTACACGAGTCGCGACGGCGTCGATCCTGAATACAGGGCGTTGCTCGACTGGGCAAGCCTCGCGTTGACGCTGCCGGTGATGCTCTACTGCGCGACGCCGTTCTTCGTCGGCGCGTGGCGCAGCGTCCGCGTGCGCCGTCTCGGCATGGACGTTCCCGTCGCGATCGGCATCGGCGCCGCGTTCGCGGCGAGCGCGTGGTCGACCCTCGGGGGCGGCGGTCCGGCGTACTACGACTCCGTGACGATGTTCGTCGCGCTGCTGCTCGTCGCGCGCCTGTTCGAGCTGCGGGTGCGGCGGCGCGCCGGCGATGCGATCGAGGCGATCGCCCACGATCTTCCGCAGACCGCCGAGCGGCTGCTCGACCCGCGCGACGGGACGCGAAGCGAGACCGTCGCTGCGCATCGGTTGAAGGCGGGGGACCTGATACGCGTCGCAGCGGGCGCTTCCATCGCCGCGGACGGAACGATCGTCGAGGGCCGATCGAGCGTCGAAGAGGCGATGCTCACCGGCGAGAGCCGGCCGCGCGCGAAGACCGCTGGCGATCGCGTCCTCGCCGCGTCGATCAATCGCGAGAGCCCGCTCGTGGTGCGCGTCGATGCCGCCGGCGAGGCGACCACGATCGCGGCGCTCGTGCGGATGATCGAGACCGCGGCCACCGCGAGGCCGCGGGTCGCGCAGATCGCCGATCGTGTCGCGAGCCGATTCGTCGCCGTGCTGCTCGCGATCGCTGCGGTGACGGGATTGGCGTGGTGGTACATCGAGCCTGCGCGGGCGCTGATGGTGACGGTGGCCGTGCTCGTCGTGAGCTGCCCGTGCGCGCTGTCGCTCGCGACGCCCGCGGCGCTCGCGGCAGCCGCCGGCGCGGCGGGGCGGCGCCGCACCTTTGCCGTGCGCAGCGACGCCTGGGAAGCGCTGGCGCGCGTCACACACGTCGTGCTCGACAAGACCGGCACGCTGACCGAGGGACGGCTGTCGCTCAGCGGCGTCGACCCGCTCGCCCGCAGCCATCCTGCCCGCTGCATCGCGATCGCCTCCGCACTGGAAGTCGGGTGCACGCACCCGATCGCGCAGGCGCTGCAATGCGCCGGCGCACCGGCGGCGATTGCCCACGACGTCGTCGCCGTCCCGGGCAACGGCGTCGAGGGTGTCGTCGCCGGGAATCGCTACAGGTTCGGGCGCCCCGAGTGGGCTCGCGAGCTGCATGGGTGCACGCCGACCGGGCTCGGGCGCGTCGTTGCCCCCGACGCGATCGCCGTCGCGCTTGGCGACGAGCGCGAATGCGTCGCGATGTTCACCTTCAGCGACGCGATTCGGCCCGGCGCACGGGAGCTCGTCGCGAGGCTCGCGACCCTGGGGATTTCGACCTCGCTCCTCTCCGGCGACCGCAACGAGACGGTCGAGCACGTCGCGCGTGCCCTCGGGATTGCGACGTATCGGGGCAACGCGAAACCCGCGGACAAGCTCGCCGAAATCGCGTCGCTGCAGCGAAACGGGGCCGTCGTTGCGATGGTCGGCGACGGCATCAACGACGCGCCCGGTCTCGCGCGCGCCGACGTTTCACTGTCCTTCGGCAGCGCGTCGGCGCTCACGCAATGGACGGCGGACGTGATCGTCGCCGACGACGATCCGACGCGCATCGCCGAATCGATCGCCAGCGCGCGGCGGACGCTGCGCGTGATCCGCCAGAATCTCGGATGGGCGTTCGGCTACAACGCGATTGCGATTCCGCTAGCGGCGACGGGGCACCTCACGCCGCTCGCGGCCGCGCTCGGAATGTCGGTCTCTTCGCTGCTGGTCGTCGCCAACGCGCTGCGGCTCGCGCGCGTTCCACCGCGCGAACGCGCATCCGCCGCGAAGGTTGCGGCATGCGAGACCGGCCAGCGCACTTCGATCGAATCGAGCCCGGCGTAATGGACATCCTGTACCTGCTCGTTCCGTTGTCGGTCACGCTCGTTTTCCTGATCGGCGCCGCGTTCTGGTGGTCGGTGCGCTCGGGACAGTTCGACGATCTCGAAGGGCCCGCGCACAGGATCCTTTCGGACGACGACTCGCCGAGTTGACCTGCGTCAATCGACGGCGCGGCGCCGGTCGATAGCATCGACGGTCGAGGGAAATTTCGAGGGCGGGGACGAAAAGCGATGAAGGAACTCGAGCGATGAGCGCGAACGCGGCCGCGACGTTCAACTACAGGATCGTCCGCCAGTTTTCGATCATGACGGTGGTATGGGGGATCGTCGGCATGCTCGTCGGCGTCGTCATCGCCGCGCAGCTGCTGTGGCCCGATCTCACGTACGGAATTCCGTGGCTCTCGTACGGCCGGCTGCGCCCGCTGCACACGAACGCAGTCATCTTCGCGTTCGGCGGCTCTGCGCTCTTCGCGACGTCCTACTACGTTGTCCAGCGCACCTGCCAGGTGCGTCTGTTCGGCGACGCGCTGGCGGCGTTCACGTTCTGGGGCTGGCAGGCCGTGATCGTTCTCGCCGCCGTCACGCTTCCTCTGGGCTTCACCTCGTCGAAGGAGTACGCCGAGCTCGAATGGCCGATCGACATCCTGATCGCCGTCGTCTGGGTCTCCTATGCGGTCGTCTTCTTCGGCACGATCTTCAAGCGCAAGACGCCGCACATCTACGTCGCCAACTGGTTCTTCGGCGCGTTCATCCTGACGGTCGCGCTGCTGCATATCGTCAACAGCGCCGAGATGCCCGTCAGCTTCTGGCCGATGAAATCCTATTCGGCGTACGCGGGCGTCCAGGACGCCATGGTGCAGTGGTGGTACGGGCACAACGCGGTCGGCTTCTTCCTGACCGCGGGTTTCCTCGGGATGATGTACTACTTCGTTCCGAAGCAGGCCGGCCGGCCGATCTATTCGTACCGCCTCTCGGTCGTCCACTTCTGGGCGTTGATCTTCACGTACATGTGGGCGGGGCCGCATCACCTCCACTACACGGCGCTTCCCGACTGGACGCAATCGCTCGGGATGGTGTTCTCGCTGATCCTGCTCGCGCCGTCCTGGGGCGGAATGATCAACGGGATCATGACGCTCTCGGGCGCCTGGCACAAGCTCCGCGAAGACCCGATCCTCAAGTTCCTCATCGTCTCGCTGTCGTTCTACGGGATGTCGACGTTCGAGGGTCCGATGATGTCGATCAAGACCGTCAACGCGCTGTCGCACTACACGGACTGGACGATCGGGCACGTGCATTCGGGCGCGCTCGGCTGGGTGGCGTTCATCTCCGTCGGCTGCATCTACTACATGATCCCGCGCCTCTTCGGCCGGACGGAGATGTACAGCGTGCGGCTGATCAGCGTGCACTTCTGGGTGGCGACGATCGGCGTCGTGCTCTACATCTCGTCGATGTGGATCGCCGGGGTCATGCAGGGGCTGATGTGGCGCTCGCTCACCGCGGAAGGGACGCTCACGTACACGTTCGTCGAGAGCGTCAGAGCGACGTATCCGTACTATTCGATTCGCGTGGTGGGCGGCGTTCTGTTCCTGAGCGGCATGCTGATCATGGCCTACAACGTGTGGAAGACGATCGCCGGCAGGGAGGCCGTCGACGCCCCGATCCCGGCGACGGCGGCGGCGCAGGCGTGACACCCGTCGAATCGCGATCGGCACTCAAGTCCCCATTCATCGAAACGAAGAATCGACGCCCATGAAACTCACACACGACTTCATCGAGCGCAACCTCGGGCTGATGATCGTGCTCATCATCCTCGTGGTGAGCGTCGGCGGGCTCGTCGAGATCGTCCCGCTGTTCCATCAGCGATCGACGACCGAGCCCGTCGCCGGGTTGAAGCCGTACACGCCGCTGCAGCTTTCCGGCCGCGACATCTACATCCGCGAAGGCTGCAACAACTGCCATTCGCAGATGATCCGGCCGTTCCACGCGGAGACCGAGCGCTACGGCCACTATTCGGTCGCCGGGGAGTTCATCTACGACCATCCGCATCTCTGGGGAAGCAAGCGCACGGGGCCCGACCTCGCGCGCGTCGGCGGCCGCTACAGCGACGAGTGGCATCGCATCCATCTCGATCAGCCGCGCGACGTCGTTCCGGAGTCCAACATGCCGGCGTACCCGTGGCTGGGGAAGACCGCGCTCTACGCCGGCGACCTCGAAGCCAAGATGCGCGCGCTCAGGATGCTCGGCGTTCCCTACACGGATGCCGAGATCGCCAAGGGCAGGGAAGAGCTCGAAGGCAAGAACGAGCGCGACGCGCTGATCGCCTACCTGCAGGTGCTCGGCACGCTGGTCAAGAATACGAACTAGGGCATGCACGCCATGGACATCGATGATCTGCGCATCGTGATGACCGTCGTCTCGTTCGTCGCCTTTGTCGGCATCGTCGCCTGGGCCTACGGCGGCGGGCGCAAGCGGGCCTTCGAAGACGCCGCGCTGCTGCCGTTCACACACGAGCCGGGCGAGGACCCGGCGACCCTCAAAGGAGCGGAAGGCGAGCGATGAGCGACTTCGCGAGCGGAATCTGGAGCTGGTTCATCGGGGCGGTCACGCTCGTCGGCATCATCGCGTGTGTCGTCTTGCTGCAGCAGCAAAGCACGAAGCGCGTACCGGGCGCGAAGAAGCCCGAGCTGCACGGTCACGTGTGGGACGGCGATCTCGCGGAGTACAACAACCCGCTCCCGCGCTGGTGGATGTGGCTGTTCTACCTGACCGTCGCGTTCGGGCTAGGTTACCTCGTGCTCTACCCCGGGCTCGGCAGCTACGCCGGCGTGTTCGGATGGTCGTCGCGCGCGCAACTCGAGGCGGAGAACCAGCAGGCGGAAGCCCGCTACGGACCGATCTTCAACAAATACGCGCAGCAGGACATCGCGGTCATCGCGCGCGACCCGGCGGCCCGCGCGATCGGCCAGCGGCTTTTCCTCACCTATTGCGCGCAATGCCACGGCTCAGACGCCGGCGGCGGGCCGGGCTTTCCGAATCTGCGCGACAAGGACTGGCTCTTCGGCGGCCAGCCCCAGGACATCGAGGCGTCGATCATGAACGGACGCAACGGCGTGATGCCGCCGCTCGGCGACGCGCTCGGCGGCGAAGCCGCGGTGAAAGAGATGGCCAACTACGTGCTGAGCCTTTCCGGTTCGCCGCACGACGCCGCGCTGGCGGCGAAAGCGAAGGAAAAGTTCGCGGTGTGCGCCGCATGCCACGGCCCCGAGGGCAAGGGCAACCAGCAGATCGGTGCCCCCAATCTCACCGATCAGATCTGGCTGTTCGGCGGCTCGGAGAAGACGATCGTCGAGACGATCAGCAAGGGCCGGTCGAGCCAGATGCCCGCGCACAAGGATCTGCTCGGCGAAGCCAAGGTGCACGTGCTCGCCGCGTACGTCTACGGCCTGTCGCTCGAGCCCGGCGTCGAGCAGGCGCAGAAGGCCGACGCCCAGCCAGCCGCGAAAAAGTAGCGGCGCCGCCGAGCGAATCGCCGCCACTCGAGCTCGGTCCCGCCTCGACATTTGCGATCTGCCTGGATGAAAGAGATCATGGAGAACACCGAACCAGGCCTTGAAAAGCCGCTCGAATCGGAAATCGAAAGGCACTTCGATCTGCCGCCGATACGCCGCGTGCCGGCGCGCCAGCCGTTGTTGTGGATTGCGGAGGGCATTCGCGACCTTCACGGCAACTTCGTCGAGAGCCTTGCGTACGGCGCGATCGTCGCGGCGATCGGATGGGCGATCTGGACGTACGCCGCGGGGCGGCCGCAGCCGTTCACCGCATCGATCACCGGGTTCTTTCTGCTCGCGCCGTTGCTCGCTGCGGGTCTCTACGAGATCAGCCGTCGCCACGAACAGGGGCTCGACACCGGGTTCGGCGAGTCGCTGCAGGGCTGGCGGCGCAGCGGCGGCGCGCTCGCCGAATACGGGCTCGAGCTCGTGATCGTCGCGATTTTCTGGGAGCGGCTGTCGGCGATCCTGTTCGCGCTGCTCTACGAGGGCGCGGTGCCGAACATGGAAGCCTTCTACCGCGACGTGTTCATGTCGGGCAACTATTGGCAACTGACGATCGTCTATGTCGCGGTCGGCGGGATCCTCGCGATCGGGGTCTTCGTCCTCTCGGCGATCTCCATCCCGATGCTGCTCGATCGCGACGTCGACGTCTACACGGCGATGGCGACGAGCCTCGTCGCGGTCGGCCGCAACATTCCGGCGATGGCCGTCTGGGCGGCGCTCATCTTCGTGCTGACCGTGATCGGCTTCGCGACGTACATGATCGCAATGATCCCGATCTTCCCCGTGCTGGGACACGCGACCTGGCATGCGTACCGGGATCTCACCCGGAGCGGATGATGTCGATCGTCCCCCGTACGCGGCTGCTGCGTCGGGGATCGTGGCGAAGCACGCGATGAGCGAAGCGCCGTTTACCGTCGCCGGCGCGATGCCGGCCGGATCCAGCCCCGAGCAGGAGCAGGAACAGGAGATCTACGAGGTCCGCAGGAAGATCTATCCGCGCGCCGTGCACGGCTGGTTCGCGGGCTGGCGGATCTTCTTCGTGATCCTGACGCAGGCGGTCTTCTACGGCCTGCCGTGGCTCCACTGGAACGGGCGCCAGGCCGTGCTGTTCGACCTCGCCGCGCGCAAGTTCCACATCTTCGGCCTCGTCTTCTGGCCGCAGGACTTCATCTACCTCACGGCATTGCTCGTGATCGCCGCGCTGTCGCTGTTCCTGTTCACCGCGATCGCCGGCAGGTTGTGGTGCGGCTACGCCTGCCCGCAGACGGTTTACACCGACATCTTCCTGCGGATCGAGCGCTGGATCGAAGGCGATCGCGTGGCGCGGATTCGCCTCGACGCGGCACCGCTGTCGCTGCGCAAGATCGCGATCAAGGCCGCGAAGCACGCAGCGTGGCTCGCGCTCGCGCTTTGGACCGGCTACACGTTCGTCGGCTATTTCACTCCGATCCAGGATCTCGGCTTCCGCGCGCTGGCTTGGCGCCTCGATCCCTGGGAGACGTTCTGGGTCCTCTTCTATGCGCTCGCGACCTACGGCAACGCGGGCTGGATGCGCGAGCAGGTGTGCAAGTACATGTGCCCGTACGCGCGCTTCCAGAGCGTGATGTTCGACCACGACACGCTGACGATCACCTATGATGGGGCACGCGGCGAGCCCCGCGGTCCGCGCAGCAAGAAGGTCGACCGCCGGGCGGCGGGAATCGGCGACTGCGTCGACTGCCAGATCTGCGTCCAGGTCTGTCCGGTCGGGATCGACATTCGCCAGGGCCTCCAGTACGAATGCATCGGATGCGCGGCGTGCGTCGACGGTTGCGACCAGGTGATGGACAAGATGGGCTATCCGCAGGGGCTGATCCGCTACACCACCGAAAACGCGCTCGCGCTCGGCTACGATGCGCACGAGATCCGGCGGCGCGTTCGACGGCCGCGCACGCTGATCTACGCGGGCGTGCTGATCGCGGTGACCGGCGCGACGATCGGCTCGATCGCGCTGCGCAATCCGCTCAAGGTCGACGTGATTCGCGACCGCGCGGCGCTTGCGCGCGAAGCGGCCCCGGGCATCATCGAAAATGTCTATCGCGTCCAGGTTATGAACACCGACGAGACGCCGCGCCGCTATACGATTCGCGCCGAGGGCCTCCCCGGACTCAAGGTCGCCGGCGTCGAGCAGCCGATCGCGCTGGGCGCCGCGGAGGGACGGCCGATCGCGCTGAGACTGCAGGCCCCGGTCGCGCCGGGCGCGGAAGGCCGATCCGACGAGGGGCGCGGACGCGCCGACGAATTGACTCCCGGCGCGCACAAGATCGAGCTGGTCGTGCAAGCCGTCGACGACGAAGGGGTGGTACGCCATGAAAAATCGAGCTTCATCGTTCCGCGCTGACGCCGAGTCGCGGCGCTGGTATCGCGAGCCCTGGCCGTGGCTGCTGATGAGCGGACCGCTCGTCGTCGTGGTCGCCTCGCTCGCGAGCGCGTGGCTCGCGGTGAAGAGCGACGACGGCGTCGTCGCCGAGGACTACTACAAGCAGGGGCTCGAGATCAATCGCAAGCACCCGATCGTGGCCGCCGATCCGGCGCGTGGCCTTGGCGCTACGGTCACGGTGAGCGCCCGAGGCGAGGTTCGTGCGCTGATGGAAGGACTGGTCGAAGCGCCAACGGAGCTTCGCCTCGAGCTCGCGCGCCCGGGCCTGGCGAACGGGCGCGAGGTCGTCGTGCTGCGGCCCGACGCGGACGGCGAATATGTCGGCACGCTCGCCTGGCAGGCGCCCGGGCGCTGGATCGTCACGCTGCAATCGACAGCGTGGCGACTGCCGACCACCGTCACCTCGCGGCTTTCCGAATTCCGCCTGGGAACCGCGGAGCGAGAGCACTCGGCGGAAGACTAGAAGCGCCCGCGACGCGACCGAACACGGAAGGAGGCGGCGATGGACAACACCCTGGCGCAAAGACTCGCATGGACGATCTGGCCGGCGTTCCTCGTCGCCGCAGCGGCCGAAACCATCTTCTTCACGATATTCGATCCGTCCGAGCTCTATTTCTTTGGAACTCCGCTCGAGCTTTCGCGCCAGGCGATGTATACGCTGGGCTTCTTCGGATTCTGGGGAATGGGCATCGCCTCGTCGGCGCTCACCGTTTTTCTCGCCCGCTCGCCATTCGAGGTGAACCGCTGTCCATTGAGTCCCGACGAGCGTCCGCCGGGATGCCCGAAGCGCGACGGCGCGGCGGACCGCCCATGCTGCTAGCTCGCAACCGGACAGCGTGATGGCCGAAAGCGCGCTGATCGGCGCGTTCCTGGTGGGCTTGCTGGGTGGCGTCCACTGCCTCGCGATGTGCGGCGGCTTCGTCGCGGCGATCTCGGTTCGCGACGGCAGCGTGCCGGGCAACGGCACGGCGCCGCTGCTGCCCGCCCGCGTCATCGTGCGCCGGCAGCTCGGCTACCATGCGGGGCGCATTTGCGCATACGTGATTCTAGGCACAGCGTTCGGCGCGGCGGGCGCCGCCGCGATCGGCGCAGCCGGTTTCGTGCCGATCCAGCGCGGCCTTTATGTGGCCGCCAACGCGTTCCTGCTGCTGCTTGCCGCGAGCCTCGTCACCCGCTCGCTTGCGGTCGAAGGGCTTCAGCGCGCAGGCGCCAGAGCATTCGGCGCGGCGCTTCCGGCACTGCGACCGCTGCTGCAGCGCCCTGGAATGCTGGGGCGCGCCGGCCTCGGAATCGTCTGGGGCTTCGTTCCCTGTGCGCTTGTCTACGGCCTGCTTCCGCTCGCGCTCTTCTCGGGCAGCGCATGGCAAGGTGCAGCGGTCATGCTCGCGTTCGGAATCGGTACGCTGCCGAATCTTCTCGGGGCCAACCTGCTGTTCTCACGCTTGCGTCCGCTCACCGTGCACCGAGGCTGGCGGGCCGCAGCCGCGGCGCTGATCGCCGGCTTCGCGCTACTCGGAATCTATCGCGCGCTGTACGACCCCGGCGCGCTCGCGCACGGACCGTTCTGCCTGCTCCCTTAGTGCAAACCGTGCGTCGCGTCTCGGAGGGGTTGACCGAAGTCAACGCGGCTCGCAACATCGGGTGCAAGAATCGCTCGCCCGCATTCCCCAACCAGGAGCTTCACCATGTCGAACCTTCCCGAACGCGTTCGTGACGTGAGCACGCTCGGCAGCATCGAGCTCTTCACGCCGAAGCCTGATCGCAGCCTGTGGTATTTCAAGGACGTCCTCGGGATGGAGGTCGTCCATTCGGAGGGCGGCTCGACGTATCTGCGCGGCTACGGCGACTTCGCCGTGAGCACGCTCAAGCTGACGGGCGCGAAGCACGCCGGCGTCGGAACGGTCGCGTGGCGCGCGGTGAGCCCCGCCGCCCTCGACCGGCGGGTGCGCGCGCTGGAGGCTGCGGGACTCGGCGTCGGTTGGAGCGACAAGGATTTCGGCCGTGGCCGAACCTACCATTTCAAGGATCCCGACGGTCACGCGATGGCCGTGTATTACGACGAGCAGAAGTACGCGCCGCCGGACGATCTGCGCTCGACGCTGAAGAACCTCCCGCAGAGATACACGGGCCGCGGCGCCGCGATCCGGCGTACCGACCATTTGGCGCTGCTGTGCAAGGACGTCGTCACGAATCGCCGTTTCGCCGAAGATCTGCTCGGCTTCCAGCTGCGCGAGACGGTCCTCTTCGAGAAAGGAACCTTCGAACTCGGCTCGTGGCTCTCCCCCAACGCCGTCCATCATCAGCTTGCGTACGTTGTCGACATCAAGGGCGCAAGCGGTCGGCTGCATCACATTTCGATGTGGGTCGATCAGCGCGAGGACGTGCTGCGCGCTGCCGACGTGCTGACCGAGAACGGCATCTTCATCGAGGCCGGGCCGTCGAAGCACAACAACTCGCAGGCGTTCTACCTCTACTCGTACGAGCCCGGCGGCAACCGCGTCGAGATCTACTCGGGAAGCTACCTCGTGCTCGCACCGGACTGGGAGCCCGTGACGTGGAACGAGGACGAGCGCGGGACGGGCGTGTACTGGGGCGGTGCGCTGCCCGAGAGCTTCATCCAGTACGCGACGCCCGACGTCTCCGGAGCCGCGGCGCCCGCTCGCAGCATTCCGGTCTTCGACCCGGCTTGACCCCGTCGGCCCGGCCGGAGTCGAGGCTGTCGAGCGGCCGCGCGGCTCGGCTCGCGGCCCTCAGATCACGCGCGAGTAGCGCGCCCGCTCGCGGTCTTCGCGCAGGTAGCGGTCGAACGTCATCGCGACGCTGCGCACGAGCAGACGTCCGCGCGGCGTGACGTCGATGCGATCCGGCCCGATCTCCACGAGGCCATCGCTGGCGAGCGGCCGCAGCGCGGCGAGCTCCGCGGCGAACGCCCGGTCGAACCTGACCCCGTGCACTGCCTCGATCGCCGCGTAGTCCACGGTGAAATGGCACATCAGCGACTGAATCACCTCGCGGCGGCAGAGATCGTCGGCGCCGAGGCGACGCCCGCGGAAGCACGGGAGCACGCCCGCGTCGAGCCGTGTGTAGTAGTCGTCGAGCGTGCGGACGTTCTGGCTGTACGTCGCACCCGTCTTGCCGATCGCGGAAACGCCGAACGCCAGCAGATCGCAGTCCGCATCGGTCGAGTAGCCCTGGAAGTTGCGGTGCAGGCGGCCTTCGCGCTGCGCAGCCGCAAGCTCGTCGTCGGGCTTCGCGAAGTGGTCCATGCCGATGTAGACGTACCCGGATCCGACCAGCTTGTCGATCGCCAGCTCGAGGATCGCGAGCTTGTCTGCGGGGCTCGGCAGATCGGGCTCGCTGATCCTGCGCTGCGGCTTGAACAGATGCGGGACGTGCGCGTAGCTGTAGAGCGCGATCCGGTCCGGCGCCGCGGCGATGATCCTGTCGAGCGTCACCCCGAATCCCGCGACCGTCTGACGCGGAAGGCCGTAGATCAGGTCGACGTTGAGGGAGTGAAAGCCGTTCGCCCGCGCCGCGCGCATCACCGCGAGCGTGTCGGATTCGCTCTGCAGCCGGTTGACCGCCCGCTGCACTTCGGGGTCGAAGTCCTGGACGCCGAGGCTCATCCGGTTGAAGCCGAAGCCGGCGAGATCGGCGACCGTTTCGACGGTCACGCTCCGCGGATCCACCTCGATCGAGCGCTGGCAATCGGCGGCGAACGAAAAGTGCTCCTCGAGCAGGCGGACCAGCTGCGCCATTTCCTCGCCCGACAGAAAGGTCGGCGTTCCCCCGCCGAGGTGCAGCTGCGTCACCGGGGCTCGCGGGTTCACGAGCGCCGCGAGGAGGGCGACTTCCTTCGCGAGATAGCGGATGTATTTCGCCGAACGCCCGTGATCCTTGGTGACGACCTTGTTGCACGCGCAGTAGTAGCAGATCGTGTTGCAAAAGGGGACGTGGACGTACAACGACAGCGGTTGCAGCGGGGAGCGCTCGCGCAGCGCATCGATGAGCTCCTCGGGACCGAAGGCCTCGGTGAAGCGATCGGCTGTCGGGTAGGACGTGTAGCGCGGGCCGAACCCGTCGTATTTTCGGATCAGTCCGGAATCGAACGAGAGCGGCGCCTGGGACCGGGATGGTTGCA
>DATKMY010000052.1:0-26291 GCA_035541655.1 Casimicrobiaceae bacterium | reverse complement strand
CCGATCGCGTGCATCAACCGCTTGTAGATGCTGTCGGAGTTGCCGGCGATGATCACGTAGCGGCCGTCCTTGCACGGATAGGTGTTCGACGGGACGATGCCGGGAAGCGACGCGCCGGTCCGCTCGCGGACGTGCCCGAAGCCCGCGAACTCCGGGATCAGGCTCTCCATGACACCGAACACGGCCTCGTAGAGCGCGACGTCGATGTACTGCCCTTTGCCGCCGTTGGCCTTGTGGTGGTACAGCGCGAGCAGCGCGCCGATGACACCGTAGAGCGAGGCGAGCGTGTCGCCGATCGAGACGCCGACGCGGACCGGCGGCCGGTCCGGATAGCCCACGAGGTAGCGCAGCCCGCCCATCGACTCGGCGATGGCCGCAAAGCCCGGACGATCCTTGTACGGACCCGTCTGCCCGTAGCCCGACACCCGGACCATGATGAGCGAGGGGTTGACGCGCGAGACCTCGTCCCAGCCAAGGCCCCATTTCTCGAGCGTGCCCGGCCGGAAATTCTCGATCAGGATGTCGGCGTCCTTCACGAGGTCGCGCACGATGTCGCGGGCGCGCTGGTCCTTCAGGTTGAGCGTCACCGACTTCTTGTTGCGGCTCTGCGAGTACCACCACAGCGATGTTCCGTCGTGGAGCTTGCGCCATTTGCGCAGCGGATCGCCACCGTCGGGCGACTCGATCTTGATCACTTCCGCGCCGAACTGCGCGAGCAGGCTCGCGGCGTACGGACCGGCGATCAGCGTGCCCATCTCGATGACCTTCACGCCTTCGAGGGGCCGCTCTCGCGCTTGGGGTTCCATGAATCCTCCTTGTTCCTGTGGTCGATTTCGCGTGACTCGAATCGTCGTCGGGCCGCGCTTCAAGCTATTGCGGGGCCGCCATCAATCCGGCAGGGGCTTGCCGCGCGTTTCGGGCATGAACCACGGCACGATGAGGCCCAGGATGTAGATCGATCCGAGCGTCATCGCGGCGCGCGGGATGCTGCCGAAGGTCTGGATCAGCGTGCCGGCGATTACCGGAAACACCCACGCGATCAGGCGCGCGGCATTGAAGATGAAAGCCGCCGCCGTCGCGCGCACGCTGCACGAGAAGAGCTCGGCGGGGTAGATCGCCATCCACGAGTATGCGCAGCCGAGCGTGAAGAACCCGTTCACGAATGCGCCCCATAGCAGCGCGCTGAGCGAGTCCGTCCACAGGTAGGTCACCGCCGTGAAGAACAGCGAACCCAGGAACGTGAGGAAAAGGTAAAGCCGCCGGCCGAGCGCATCCGCAACGAACCCCGAAATGAGATACGCCACCACCGCGCCGCACGTGTAGATCAACGCGGCGCGCGTCGCCCAGAGGCCCGGATCCGCGGCACCTTCGGCCTTCGCGAGCTGCGCCGCGAACGCCGGCAGCCAGCTCGAGATCGCCCACCAGCCGACCGTTGCCGTCAGCGAGAGCAGAAAGGCGAGGATCGTGCGCTTGCGGCTCTCGGGCTCGCGGAAGATCTCCGTCAGCGTAAACGGTCGCTCGTTGGTCTTGGACGCTGCGCCGTGCTGCGCGTCTTCCGACGTGGCGGCCCAGCGTTTGGCGCGGACCGCCTCGACCCATTTCTCGGACTCGTCGACGGCGCGGCGGATGTACAGGCAGAAGAGGGCCGGCAGCGCCCCGACGACGAAGACCAGGCGCCAGGTGTTCGCGCCGAGCGGTTGCCACTGGCCGAGGATCAGCCACACGAGCGCCGCGATCAGCGTGCCGACGCCGAAACCGGATTGCAGGAATCCGGCACCCTTCGGCCGTGCGCGATTGGGCCAGGTCTCGGCCAGCAGCGCGACGCCGGTGCTCCATTCGCTGCCCATCGCCAGCCCGGTGATGAAGCGCAGGAAACAGAAGACCCAGAAGTCGGTTGCGAACGCGGTCAGCCCGGTGAACATCGCGTAGAGAAAGACCGACCAGATCATCATGCGCTTGCGGCCGACGTAGTCGGCGAGCACGCCGCCCACGAGTCCGCCGATGCCCCAGCCGAGCAGCGTGACGCTGATGGCCACACCCGCCCAGACGGCCTTGTTGCCGGCCATGTCGGGCGTCAGCATCGAAGCGAGCACGAACGGCATCACGATGAACAGCGCGTAGGCCTCGTAGCCGTCGAATACCCAGCCCAGGAAGCTGGCGGTGAGCACGCGCCAATGCATCGGGTTGAGTCCGGCGTACCAGGGCTGACGGTTATCGAGGGATGGCGCGACCGCGGATGTCATGACTCCTCCTTTTTGACTTACGATAGGCCTCTCGCCTTCGGGGACCGCCGGGATGCGCGTTTCCCGCGCTGCCCGACGCCACTCCGCCGAGTCGCCTGCTCACGATGTCCCCCGATCGCCGCCAAGCTGCCCGACGTGCGCAGGGGACCGCTTTCCACTCAACAGCCTGAAACGTTCGCGCAGTATTCGCCTGCGACCGGTGTATGACAATTCGCAAATCGTTGACCCCGCCTCAACCTGTCGTTGAGGATCGCGGGCGTGGTGGCCGCGGGTGAACCTGAACCGCTTCGACCTCGCGTCGCTGCGGCTGTTTGTCGCGGTCGTCGACAGCGGGAGCCTTACCGCGGGTGCCGAACGTTTCGGAATCAGCCTCGCGGCGGCGAGCAAGCGCATCGCGGAGCTCGAAGGGCACGTGGGTTGCGAGCTCCTGAAGCGCGGAACCCGCGGGGTTGCCCCCACCGCCGCCGGGGTCACCCTTCATCAGCATGCGGTGCAGCTGGTCGCGGGCCTCGAGCAGCTTGCCGTCGCGATGGACGACTTTCATGCCGGTGCCCGGGGACACTTGCGGCTGTGGGCGAATTCCTCCGCCTGCAACGGCTTCCTTCCCGACCGCCTCGCGACGTATTGCCGCAAGCACCCCGGTATCAAGATCGACCTTGAGGAAGTGCTCTCGGAGGAAGCGGTGCGCGCGGTCCAATCGGGCGCCGCGGAGCTCGGCGTAATCGGGGCGAACACGCCCAGCGAGGGTCTCGAAAGCCTCCCCTGCCACGCCGACGAGCTGGTGCTTCTGATCCCCGCCTCGCACCCGCTCGGGGCGCGCGAATCCGTCGCGTTCGTCGAGGCCCTCGGCTACGAGTTCGTCGGCCTCGGCCGAGCGACCTCGCTCATGCGCCAGATCAGCGCGGCGGCGGAAGGGGCAGCGCTGGCGTTCAGGATTCGCGTGCAGGTGCGGAGCTTCGACGCGATGTGCCGGATGGTTGCCGTCGGGCTTGGCCTCGGCATCCTCCCGCGATCGAGCGCCGAGCCGCACGTCGCGTCCATGGGCCTCCGTGTCGCACGTCTCGAAGGGATGGAGACCTCGCGCCATCTGCTGCTGGTGATGCGCGACCGCTCGATGCTCTCGGCGGCCGCAAAGGCGCTCGTCGACCTGATCCTGCGCGAGGAAGGCGCGGCGGACACCTGATTGCGTTTCGGGCGGGCGCCGGGCCTCTACTTTCCCGCGAGGATCGACTCCCGCGAGAAGAGCCGCGCCACCGCGACGAGCGCAACCGCCGTCAGCAGCGCCGGCCCTACGTACGACTGGGCGAGCTCGACGAACTGCAGCGCCTCGCCGCGGAGCGCCCGGGAGAGCAGCGCGTATTGTCCCGAGATCGGAATCCACGTGAGCCACGGCGGGTCCTTCCGCTGCAGGAACATCTGGACGATCGGGACCAGCGAGATCGCGAACAGCAGGACCGAGAGGTTCGACTGCGCTTCCTTGAACGAGCGCCCGCGCGTGCCGACGTAGAGAAGGACCGCCGGCATCAGCAGCATCAGCGGGACCAGCGCGACGACGAAGCGTCCGAGCTCGCGCAGTCCGAACAGGAACGGGATGCCGACAGCGGGCAGCGGCGCGAAGCGCAGCACGAGGTAGAAGCCGGTGAGCGTCAGAACCACGGCGGCTGCGTCGAGTGCGACCACGGCGAGCCACTTTCCCGTCGCGAGCTCGAGCGGGGCGACCGGTGTCGTGAGCAGAGGCTCGAGCGAAGCGCGCTCGCGCTCGCCTGCCGTCGTGTCGAGTGCGGCGGCCATTCCGCCCATCACCGCGGCGAAGAGGCCGTAGAACGCGATCAGGAACAGCACGAGCGCCCCCGAGCTCTGCGGCGTCGCGAGATCGCGCGATTCGACGTTGAGCGGATTCGCGACCTCGCCCGCCACCCCGCGCAGCAGCAGGCGCCCCCGGCCCCATTCGCGGTTGTAGGCGCGGAGAAGCGCCTCGGCTTCGGCGATCGAAGCGCGTGCGCGGTCGCGCGAACGGTCGAAGACGAGGTGGACGGTTCCGGACTTCCCTTTCGCGACGTCGGCCGCGAAATCCTTGTCGATCTCGAGCACGACGTCGAGGTCGCCGCGTCGCACGCGATCCTCGAAATCGGCCGGCGCCGGCGTGAGCGTCACTTGCTGGCGCTCGAGGAACGCGACGAGTGCCGGCGCGTGCTCGCTGCCGGCGACGGGCAGCGTCATCTCCCGCACGCGGTCCGCCTGGCGCGCAACGAGGTTCAGCACCAGGAGCATCATCACCGGACCCGCAACGATCGCCGTGACCAACGTGACGAGGATCGCGCGGCGGTCGCGAAAGATGTCGATCGCTTCCTTGCGCGCGACGGCGGCAATGCGCGCCGCCGCGGAGTCGGTCCTCGCAGCGCGCTCCATCACGCAGCGAGGCCTTCGCCGGATCCGAGGAGACGGACGAACGCGTCCTCGAGCGTCCGCTCGCCGGAGCGCGCGAGGAGCTCGGCAGCCGTGCCGATCGCAACCACCTTGCCGCGTCCGAGGATCACGATGCGCCGGCAGAGCGCCGAGACCTCCTGCATCACGTGCGAGCTGAAAAGGAGGCACTTCCCTTGCGTCTCCAGCGTCCGCAACAGATCGCGCAGCGCGCGGATGCTCATGATGTCGAGGCCGTTGGTGGGCTCGTCGAGCAGGATCGTCTGCGGATCGTGAACGAGGGCGCGCGCGATCGCGACCTTCATCCGCTCGCCCTGCGAGAAGCCATGCACGCGGCGATCGGCGATGTCGGAGATCGCAAGCGCGTCGATCAGCTCGTCGATGCGCGCAGCGAGAATTGGCTCTGAGAGTCCCTGCAGTGCGCCGAAATAGCGGATGTTCTCGCGCGCGGTGAGGCGCGGATAGAGGCCGCGCGCGTCGGAGAGCACGCCGATCTTGCGGCGCACCGCGTAGCGCTCGCGCACGACGTCGTTGCCGTCGACGCGCGCGGTGCCGCTGTCCGGGATCATCAGCGTGGCGAGCATGCGCAGGAGCGTAGTCTTTCCCGCGCCGTTCGGTCCGAGCAATCCGGTGATCTCGCCGTCGGCCGCGGCGAAGCTGACGCCGTCGACCGCCTGGACGCCGCGGTCCCTGCCGAAGGCCTTCGCGACGTTGTCGATCTCGATCAAGAGCGCGCCCCGAGCCTGTCGGGCCAAAGCGGAGGGCGGGCGCTCTTCTCGAAGTGCGCGACGCAGGATGCCGGCAGGCTCGCGAAGGTGGGGTCGTCGATGAATGCCGCGATCAGCCGCGGCGCGCACGCGTGCGGCGAGACGATGTGGCCGTAGCCGTGCGCGACTATGTGACGACTTGCCGGGAGCGTCCGCGCGACCTCGGCGCCGTTGGCGGGCGGCGTGACGGGGTCGAGCTCGCCCGACAGAATCAGCACCGGCACGTCGCTCACGACTGGCTTGGCGGCATCGGCCGAGGGCTCGCCTCGCGGCCACACGGCGCACACCGCGAGCTCCTGCTGCGCGAGCGATGGCGAGCGCACGCTCGCGAGCGCTGCCGCAAGCTCTTCGGAGGTGATGCGTGGAGCGTCCTCCGTGCAGGTGACCGAGTAGTGCAGCGCACTGTTCAGCTGTTCCGAGAGATCTCCGCTCACGAGCATCGCGCCGGCGAAGAGCGGGCCGTAGTCGCCCGCTGACAGGCTGCCGATCACCTCGGGCAGGAGCGCCGAGAGCTCGGGTGCGTAGGTCAAGGGCTCCAGCGCGGCGAGCACGTGGTCGAACGTCACGTGCTGCGTCTCGATGGCGCCGGTGCGGGGGTCGGTCACCGTAACGTCGCGACCGTTCGGGCCGAGACCCTCGCGAATTCCGTCGAGCGTGGCCTGCAGCGCCGGATGCTCCGCGCGGCACGGCGCGCTTCGCGCGCACGCGTCGAGGACAGCGGTCAACGCGCGCTCGCGCGTCGGCCAGACGTCGATCGCGACCTTCATCGAAGGCGGCGCCACGCCGTCGAGAACGATGCTGCGAACCCGCGCCGGATACGCGCGCAGATATTCGAGCGCGGCTCGCGTTCCGTACGAGCCGCCCCAGAGGTTGATCTTCGCGTAACCGAGCGCATTGCGCACGGCGTCCAAATCGGCGATCCACGCCGCCGTCGTGTACTGTGCGGCGTCCACGCCTGCCGCGGCGAGCTCCTTTGCGCACGCCGCCGCCTTGGGCACCTGGTCGATGTCGAGCGCGGTGCCGGCGTTGTCGTCGAGCTTGAACGCCGTGCACTCGAGCGGCGACGAGCGCCCCGTTCCACGCTGGTCGACGAGCACGATGTCGCGGTCCTTGCGCACTCCGGTGAGGAGCGCCGCAAAGGGTCCGAGGAAGCTCGCCGCCTGACCGGGACCGCCGGCGAGGATGAACAGCGGATCGGGGCGCGGGTTGAGCGTGTTGGCCGGCAGCACCGCGATCGCGAGCGAAATCCTGCGGCCCTCGGGCTTTGCGCGGTTCTCGGGGACTTCGAGCGTCCCGCACTGCGCGGTGAGCGGAACCTTCGGCAGACGGCATTCGCCGAGCGCGATCGTGCGCCGAGGCGCATCCCCGTGCCCGCATCCGGCGAATCCCAACGCGAACGCGGCGACGGCGGCGGCGAATCGGGGCGCGATCATCGCGGACGATGGTATCAGAGCGCATGTCGCCGTCGAAAACGGCGGAATCGTCGCCGAGTCCGGCCGGGCCCGAACGGGCTCGCGCGGCTACGGGCTTGGGCGCTCCGCATGCGCCCGCATCCGCACGAAGCCATTCGGGACCGGTCGAGGCGCTGTGGTTATACTGGGCTCGAGGCTACGCTCGCGCTACGCGCACTTTTCGCCATGACCCAGCTCGAACCCGGCATCGTCACCGACCTCACGAATCGGCTCACGTACGGCGGTTACCTCCGCCTCGACAAGCTCCTGAGCGCGCAGCAGCCGCTCTCCGCTGGAGCGGACGGCGAGCCGCGCCACGACGAGATGCTCTTCATCATCCAGCATCAGACATCCGAGCTGTGGATGAAGCTGATGATCCACGAGCTCAGGGCCGCGATCGCGTTCGTCCGCGAGGATCGCCTCGAGGCGTGCTTCAAGATCCTCGCGCGCGTGAAGGCGATCCAGAGGCAGCTCTTCGAGCAGTGGGCAGTCCTCGAAACGCTGACGCCGAGCGAGTACGAAGGGTTCCGGCCGGCCCTCGGAACGTCGTCGGGATTCCAGTCGGCGCAGTACCGCGCGATCGAGTTCCTGCTCGGCAACAAGGCGGCAGCCCTGGTCGAGGTCTTCGCCTACGACGAGACGATCCGCGACGAGCTCGCCGCGCTGCTCCACGCGCCGAGCCTCTACGACGAATTCCTCCGTCATCTCGCGCGGCGCGGATTGCCGGTGCCTGCGGCGTGCGTCGAGCACGACTGGTCGCAACCCTACGTCCGCAATCCGGATCTCGTCGCGGTGTTCAAGACGATCTACGACGAGCCCGAGCGCTGGTGGGACGCGTACGAAATGGCGGAGAAACTGGTCGACGTCGAAGAATCCTTCCAGCTCTGGCGCTTCCGGCACCTGAAGACCGTCGAGCGCACGATCGGCTACAAGGCGGGCACCGGAGGATCGAGCGGAGTCGCGTTCCTGCGCCGCGCGCTCGATCACCAGTTCTTTCCCGAGCTGATCGACGTGCGCACGGTGATCGGACCGAAGGAGCGGGCGGGGCGAAGCCAGGGCCCGCAGGGCGCGTCCGCGAGCGACTGAGTCGGCGGGACGACACGATGGCTGAATCGCCGAGGTTTGTGACGGAGGCCGCGGAGAAGAGCGTGCCTCCCGTCGCGGCGACCGCCGAGCGCATCGAGACTGCGGTCGCGACCCTCGGTTCCGGTCCGCTCGACGAGGAGGGGGTGCGCGCGTGCATCGCGCCGCTCTTCTCCCGCGTCCTCGCCGCAGGCCGCGGGCGGATCTACCTCGCCAATCACTCGCTCGGTCGACCGCTCGACGCGACGGAAGACGACGTGCGCGAGGGGGTCGCCGCCTGGTACGCGCGAATGAATGATGCCTGGGACGCCTGGCACGCCGAGATGGACGCGCATCGCGTGCGGCTCGCGAGTCTTCTGGGCGCCGAACGCCCCGACTGCGTCGTTCCCAAGACGAGTGCCGGACAGGGGTTGCGCGCCGTGCTGAATGCGTTCGACGGCGTGCCGCGGGTGATCGCGACCCGCGGCGAATTCGATTCGCTCGACGTGATCCTGCGGGAGTACGCGCGGCGCGGTCGCATCGCGCTGACGATGGTGGAGCCGCGCGAGGGCGGCGACTTCGCGGCGGAAGACATCGTTGGGGCGACGGCGCCGGGGGTCGATCTCGTCGTCGTCTCTCACGTGATGTTCCAGACCGGCCAGCGGCTGCCGGGTCTCGACAAGATCGTCGCGCGTGCCCATGCGGTCGGCGCGCGCGTGCTGCTCGATGTCTATCACTCGCTCGGGGTCTTCGCTCTGGACGTCGAGGCGCTCGACGTCGACTTCGCAGTGGGCGGCAGCTACAAGTATCTGCGCGGCGGGCCCGGTGCGTGCTTTCTCGCGATCGCTCCGAATGCCCTCGCCGCGGGATTCGCGACGATCGACATCGGCTGGTTCGCGAAAGCCTCGCCGTTCGCGTACGAGCGACCCGACCCTCCCCGCTACGCAGCGGGCGGCGACGCCTGGCTCGAATCGACGCCCGCGGTGCTGCCGCTCTTTCAGGCGCGTGCCGGGCAGCTCTTCACGCGGGCGATCGGCGTCGAGCGCCTGCGCGCGCATTCGCTGGCGTCGCAACGCCGGCTCGTCGCGCTCCTCGCCGAGCGCGGGCTCGTCGCGCGCGGCGGCACCGAGGATCACGGCGCGTTCGTCGTCGTTCGTGACGCTCGCGCTCGCGAGTGGGCGGCAGCGCTCAGGACGCGCGGCATCGTCACCGACGCGCGTGGCGAATGGCTGCGCTTTTGTCCGGACGTGCTGACGACGGACGCCGAACTGCAGGCCGCGGCGGCCGCGCTGGCCGACGTGGCGAGGGGAAGTGGCGGTTAGCGCGCGACGCGCAGCACGACCTGCACCAGCGCCAGCAGCGCGAGCACGAAGACCGCGGCCAGCCCGACGCCGACGACGATCAGCTGCAGTGGCTTGATCGTGACCTCGTCGCGCTGCATGTGCGCGCCTTTGCGGACGCCGAAGAAGCTCCAGAAGACGGCGCCCACGACCTGCCGCAGCGAAGCCGGCCTCGATTCGATCTCCGGTGCGGGCGGCTCGGGATCGCTCGGCGCGTCCGGAGGCGCCATGGCGAAAGCTACCTGCCGCCTCGCGCCTTGATGAAGCGATCGTGAATTCCCGACTCGTCGAGCTCGCCGGAGCCGTAGGTCGCTTCGAGCCACATCACGTTGATGATGCCGAAGGCGAGCGCGGCGCCGAGGCCGAGAATCCAGGTGAAGTACCACATCGTCGTCTCTCTATCGTTTGAGGCCCGTTCGCGCCCGCGTCCGTCGCGCCGAGCGCGCGCTAGTACATCGTCGGTCCGCCGTCGCGAACGCGCTGCTCGGTCACCTTGCCGCGCATCACCCTGTACACCCAGCCCGTGTAGGCGAGGATGATCGGCACGAAGATCGGCACCGCCCAGAACATCACCTGCAGCGTCTTGTAGCTGGATACCGAGTCCCACACGGTGAGGCTGTGTGCGGGCTGGCTCGACGACGGCATGATGAACGGAAACAGCGCGAGCCCCGCGGTGAGCACTACGCCAGCGACCGCGATGCACGACATGACGAAAGCGAGCGTCGTCCGCGCGCGCGCCGACGCGACGAGCGCGACGATCGTCGCTGCGACGGCGGCCAGAGGCGCGGCTGCCGTCCAAGGAAGCGTCGAATAGTTGTGCAGCCACCCGGCGGGGAGGCGCTCGACCGTCTTCGCCGTCGGCAGGAACGCCGAATTCGCAGACGGCATCGAGACGATCTGGTAGCCGTCGATGCCCGCAGAGACCCAGAGACCCGCCGCGACGAACGCGGCCAGCAGCACGACACCGGCGAGCCGCGCGGCGAGGATCGCGCGCGCCTGGACCGCGCCTTCGGTCCGCAGCTGCAGATAGAGCCCGCCGTGCATCGTGAGCATCGCGACGCTCACGAGCCCGGCGACAAGCGCGAACGGGTTGAGGAGGCCGAAGAACGACCCGGTGTAGAACGACCGCTGATCGTCGTCGAAATGGAAGGGAACGCCGAGCAGCAGATTGCCGAACGCGACGCCGAACACCAGCGAAGGCACGAGGCCGTTGACGAAGATCACCCAGTCCCACGCGCTGCGCCAGCGCGGGTCGGCGATCTTGCTGTGGTAGTCGAAGGCGGCCGGACGGAGGAACAGCGCGAACAGCGTGAGAATCAGCGCGATGTAGAGGCCGGAAAAACTGGTCGCGTACACGATCGGCCAAGCGGCGAACGTTGCGCCACCGGCCGTGATGAACCAGACCTGGCTGCCTTCCCAGGTCGGGCCGATCGAATTGAGCATCACCCGGCGCTCGCCGTCGGTGCGCCCGACGAAGGGGAGCAGCATGCCGATGCCGAGATCGAATCCGTCGAGGATCGCGAAGCCGACGAGGAGCGCGCCGACGACCGCCCACCAGATCAGCTTCAGCGTCGCATAGTCGAAGATGTAGATCATGCCGGCTGCACCTCGTCGTGATACCGGCCGGTCCGGAGGCTCGATGGACCGAGCCTCGCGTACTTGAACATCAGATAGAGCTCGATTACGAGCAGCGCCGTGTAGAAAGCGACAAAGCCCGCGAGGCTGAACCAGACCTGGCCGGGCGTCACCGACGACGTCGACAGATACGTCGGCAGCACTTCGCTGATCGTCCAGGGCTGCCGGCCGTATTCGGCGACGATCCAGCCGAGCTCCATCGCGATCCACGGCAGCGGAATGCTCCACAGCGCGGCATGCAGTATCCACTGGTTGTTCGCGACCGTGCGCCGCGCGACGATGACGAACGCGGCGCCGAAGACGAACAGGAACCACAAACCGAGCCCGACCATCACGCGGAACGACCAGAAGATCGGCGCGACCTTCGGGATCGTGTCGTCGACCGCGGCACGGATCTGCTCGGGTGTGGCGTCGACGACCGCCGGCGCGTACCTCTTGAGCAGCAATCCGTAGCCGAGGTCCGCCTTCGTCCGGTCGAACTCCGCCTTCACCTCGGGCGAGCGATCGCCGGAGCGCAGCTTCTGCATCGCGGCGTACGCCTTCATCCCGGCGCGAATACGCTCCTCGTGCGCCTTCTGGAGGTCCTTGATCCCGACGACGGGCGTGTCGACCGAACGCGTCGCGATAATGCCCATGAGATACGGAATCTTGATCGCGTAGTGAGTCTTCTGCGCCTGCTGGTCGGGAATGCCGAATGCCGTGAAGGACGCCGGAGGCGGCTCGGTGTCCCACTCGGCTTCGATTGCCGCGAGCTTGACCTTCTGCACTTCACCGGTCGTGTATCCCGACTCGTCGCCGAGCACGAGTACCGACAGCACCGATGCAACGCCGAATCCGGAAGCCACCGCGAACGAACGGATGGCGAAGGACATGTCGCGCAGACGCAACAGGTAATACGAGGAGATCCCGAGCACGAACATCGACGCGGCAACGTAGCCGGCAGCGAGCGTGTGAACGAACTTCGGGCCCGCCACGGGATTGAACAGCAGGTCGCCGAAGCTCGAAAGCTCCATCCGCATCGTCGCGGGATTGAACTCGGCGCCGACGGGATTCTGCATCCAGGCGTTGGCGATCAGGATCCAGAGCGCCGAGAGGTTGGAGCCGAGGGCGACGAGGAACGTCACCAGCAGATGCTGCACCTTGCCGAGACGATCCCAGCCGAAGAAGAACAGGCCGACGAAGGTCGCCTCGAGGAAGAACGCCATCAGCCCTTCGAGCGCGAGCGGCGCGCCGAAGATGTCGCCGACGTAGTGCGAGAAGTACGCCCAGTTCGTCCCGAACTGGAACTCCATCGTGATGCCGGTCGTGACGCCCATCGCGAAGTTGATGCCGAAGAGCTTTCCCCAGAACTTCGTCATGTCCTTGTAGATTTCCTTCCCCGTCATCACGTAGACCGACTCCATGATGACGAGGATCCACGAGAGCCCCAGCGTCAACGGGACGAAGAGGAAGTGGTAGAGGGCCGTGGCCGCGAATTGCAGCCGGGACAACTCGACGACGTCAGCGCTCATGCGGCGCCTCCGCGAGGGGGGGCGGCGCGAAGAGCCTGTGCTCGACGACCGCGGCATCCATCGTCATGCCCGGAGCGGCGGGCATGCGGAAGAACGCGTACCAGAGGCCGTACAGGACGATCGCCTTGACGACGACCACGATGACGATGTCGCGGGCGAGCGGGCTCAACTGGCGCGAGGGTCTCCCGGAAGCGGGACGCATGCGGGAGGGGTAGGCTGCAAGCTGGCGTGGACTGGGCATGGGCGGAATTATCGCTCGCTCGGGAACTCTCGGGCCCGCGGAGACCCCCGGGGGCTGTTCACGACAGGGCCGGACGCGAGAAGTGGTCATCCGTTCGAAGCCGCATCGTCGCTGCCGCTCCCGGGCCTGTCACCTAACGAAAGTCAGGTGCGCCGGGCGGCGGGTACGTCGTTCCCGCCCACCAGTCGAGCGCTCGCCCGATAAGCGGCTGGTGCGCCGCAAGATTACAACGCGCCGGGCCGATCGGGGCGCTTCGTCCAGCCTCCATCCCCGTCGCAGTGGCGGGCGGCCCGGGAGGCGCCCTGGCCGGTCCTCGCCCCTGGCGCCTGGCCGCCGCCCGCACTCGGCGGCGTTCCGACGGCTTGATTCCGGGGGCGAAGGCCCCATCTCCAGCGTGTCCATTGACCGGTTGAGGCGGCATGCGCTTCGAAAAACTCACGACCAAGTTTCAGCAGGCGCTCGCCGACGCGCAAAGCCTCGCGCTCGGCAACGACAACGGCGCGATCGAGCCCGTTCACCTGCTCTCGACGATGCTCGAGCAGGAGGACGGCGGAGCCGCGTCGCTGCTCTCGCGTGCCGGGGTGGCGGTGCCGAAGCTGAAACAGCTCGTCAAACGGGCGATCGAGCGGCTGCCGAAAGTCGAGGGGCAGGGTGGCGAGATCAACGTCTCGCGGGACCTGAACAACCTGCTGAACCTCACCGACAAGGAAGCGACCAAGCGCGGCGACCAGTTCATCGCGAGCGAGCTCTTCCTGCTTGCCGCGGCCGACGACAAGGGCGAGGCCGGCCGGCTGCTCAAGGAAGCAGGTCTCACGCGCAAGGCGTTGGAAACTGCGATCGAGACGGTGCGCGGCGGCGCCGGCGTCGAGACGCAGGAAGCCGAGGGTCAACGCCAGGCGTTGCAGAAATACACGATCGACCTCACCGAGCGGGCCCGCGAGGGCAAGCTCGACCCCGTGATCGGCCGCGACGACGAGATCCGGCGCACGATCCAGATCCTGCAGCGGCGCACCAAGAACAACCCGGTGCTGATCGGCGAGCCCGGCGTGGGCAAGACGGCGATCGTCGAGGGCCTCGCGCAGCGCATCGTCAACGGCGAGGTACCCGAGACGCTCAAGGGCAAGCGCGTGCTTTCTCTCGACATGGCCGCGTTGCTCGCCGGCGCCAAATATCGTGGCGAGTTCGAGGAACGCTTGAAGGCGGTGCTCAAGGACATCGCCGCCGACGCCGGCCAGACGATCGTGTTCATCGACGAGCTGCACACCATGGTCGGCGCCGGCAAGGCCGAAGGCGCGATCGACGCCGGCAACATGCTGAAGCCCGCGCTCGCGCGCGGTGAGCTCCACTGCGTGGGCGCGACGACGCTCGACGAATACCGCAAATACGTCGAGAAGGACGCCGCGCTCGAGCGCCGCTTCCAGAAGGTGCTCGTCGACGAGCCTTCGGTCGAGTCGACGATCGCGATCCTACGCGGACTCAAGGAGCGCTACGAGATTCACCACGGCGTCGAAATCACCGACCCGGCGATCGTCGCCGCGGCGGAGCTCTCCCATCGCTACATCACCGACCGCTTCCTCCCGGACAAGGCGATCGACCTGATCGACGAGGCGGCCGCCCGGATCCGCATGGAGATCGACTCGAAGCCGGAGGCGATGGACCGCCTCGACCGCCGGCTGATCCAGCTCAAGATCGAGCGGGAGGTCGTGAAGAAGGAGACCGACCCGGCGTCGAAGAAGCGCTTGGAGCTGATCGAGCAGGAGATCTCGCGGCTCGAGCGCGAATATGCCGACTTGAACGAAGTGTGGCAGGCGGAGAAGGCGAACGTCGCCGGGACGCAGCACATCAAGGAAGAGATCGACAAGGTCAAGCTGCAGATGGAGGAAGCGCGGCGCAGGGGCGACTGGCAGAAGATGTCCGAGCTCCAGTACGGCAAGCTCCCGCAGCTCGAAGCGCAGCTCAAGAAGGCCGACAGGAAAGAGGCGAAGGAGGAAGCGAAGAAGCCGCAGCTCCTGCGCACGCAGGTCGGCGCGGAGGAGGTCGCCGAAGTTGTCTCGCGCGCGACCGGCATTCCGGTGTCGAAGATGATGCAGGGCGAGCGCGAGAAGCTCCTGCATATGGAAGCGGCCCTCCACCGGCGCGTCGTCGGCCAGGACGAGGCGGTGAAGCTCGTCGCCGACGCGATCCGCCGCTCGCGCTCGGGACTTGCCGACCCCAACCGGCCGTACGGCTCGTTCCTGTTCCTCGGTCCCACGGGTGTGGGCAAGACCGAGCTCTGCAAGGCGCTCGCCGAATTCCTATTCGATTCCGAGCAGCACCTGATCCGCATCGACATGTCGGAGTTCCAGGAACGCCATTCGGTTGCTCGACTGATCGGCGCGCCGCCCGGCTATGTCGGTTACGAAGAAGGCGGACATCTGACCGAGCTCGTGCGGCGCAAGCCCTACAGCGTGATCCTGCTCGACGAGATCGAGAAGGCGCACGCGGACGTCTTCAACGTGCTGCTGCAGGTCCTCGACGACGGCCGGATGACCGACGGCCAGGGGCGCACCGTCGACTTCAAGAACACGGTGATCGTGATGACGTCGAACCTGGGCTCGCAGAAGATCCAGCAGATGACCGACGCCGGCGACTCCGAGGCGCTGATCAAGATCGCGGTGCTCGCCGAGGTGAAGTCGAACTTCCGGCCCGAATTCGTCAACCGGATCGACGAGATCGTCGTGTTCCATCCGCTCGGCGAAACGCAGATCGCCGACATCGCGAAGATCCAGATGAAAGCGCTCGAGGCGCGGTTGGCAAAGCTTGAAGTGCGCCTGTCGATCACCGACGCGGCGCTCAAGGTGATCGCTGCCGCGGGATTCGATCCGGTCTACGGGGCGCGGCCGTTGAAGCGTGCGATCCAGCAGCAGATCGAGAACCCGCTCTCGCGCGAGATTCTCGCCGGCAAGTTCGTGCCGGGTGACGTGGTGAAGGTCGGCGCGACGGGCGGCGAGATCACGTTCGCGAAGGGCTGAGCGCGAGTCAGAAGTAGGGAACGAAGCGGCGGGCGAGATTCGTCGCGCCGGCCGAGCGCAGCCAATCGCCCGCCCGCTCCCGCAATGCCGGCTGCTGGGCACGCACGTGCACTTCGTCGATCGGGCGCCCCATCACGCAAACCGTCGCGCGCTCCTGCGCTTCGACGAGCGTCAATCCGCCACGGTCGATCGTGAACGCATCGCCAGCCTCGAGCACGACGTCGCGCGTGTCGTTCTCGAGCGTGATCCAGAGCTTGCCGCGCGTCACGCGCAGCGTCGTTCCGCGTGCTCCGTCCAGCTTGACGAGCTCGTCGGCAGCGAGATCCCAGACATTCGTGTATCCGTGGCAAACCATGGTCAACCTCCATTTCCATGCGTAGAATGCATCCGAGGCGGTGGCGGACACCCCCTGCCCCCGGGGCGGGCGCCGCAGATCCGCAGCGCACGCACCGTAGTCTGGGCGCGCCGCGGCCGGCGCTCAAACGGTCATTGGGAATAGATCGCATGAGGTGGACGCATGCATGAGACGCTGCGACGGCTGCCGTCGCTCGACTTTCTCAAGGGCTTCGAGGCCGCGGGCCGGCATCTGTCGTTCACGCGCGCCGCGCAGGAGCTCTTCCTCACGCAGTCGGCGCTCTCTCGTCAGGTGCAGGCGCTCGAGGTAGCGCTCGGCGTGCCGCTGTTCTTCCGGCGTCACCGCGCACTCGCGCTCACCGCGGCCGGCGCTGCGTTTCATCGCGACGTCGCCGCGGCACTCGGCGCGCTGATCTCCGCGGCCGACGCCGCGCGCGGCGTCCACCGCACCCCGGGCCTCACGCTTTCGACGACGGTCTCGTTCGCGTCACTTTGGGTGATACCCCGGCTCCCCGCGTTTCGCGCACGGCATCCCGACGTCGAGGTCTACGTCTCCGCCGACGATCGCGTCGTCGACCTCGGGCGTGGCGACGTCGACGTCGCGGTCCGCTACATGGCCGACGCGAACGCGCCGGAGGGAGGCGTGCGGCTCTTCGGCGAGCGGATGCTTCCGGTCGTCGCGCCCAAGCTGCTGCAGCACCGCGCCGTGCCGCTCGCGAAGCCGGCGGATCTCGCACGACACGTGCTGCTGCACCTCGATGATCCGGATGGCCGCATGCCGTGGCTCGACTGGAGCATGTGGCTCACCTCGAACGGCCTCCCAGGGCTGAAACCCGCCGGATCGCTCCGGTTCAAGCTCTACGACCAGTTGATCCAGGCAGCCGTCGGCGGACAGGGCGTCGCGCTGGGCCGCGTTCCGCTGATCGCCGAGTACCTGCGCGACCGGCGGCTCGTTGCGCCGTTTCCCAGGCGCTACGAGTCCGCGCGCGGCTACTACGCAGTCGTCGCGCCGCACGCGGCCGAGCGTTCCGACGTCGCCGCCTTCGTCGGCTGGCTGCGCGACGAGGCCGCGATCGCAGCTAAACGCGCGGTACTCGACGAGCCTTCGGCGAAGAAGGCCTCGCGCGCGCTGGCCGGGCGCCGCAGCCCCACGCGCGAGCCGGGCAAGCGGCGCGCGGAATCCGCGGGCCCGCGATGAAACCGAATGCTCTCGCGCGGGCGCACGACGCTCTCGCGCCGTCGCCATGGGTCGCGCGCCACGCCCATCTCGTCCCAAAGGGCGCGCGCGTGCTCGACCTCGCCTGCGGCTACGGGCGCCATGCGCGCCTCGTCGCGCGGTGCGGCGCGCGGGTGCTCGCTGTCGATCGCGACGCCGATGCGCTCGCGGCGATCGACGGCGTTCCCGGGATCGAGACGTGCCGCATCGACCTCGAGGCGTCCGCTTGGCCGTTCGCGGGAGAGCGCTTCGACGCGATCGTCGTCTCCAATTACCTGCATCGCCCCGCGCTGGCGCACATCGTCGCGGGCGTGGCCGACGACGGTGCGCTTCTCTACGCAACGTTCGCGCGCGGTAACCAGGCGTACGGGCGACCGTCGAATCCCGCTTTCCTGCTCGAGCCCGGCGAGCTTCTAGCCGCAGTCGGTCGGCGACTCACCGTCGTCGAATTCGCGCAGGGCTCGACTGTCTGCAACGGGCGCCACGCGGTTGTCCAGCGAATCGCTGCCGTCGGGCTGCGGCGACAGTGGCCGCCGGAGCTCGCACCCGAGGAGCGGGGTTCGCTGTAAGCCGGCGGCTGCACCGCGATCTTGCGCTCGCGAATAAGGTAAAATCCGCTTTTCGTTCATTCGCTGACTTCCATGTTCACCGGCAGTCTCGTCGCGATCGCAACGCCGATGCGCACCGGCGGCGTGCTCGACCTCCCCGCGCTGGGCCGGCTGATCGATTTCCATATCGAGAACGGCACGGCCGGCATCGTGATCGTCGGCACGACCGGCGAATCGCCCACCGTCGACGTCGAGGAGCATTGCTCGCTGATCAAGGCGGCGGTCGAATTCGCGCGCGGGCGCATACCGGTGATCGCAGGCACCGGTGGCAACGCTACGGCCGAGGCGATCGCGCTCACCGAATTCGCGAAGAAGGCCGGCGCGCAGAGCGGCCTGTCGGTCGTTCCGTACTACAACAAGCCGACGCAGGAGGGACTCTATCGGCATTTCCGTGCGATCGCAGAGGCGGTTGACCTCCCGCTCATCCTCTACAACGTTCCGAGCCGCACCATCACCGATCTATCCAACGAGACGGTCCTGCGTCTCGCGCAAGTCCCGGGCATCGTCGGCATCAAGGAAGCATCGGGTGACATGGGGCGCGACGCCGAGCTCCTGAAGGCGCTGCGCGCCGAACGACGCGACGGCTTCGCTGTCTACAGCGGCGACGACCTCACCGGGCTCTCGCTGATGCTCCTCGGTGGTCACGGCGTGATCTCGGTGACCGCCAATGTCGCGCCGAAGCTGATGGCGGAGATGTGTCGGGCGGCCCTCGCAGGCGATTTGAAGACCGCGCGTGCGCGCAACGACAGGCTGCTGCCGCTCCATCGCAAGCTCTTCGTCGAAGCGAACCCGATACCGGTGAAATGGGCGCTCGCGCAGATGGGACTCGTCGAGAACGTCCTTCGGCTGCCGCTGGTGCCGCTCTCGGAGCAGTACGGCAACACGGTCCGCGACGCGCTGCGCGAGGCGGGCTGTCTAGGATAGAAAGGCACTCGTTGCATGGTTGAAACGAAGTTCCGGGCACTCGCCCGTGCGCTGGCGATCATGGCCATGTTGCTCGCCGTCGCGGGCTGCGAGACCAACCAGTTCAGCAAGAAGATCGACTACAAGTCCGCGCAAAGCGCACCGACGCTCGAGCTCCCGCCGGACCTGAGCGCTCCGCAGTACGACGATCGATTCACGGTGACGACCGCGTCCGGCCTCGCCGCGCAGGGCGGACGTCCGAAGACCGAGGAGCTGATCGCACCGGACGCGACCTCCGACGCGCGGATTGCGCGCGCCGGCACGCAGCGCTGGCTCGTCGTCAAGACCACGCCGGAAATCGCGTGGAACACGACCAAGCAGTTCTGGACCACCACCGGTTTCGTGCTCGCGGTCGACCAGCCCACGGTTGGCATCATGGAAACCGACTGGGCGGAGAACCGCGCCGACGTTCCGAACAACTGGCTGTCGAGTACGCTCGGCAAATACATCGACGTCTTCGGCGAGACTTACCGGCGCGACAAGTTCCGCACGCGGATCGAGCGCGGCACCGAGCCGGGCACGGTCGACATCTACATCTCGCATCGCGGATCCGAGCAGGTTCCAACTGCCACCGTCGATCGGATCTCGCCGGCGGGTTGGACCTGGGCGGTGATGCCGCCCGATCCCGGGCTGGAAGCCGAGATGCTGTCGCGGTTGATGCAGCGCTTCGGGACGACCCAGGCACAGGCGCAGGCCGCAGTCCAGGGGTCGATGGCGCCCAATGCCCCCGAGCGCGCGCGCCTCGAAAAGATGCCCAACGGGACGAGCCAGCTCATCGTCGACGACAACTTCGACCGTGCGTGGCGGCGCGTGGGGCTCGCGCTCGACCGCGTCGGCTTCACCGTCGTCGATCGCGACCGGTCGAAAGGCACGTACTTCGTCCGGTATTCGAACCCGGACTCCGACGGATCGAAGGGAAAGAAGGGCTTCCTCGACTCGCTGATGTTCTGGAAGGACAAGGACGAGAAGCCCGAGCAGTATCGCATTACTGTCGCGCAGGCCGACCCGAACAGCCTGGTGACCGTGCAGGACCCGGACGGTGCGCCGGACAAGAGTCAGAACGGCGAGAAGATTCTCGCGCTCCTCAAGGATCAACTGAAGTAGCCGCGCGGCGCGAGAGGATGCGTTTCGCGTCACTCGGCAGCGGCAGCGACGGGAACGGTCTCGTCGTCGAGGCCAACGGCACCTGCGTGATGGTCGACTGCGGGTTCGGTGTCAAGGACACGGTGACGCGCCTCGCGCGGCTCGGCCTGGACCCCTCGGCGCTCGACGCGATTCTCGTCACCCACGAGCATGCCGATCATATCGGTGGAGTGCCGGCCTTCGCGGCGCGCTACGAGATCCCCGTCTGGGCGACGTTCGGGACGCTCGCCGAAGTATCGTCGCGCTTCGAGGGGATGATTCGCGTGTACGGGTTCGACAGCCACGATCACTTCACAGTCGGCGCCCTGGAAGTGACGCCGTTTGCAGTGCCGCACGATGCGCGCGAGCCCGTCCAGTACGTGATCAGCGACGGCGCGCGACGCGTGGGCGTGCTGACCGACCTCGGCGTGTCGACCGACCATGTCGAAGCGAGCCTGTCCGGCTGCGAAGCGCTGGTGCTCGAGTGCAACCACGATCTCGAGATGCTCGCCCGCGGCGACTACCCGTACTCGCTCAAGCAGCGGATCGCCGGGCGGCTCGGTCACTTGCACAACGAAGCAGCGGCGGCGATTCTCTCGCGGATCGACACGTCGCGCTTGACACACGTCGTCGCCGCGCACCTGTCGCGGGACAACAACACGCCGGAGCTCGCGCGCGGTGCGCTCGCCTCGGCGCTCGGATGCAGGGACGACTGGATCGGCGTCGCCGATCAGGCGAGCGGTTTCGACTGGCGCGGGCTCTGACCCGGCAATTCAACGACAGAGAGGACAGCGATGGAAAAGCGGCAGGAGCTCTACAAGGGCAAGGCGAAAACGGTCTATGCGACCGACGATCCGAATCACCTCGTCATGCACTATCGCAACGACGTCTCCGCCTTCGACGGCGCGAAGCTCGCGCAGCTCGACAAGAAGGGCGAGACGAACAACAAGATCAACGCGTACGTGATGGAGCGACTCGCCGCCGCCGGCATTCCGACGCACTTCGTGCGCGTGCTGAACGCGCAGGATTCGCTCGTGAAGAAGCTGAAGATGATCCCGGTCGAGTGCGTCGTGCGCAACATCTGCGCGGGTTCGATGGCGAAGCGCTACGGCATCCCCGAGGGAACGCGACTGCCCGAGCCGATCTTCGAGTTCTTCTACAAGAGCGACGAGCTGCACGACCCCCTCTGCAACGACGATCACGTTCGGATTCTCGGCTGGGCGACGGGCGACGACGTTGCGCAGATGCGCTCGCTCACGCACCGGGTGAACGCCGTGCTGAAGCCGATGTTCGCGAAGGGCGGGATGGACCTCGTCGACTACAAGCTCGAGTTCGGGCATCCGGTCGACGACCCTAACGGCAAGCTCGTGCTCGGCGACGAATTCACGCCGGACGGCTGTCGCCTCTGGGATGCGAAGACCGGCGAAAAGCTCGACAAGGACCGTTTCCGTCGCGATCTGGGCGGCGTGATCGAGCACTACCGCGAGGTCGCGCAGCGGATCGGCGCGCCGTTATAGCGGTCTAGAATGGCATCCGGGCGGCGTCCCGAAACTCTCGCGCTCGGCTCATCCGTTTTCAGAGCAGGCTGCACCGGTCTGCTTCGATCCGCAGCACAATGAATTCGACACGGCATGGAGGTATCGATGAAACGCTTGCACGTTGCGCTGTTCTCCGCAGTCGTTGCGTTTGCGCTGATCCCGTTTTCGGCGGCAGCGTGGCTACGTAGCCCTGCCACGACCTTTGCCACGCTTCCCGCCGGAGCGACGCCGCCCGAGGGAATCACCGCCGATGCCGCAGGCAACATCTACGTCACCACCTTCGGGTTTCCCGCCTCGGGCCCCACCAATACGTCGGGTCAGCTGATCGTGTTCGATCGCTCGGGCAGAGCGATCCGGCAGGTTGCGATCGCCGGTGCCAGCCCGCACCTGCTGGGCCTCGCATTCAATCCGACCACCTCCGATCTGCTGGTGCTGGATTTCGGCGCCGGCAAGGTACTCAAGGTCGATCCAAACAGCGGCGCGTCGACCGTGTTTTGCGATATCGGCAGCGGATCGGGCTTGAATGCATTGACGTTCGATGGCAGCGGCAACGTGTACATCTCCGATTCATTCAATGGCACGATTTGGCGCACCGGAAAGTCCGGCGGAGTCGCGACCGCATGGCTCACCAGCCCCCTGTTGACGACCACTGGCAAGCCGCCGTTTGGCGCCAACGGCCTTGCCTTCAACCGTGCAGGCACCGCGTTGCTCGTCGCCAACACCGGCGACGACGCGGTGATCACGATCCCGGTGACGAGCGGCAGCCCTGGCACGCCGACTGTCCTCGCGTACGGCGTCAACGGTGCGGACGGACTTCTCATCGATGAGGACGACAACATCTGGGTCGTGGCCAATCAGTCCGACGAAGTCGTCGTGCTCGATCCGACCGGAAAGGTAATTGCGAAGCTCGGAGGTTTCTACGGCGTCGATCATCACGGGGCGGCGCTCGGGCTGCTGTTCCCGGCAAGCATTGTCGCGAGCGGCCCGTTCATTTACGTGACCAACCTGGTGCTGGACACTCGGCTGTTCGGGTTCCCGACCGTGGATTCCCAGTGGGCGGCGCAGGTGACGCGTTACACCGTCAGCAAGATCCTTCGGTACATTCCGCCCGCTCTCGGGAACGACTGATGATGGACTGAGAGTTCTTTGCTCCGGCCGGCCGTAAGAATGACGTACCGGCCAACGCGCTGGCTGCTCGTGCGCCGCGCGGTGGAGCAGCGACGCGCCTCTGGGCGGCTACGAAGCCGCCGCCGTCACTCCGCGACGTAACGCCATGGATCTGCGGGGCTCGCGCGCTGCCACACGGTGAAGAAGGGGAACACCTTTGGCGCGTTCGGGTCCGGACTCGGCGCTGTCTCGCGGATCAATCCGATCGTCACGCCCAGGTCACCGCTCGACGCAACGATCACGCGGTCCGGCGCCCAGACGAGCGTGCTGGGCTCCGCCGGACTGCCGCCCGAGACGATGCGCCCGATCGCCTCGGCGCCGACGACGAACGCAGCGTCGTTCGCTCCTCCCATGTTGACGGAGTCTGGGCGGCCGTAGCGCGCGAATGCAACGCCGAGCCCGATCAGCTTCGCGTCGTCGGAGAATGCGCGCTCGGTTGCGTCGAGGCTCGCGCGATGGCCTGCGATCAGCGCCGCGCCGGTTGAAGGCGCGAGCATTCGCGCCGGCAGCGATGGGGCGAGCGGTGTCAGCGAAACGCCTCCGGCCGGACGCAGCCTTCGGCGATAGGCGGCAACTCGCCAGCCCCCGGGGCGCTTTACCCAGTACGAAAGATATTTTGCGGGTGTGGTCGTGTTGTCGGCCTTGAGGATCGTCATGTAGCCCCACGTGTAGCCCTGCAAGCCGTCCGCCGAGATCCCTCCGCCCACCGGGACCCATTCGGCCCGCGACCGGGCGTTGTCGGCAACGGCGCGAAGAGCCGCGATCGCTTCGTCGGCGCTTTCGGAGAACTCGCCGCCCGGGATCGCCATCGCGACGTCGTTCGCGAACATCGCGGAGATACCGGAGACGAGGTCGGTCTTCGCGCTCGCCGCGGAATAGGCGCGGTCCGTCGCGAGCAGCTCGTTCATCGCCTCCTGCGGCGAAGTGCCGCCCGGGGCCGGTTTGCCTGCCGGCATCGACGCGCACGCGGCAACGAGCAACGCTGTCGCGAAAGCTCCGATCGATCGGCGACTGCGCGTCACAGGCCGAGCGCCGTCGCGCCCAGGCCGGGTACGGCGCTCGACCAGATCGCTTCGAAGCGCTCGACGAGAGGCCTCGCCTCGTCGGGTTGGGCGATGCCGAGCACTGCGCGCGGCTGCGTGACGTGCAGCCGATGCAGGTAGTGCCTGTCGTCCACGATCACCAGCGGATCCATCGCCTGCTTCGCCTCGTCGCCCGTCCTGCGGATCGTGATCATGTGGCCGTAATACCGGAGCATCCGGGTCAGCCGGGGGCACGAGCGCTCGATCCAAGCCGTGTCGTGGACGACGATGTCGACCCGCGCGTCGCGCGACGCGCGCAGGAACGCGGCGATCATCTCGACGCGCGCCGAGTCGTTCCAACCCATACCCGAGAGGTCGGCGTCGAACACGCGGATCGAATGTTGCGCGAGTCCGATCAGCTCGTCGATCGCGGCGACCTGCGCCGCCACTGCATCGAGCTTCTCGTGGCGCGGAGCGGTCACCGGCGGCGATCCGGTGTCAGGGGGCGTCGGGGTGGAGGTAGCCATCGCGATACCAAGTGTAAAGAATTGTCGCTGCCTGCGGGTGGATGGTCCGCGCCGCGCGCGGCGAGAGCGCCCTGTCGTTTGCGAGAGCCTTGAGCGCCGCCGCGCCGCTCGCGGGCCAGCGCAGTGCGACGCCGTTGACGAAGAGGTGGGTCGGGTCGTAGAGGAGCTGTGTCCGCGTATCGAGGCGTATGCCGTGTTTCGCGGCACGTGCGCCGAACGCTGCCCGGCCCATCGGCGCAACGGGCGGGTCGAAGCTGACGCTCGCCTTCGGTTCGGAGAGCCAGCATCCGACGAAGCGCGCAATCGCCCCGCGGCTCCAGCGCACACGCTCGACCATCCGCTCGTAGCGGCGCCGCATCGCAACGTCGATTCGGGCAGGCTCGCGGACGGGCGCGGGAGCGGGATCGGTGTAGCGGCCGGCCAGGGCGAGCTCGTCCCGCAGAAAATCGAGGAACGCCTCGGCGACCTCCTGCGCGGTCGCCGCGCGAAAGCCGATCGAGTAGGTCGTGCATGCGTCGATCGCCACGCCATCGTGCGCGTATTGCGGCGGGAGGTAGAGCATGTCGCCGCCGGCGAGCACGGTATCGTGTTGCGGCGAGAAGCGTTTGAGAATCCGCAGAGGCAGGCGCGGGCGCAGCGCGAGGTCCGCCTGGCGGCCATAGCGCCACCGCCGCCGTCCGAAGCCCTGCAGCAGGAACACGTCGTACGAGTCGAAGTGCGGGCCCACGCCGCCGCCGGGCGCCGCATAGCTCACCATCAGGTCGTCGAGGCGCGCGTACGGCAAGAACGCGAAACGCCGCAGCAGTGCGTCCGCCTCCGCGTTCACGAGGTTCACGCCCTGCACGAGCAGCGTCCATTTCCGCGCGGGAAGCGCAGCGAAATCGGAGCGACTGAACGGACCGTTCGCGAGCGACCAGCGACCGTCCTCGCGGACGACGATTCTCGACTCGACGTCGTCGCGCTGCGCGAGACCGAAGAGGTCGTGCGCCGAGAAAGCCCCGCGGAAGCCCGCGATTGCGTTGCGGACGAGCAGCGCTTCCTTCTGCCAGAAGCGGCGGAGAAAACCTGCATCGGACAGGCCGCCAAGCAGCGGGTCCGCAGCGCTTCGCGCCCTGGGTCGAGCGCGCGCTCTCGTTCCGGCCATCGGTCGATTATACGAGGCGCACCGTGCCGGCTGAGCTACAATGCGCCAGAGCGTCCTCCGCGCGGCCCTGCTCGCATCGATCGCTGCTCGAGCGGGAGCGCAGCCTCGAGTTTCCTTCCATCAGCCGCGAGTCCCGATGAACATTCTTGCGAACACCGTCGTCACGCTTAGCTTCGAGCTCTTCGACGCCGACGGCGTGCTGCTCGAAGCCACTTCGGAGCCGATCACGTACCTGCATGGGGGGCACTCGGGGATGCTGCCGAAGGTCGAGGAAGCGCTCAACATGAAGAAGCCCGGTGACGCTGTTTCCGTCGACGTCGAGCCCGGCGACGCTTTCGGCGACTACGATCCCGAGCTCGTCAAGCTCGAGTCCGTCGACAAGCTGCCGCCGGATGTCGCCGTCGGCATGCAATTCGAGGCTTACACCAACCCCGGAGACGACCACGGCGGCGGCGTCGTATTCACCGTTACCGACGTCGCCGACGGCAAGGCGGTGCTCGACGGCAACCATCCGTGGGCCGGCAAGCGCCTGCGCTTCGACTGCCAGGTGGTCGACGTGCGCGCTGCAACCGCCGAAGAGCTCGAGCACGGACATGTGCACGGCCCCGGCGGCCACCATCACCACTAGCAGCGCGAGCCTCAGAGCACGGACCGCCACTTCTCACGCGAGCACAGAGCAGTCGCAGTTACTTACAGATTGATGCTTTTGTTTGGAGCGCCTCGTCTTCATCCTAATTAGATCAGCTATTTGTAATCATCGCCGGCGATGTGTTGTCGTGGGAGCGCGTACGCCAAAGGGCGTGCGGAAACGCGGCCACAGAATCCGCAAGCGTCGTGGTAGTGACGATGACAACTCGGGGAGGCCATATGCTGTGTAAGTGGGTGGTTTCACTTTGTCTGCTCGTGCACGCTGGTTCGATAGCAACGATGGCGGAAGCAATTCCC
>DATKMY010000051.1:0-30047 GCA_035541655.1 Casimicrobiaceae bacterium | reverse complement strand
ACACTGATGATCGTGCTGCTCGCCGCGAGCTGCTATCGGCCGTTCTGGAAGCAGTGGCTGATCGCCCTGTGGGTCGTCGTCGCCGCCGCGTTCTTCGTGCTGATGCGCGGCGGAGTGCTCGGACTGACGCCGGTCGAAACGGCGCGTTGGGGCGGCTTCCCGCTGACCATGATGCTGTCCACGATCGGCCTCGGCACTGCGTTTCCGCTGTCGATCCTCGTCGCGCTCGGGCGCCGGTCGCGGATGCCGGGAATCCGCACGCTCTGCGTCCTCTATGTCGAGCTGATTCGCGGCGTGCCGCTGATCTCGGTGCTGTTCATGGCGTCGTTCATGTTCCCGCTGTTCATGCCGGCGGGAATGACGATCGACGTCCTGCTGCGCGTTCAGGTCGGAATCACGCTGTTCTCGGCCGCTTATCTCGCCGAGGTCGTGCGCGGCGGCTTGCAGGCGGTGCCCCGCGGCCAGGTGGAAGCGGCAGCCTCGCTCGGCCTCACCTACTGGCAGACGACGCGCAAGATCGTCCTGCCGCAGGCGCTGCGGATCGTCGTCCCCGCGATCATGAACACGTTCATCGGAACGTTCAAGGACACTTCCCTCGTGACGATCGTGAGCCTCTACGACCTCACCGGCGCGCTGCAGCTCGCGCTCGGCGACTCGGACTGGCGGAAGTTCTTTCTCGAAGGGCAGCTCTTCGTCGCCGCGATCTACTTCGTCTGCTGCTTCGCGATGTCGCGCTACAGTCGCTGGGTCGAGCGGCACCTGAACACCGGGGCGCGGCGCAACTAGGATAGAGCCGATGCAGGCAACCGATCCCATCATCGCGTTCTCGCGCGTCAACAAGTGGTACGGGCACTTCCACGTACTGCGCGACATCGACCTCGATGTGGCGCGCGGCGAGCGGATCGTCATCTGCGGCCCGTCGGGGTCGGGAAAGTCGACGCTGATCCGCTGCATCAACCGACTCGAGGAGCATCAGCAGGGCGTGCTGAAGGTCGACGGCGTCGAGCTGAGCGATGACTTGAAGGCCATCGAGGCGATCCGGCGCCAGGTCGGCATGGTGTTCCAGCAATTCAACCTGTTCCCGCATCTGACCGTCCTCGAGAACCTGACGCTGGCGCCGATGTGGGTCGGCAAGGTTCCGAAGAAGGAGGCCGACGAGCGCGCGATGCAGCAGCTCGCGCGCGTGCGCATCGCCGAGCAGGCCGCCAAGTATCCGCTGCAGCTCTCGGGCGGCCAGCAGCAGCGCGTCGCGATCGCGCGCGCGCTCTGCCTCACCCCGAAGATCATGCTGTTCGACGAGCCCACCTCGGCGCTCGACCCCGAGATGATCAAGGAAGTGCTCGACGTGATGATCGAACTCGCGAATCAGGGCATCACGATGCTGTGCGTGACGCACGAGATGGGCTTCGCGCGCTCGGTCGCGGACCGCGTGATCTTCATGGACCAGGGGCAGATCGTCGAGCAGAACACGCCCGCCGAGTTCTTCAGCCACCCGAAGAGCGAGAGGACGAAGGACTTTCTGTCGAAGATCCTTGCGCATTGAGCCTCCCGTTCGCGGAACATCGTGGCGAGGATCGGCCGTCGCCCGTTGGGGTCGCCGATCCGACGGGAAGGTTGCCTTCCTACCGCCGCGCGCGCGCCGGCGTGCCGGCGCCCAGGCGATAAACGCACTTGACGCCGTTCCAGCCGCGATTGATCTCCGCGACATCGACCTGAAACACGGCCTCGAGATCCTCCCCGAATCGCGGCGTCTTGCCGAAGCTCAGGTACTCGCCTTCTGCGCAGCCGGCGAACACCATGCCGAAGCGTGCCGCGTAGTCGTGGAACGTCACGAGGCGACCGTCATCCCAGATCTCGACGAGGCGCTGGTATTCGGGCGGCAAATCGGGACGAAGTTCCTCCGCGTCGATCTTCGCGATCCCGTCGTCGCGCAGCACGCGGCTCACCTCGCTCAGCACGCGGATCTTGTTGCCGAAGTAGCGCCAGGCTACCTGGCTGAAAACGACGTCGAACGTGTCCGCGGCGTACGGAAGGCCGTCGGCCACGTCGACATAGGCGATTGCCGGGAGCGGATGCGTCGTCGCATCCTCGGGTGCGATCAGACCCCGCTCGAGGCCGTTACGCCGGAAGATGTCGACATTGCCGTCGCGAAGCTCGCGATTGATCCCGTGGGCTTCGACACGCGGTCCGTAGCGATGGCCGGCCTCGAGCAGCACGGTTCCGTAGCCGCACCCGAGCTCGAGAACGCGAACGCAGTCGCGGCTTTCGAGCCTTTGGTCGATCTCGGCGAAGATGCCCCCGATTCGTTCGACGAGCTCCGCGTGCCCGCGGGCTCGAAAGGAGAGCTTCGCCCGGTACTTGGCATCGCGAATCATCGGCAATCGCTCCGACATTGGACGCTTTTGGTGCATTTTTGTACGCGTTTGCGGGAATATGCGGGCCGGCGAGCCGGTAAAGTGGTTCGACAGCGCTTTGCAAGCCCCAACCGCCCCGTTCAGGGGCTTTTGTCACCCGCTCGTCCGCCCCGTGTGAAATGATGCTACACGACAGCTTACTCATGGATAATGCACCCTTTACTCCTCGCGGGGCTCGGCGCCGGGCTGCGTCGGCCGAATCCCCGCCGTTCGGGGGGACCGGCATGGTCGAGAGACTCCACGACGCGCGCATCCTGATCTACAGCCATGACAGCTTCGGCCTGGGCCACCTGCGGCGGTGCCGGGCGATCGCGCATGCGCTCGTCGATCGCTTCAAGGGGCTGTCGATCCTGATCCTGTCGGGTTCCCCCATCATCGGGAGCTTCGATTTCAGGGCGCGTGTCGACTTCGTCCGCATTCCGGGCGTCATCAAGCTGCACGACGGCGACTATCAGTCGCTCGGGCTGCATATCGACGTCGACCAGACGATGGAAATGCGCGCGGCGATCATACGCCAGACGGCGCTTTCCTACCGGCCGGATCTGTTCATCGTCGACAAGGAGCCGCTCGGCCTCAAGGGCGAGGTGCTCGCCACGCTGGAGATGCTGAAGGCAATGGGCACCACGCTCGTGCTCGGCCTCCGCGACATCATGGACGAGCCGAAGCTCCTGATCCGCGAATGGCAGCGCAAGCAGGTGCTGCCGGCGCTCGAGCACCTCTACGACGAGATCTGGGTCTATGGGCTGGAGAATTTCGCCGACCCGCTCGCCGGTGTGCGGTATCCGGCAGCGGTCCGCCGGAAGATCGTCTACACGGGGTATCTGCGGCGCAGCGTGCCGATCCTCACCGGGACGCCCGCTGTTCCGTTCGACGGACAGCCCTACGTGCTCGTCACCGTCGGCGGAGGGGACGACGGGATGTCGGTGGTCGACTGGGTGCTCTCGGCCTACGAGCACGATCCGGACATCCCTGTGCCCGCCGTCGTCGTGCTCGGGCCGTTCATGCCAGCGGCGATGCAGCGCCAGTTCCGTGAACGCGCCAAGCGCATCGGCAAGATGGAGGTCGTCACCTTCGACACTCACGTCGAGGTGCTGATGAACCGCGCAGTCGGAATCGTCGCGATGGCGGGCTACAACACGTTCTGCGAGATCCTTTCCCTCGACAAGCGCGCGATCCTCGTTCCGCGGGTCAAGCCGCGGCGCGAGCAGCTGCTGCGTGCTCGGCGGGCGGCCGCGCTCGGGCTCGTCCGGATGCTCGATCCCGAGGGCGTGCACGACCCCGCGGTGATGGCGGATGCCCTGCGCGGCCTCGGCTCGCAGCCCCTGCCGAGCGAGCGCGGCGCGGCGAAGATGCTCGAAGGTCTTCCGCTGATCACCGATCTCGTCGCCGATCACGCCGGCGGGGCGACGTTCACGAAGGTGCGCGCGGTCAACGTTTGAGGGGCGGCAGCGGGCGCCGCTTCGGCTCGGAGCTGCGCGCGGCACGTCGGATCCTTGCCACGCGCTCCTTATGCCGGCGATCCTTTTCTACGTCCAGCATCTCCTGGGAATCGGGCACCTGGCGCGCGCCCGCGCCATCTGTGCAGCGCTAGCGGCCACGGGAGCCGACGTCCATCTGGTGACGGGCGGTCGCCCGGCCGGTGGCGGCCCCCCGGGTGGCGTGCGCACGATCCAGCTCCCGCCGATCCATGTCGCCGACGCGGCGATGACACCGCTGCTCGGCGTCGATGGGACGCCGATAGACGACGTTTATCGCGGACGTCGGCGCGATATGTTGCTCGCGGCGTATGACTCGATCGCGCCGGACGCGGTCGTGTTCGAGACGTTTCCCTTCGGCCGGCGGGCGCTGCAATTCGAGCTCCTGCCGCTCGTCGAGCGCATCGCGGCGACGCGACCGCGTCCGCTCGTGGTCGCTTCGGTCCGCGACGTCCTGCAGCGGCGCCGCGATCCCGAGCGGGAGCGCGAGGCGCTCGAGCTGGCCCGCCGTGCGTTCGATGCGGTGCTGGTACACGGCGATCGGCGCTTCATGAGCCTCGAAGAGACGTTTCCGCTCGCCTCCGAGCTCGATATGGCGGTCCGCTACACCGGATTCGTCGAATCGTCGGTGCCGGCGCGCCCGCGGCCCGACAACGAGCGGGCCGAAATCGTGGTATCCGGCGGCGGCGGAGCGATCGCTTTCCCGCTGATGCGCGCGGCGCTCGCCGCGCGGCCGAGATCATCGCACGCGAGCGGGATTCGATGGCGCCTTCTGATCGGCACGAATGCGGCCGACGCAGAGCTCGAGGCCCTCGCGCGCGCCGCGGGCCCCGGCGTTATCGTCGAGCGCGCGCGCGCCGATTTCCCCGAGCTTCTCGCGCAGGCGTCGATATCGGTCTCGCAGGCGGGATACAACACGGTCCTCGACGTCGTGCGCAGTGGCGCTCGACCAGTGCTCGTTCCCTTCGCCGACCATGGCGAGACCGAACAGCGAACGCGGGCGAATCGGCTTCGCGACCTCGACCTGGCAATCGTCGTCGACGTCCCGGAGATTTCGGGCGCGGATCTCTCCGCGGCGATCGATGCCGCGGCGGCAAAGCAGGACTGGGGAACGTGGGACTTCGACTGCGGCGGCGCGGCGCGCTCCGCGGCGATCATCACGGAGATGATCGAGCGCGACGCCGCAACGGTGCGGAGGCGCGCATGACCGCCTGGCGGTCGCTGGCCGCGGAGCTCGCGCTCTGGCGCTCGGCCGAGAGAAGCGCAACCTTCTGGTGCCGCGACGACGACGCGTCCCGGGATTCGCTCCCGCTCGAGCGGCTGCTCGATGTCGCGGGCCGGCTCGCGCTGCCGATCGCCCTCGCGGCGATTCCAGCGGCGCTCGACGAGACCCTGGTCAAGGTCGTCCAGCAGTCCCGATTCACGGTCGTGATCCAGCATGGCTATGCGCATCGTAACCATGCGCCGCCGCCCGAGCGCAAGATGGAGCTGGGCGTCCATCGCGACCTCGGCGAGACGCTGGCCGAGCTTGCTCGAGGGGCCGACGTCCTTGCACGGAGCTTCGGTAGCCGCTTCATGGCTGTGCTCGTGCCTCCATGGAACCGGATCGCGGATCCGATCGTCGCGAGGCTGCCAGATGCCGGGTTTTGCGGGCTATCGACGCTCGGGCCGCGCAAGGCCCGGTGCGCGGTGACGGGACTGACGCAGTGCAACACGCACGTCGACGTCATTGCTTGGCGCAGCGGCCGCGCATTCATCGGTGTCGACGCCGCGGTCGAGCGGGTCGTGGCGCATCTGCGGAGCCGCCGAGAGGGCGGCGCAGACTCCGACGAGCCCACCGGCGTCCTCACCCATCACCTCGATATGGACGCCGCAGCGTGGGAGTTTCTGGTGGAGCTCGTTGCTCGGACGCGCGAGGGGGGCGCCGTCTGGGTCGACGCGCTGGAAGCGTTCGGCGGAGGCAGCGCTGCGAGCGCCTATTTGCGGCCGATCAGCATGAAGCGCACGTAGCGCCGCAACTTGCGCTCGCCCGCGAAGAGCACCTCGCGCATCGGCACCTGCGCCTGAAACGACGCGAGATCGGCAACGCAGTTCACGTGCTCGCTGCAGGCGACATAGTCGTTCGATTGCAACGCGAGGAGCTGGCCGGAGTGGATGCGTTCGTACCAGAGATCGAGCCTCTGCACGTGCTCGCAGCTCGTGTTGACGACGAGGTCCGAGGGTGCGCTCTCGTAGTCGTACGCGAGCATGTCGGCGGTGCGCGTCGAGAACGTCCCGATCCGCGCATGCGTTGCGTTGAGCGCGAGGGCGACGTCGGCGCAGCGCGGCTCGATGTCGAGGCTCACGACGCGCGAGATCGCGAACCGCGGGTCGTGCAAAAGCACTGCTGCGAGGACGCCGAACCATCCGCCGAGGATCAGAACGCTGCCGAGATCGCGGCCGACGCGGTCCGCGAGCGCGTCGGCGAGCCACATCTTGCTCGCCATCTGGTTCTTGTTCAGCGCCTCGGCGAGCGCGGGATCGTCGCAATGTGCGAGCGTCGCGAGGATGTCGCGCGCGAACGCGCTGTGCGTGTAGAGCGCTACCCCTTCGAGGATGTCGCGGTAGTACTCGTCCTTGTCCATCATTGCCGATCCTCGGTGTCGGCGCGCCGGTGCGCCGGCGGCCCCGCGCATCGACGCTTAGGTCCCTGGCACGCGCCTCGAAGAGGGCAGCGCATGGGGTCACAGCAAAGGATAGCAGGGGTCCCGGACGCCCGGAGGCCGGCGAGCTTTTCTCGTTGCGGTCGATGTCGTATTCTGTGGACGCAACCGCACGGAGGATTCGGGTGGATGTGTTCAAGGAAGCGGAGATGTTGCGCCGAGTGCCGTTCTTCGGCGGGCTCGACGGCGCAAAGCTGAAGCTCCTGGCGTTCACCAGCCGCGCGCTCAAGTTCGCGCCCGGCGAGCACCTGATGAAGAAGGGGGAAGCCGCGGACAGCGCCTACCTGATCCTCGACGGCGAAGCCGAAGTGATCAGCGAGACGAGCGAGGGCGAATTCGTCGTCGGAATGCTGCGCAGCAACGACCTCACCGGCGAGATGGGCGTCATCAGAAACCGGCCGCGCGGCGCTACGGTGAGGGCAAAGACCCCCGTGCGGGCGCTGCGCATCGCGGCGGACGTGTTTCTGCGCTTGATCACCGAGAATCCGGAGTGCGCGCTCGACGTGATGCGTCAGCTGAGCGCGCGCATCGACGCGTCGAACGCCCGTCTTGCTGCAGCGCAGCGCGAACTGGATACCCTGCGCGACTCGAATGCTAAGGCGTAGTCACAACGCCGATTCGATAACGCCCGCGCGATCGGGCGGATTCGCGGCGCGTGGACGGGCGACGAGCGCTGCGACGTCCCCCGCCTCTCGATTCGAGCGCCTGTGGCGGCGTTGCGTGGAATCGCCTCCCTCGCCGGAGGGGGCGCAGGTCTACGCGCAGCTCACGCGGCTGCTGGGCGCACGGTATCGTCGCTACCACACGCTGGCCCACATCCACGATTGCTTGCGCCGGCTCGACAGGGTCGCGTCCTTGCTAAAGGATCCCGACGCCGTCGAGCTCGGGATCTGGTTCCACGATGCGATCTACGAAATGGATTCGGACAGCAACGAGCAGCAGAGCGCCGATCTGTTCGATACCCTCGCCAGGGGCGCCGACCCGGCGTTTCGCCGGCGTGTCTGCGGACTGATCATGGCGACGCGGCACAGGGGAGGGGAACGCGATCACGATCGGCGCTTCATCGTCGACATCGACCTCGCGGGCTTCGGCGCGTCTTGGGACGAGTTCATGCGAAACGGCATGCTGCTGCGCGAGGAGTCTCCGCGGAAAACGGACGCTCAGTACCACCGTGGACAGGTCTCGTTCCTGCGGCGGCTGCAGCGCCGGCGCCACTTCTTCGCGACCGAATATTTTCGCGACCGCTACGAGGCGAAGGCGCGGGCGAACCTGCGGCGTCTCCTCGACGAGCTCGCGAGCCGCGGCTACGCGGCGTCGACGCGGTAGATCCGCGTCGGGGTCGTTCGCCCGCGCACCTGCACTTCGCCGAGCAGCGCGCAGGCCAGACGCCCGTCCCGGGCACGCTCGCACGTCTGTTCGGAGGCGATGATCGACGTGCCGTACTGCTTGTTGAGCGCCTCGAGGCGCGCCGCCACGTTCACCTCGTCGCCGATCACCGTGTAGCCGAGACGGTCGGGCGTCCCGATGAGTCCGTGGATGACGACGCCCGTGTTGATGCCGATGCGCGCGCGAAGGACGAGCCCGTCGCCGAAGGTCCGTGCGCCGAGCAGCGCCTGGATCGCGAGCGCCGCGCGCAACGCATTCGCCGCGTGATCGAGGTCGAGGCGGGGCGCGTTGAAGGTCGCGAGGATCGCATCGCCCTGGAACTGGTTGATGACGCCGCCGTGGAGGGCGAGCGGCTCGGCGACGGCCGCGTAGAACGTGTTGAGGATGCGGACGAGATCCCGCGGCGCGAGACGCTCGGCGAGCGACGTGAAACCCTCGAGATCGAGGAACAGCATCGTTGCCTCGCGCGGCTCGCCCGCTCCGACCTGCACCGCGTCGTCCGATGCCTTGATCAGACTCGCAACCTCGGCCGGGACGAAGCGCGCGAGATCCTGATTGCTCGCGTTCTCGGTGACCGCGTGCGTGAGCAGGCGGCGGTTGCGCGCAATCGCGTAGGCGAGGATCGCGGTGACGACGCTGATCGAGATGACCTTGTCGATCTCCGCGCCGATCAGCACGCTGTTCGACGTCAGGTAGTGGACGTAGTCGTGCGTGATCATCGAGTCGTGCGGGTCGATGGTGATCACGTAGACGACGAGCGCGAGCCAGCCGAGGATCGCGACCGCGCCCGCAGTGACGACCTTGCGCGCGTCGAAGTTCAGCGTGCGCAGCGCGACGAAGATGAAGATGTACAGCACCGCCGGCGCCTTCAGATAGAACGAAGGGGGCTGCATGTATTGCAAGTGGAAGCTCCAGATGAGTCCGATCAGCAGCGACACGTCGATCACGATCGAGAGGTAGCGCATCCATTCGGCCAGCTGGTTGCGATAGGCGAGGACGAGCCGCAACAGGGTGAAGCCCAGGTACGCGGCGAGCACCCAGGGCACCGGATGGAACGGCGCGTCGGGGCGGAAGGTCTTGCGAGCGAGGAAATAGACGATCGCGAAGCCGACGACGATTGCGAGCTGGATCCAGCCGACGAGGACCTCGCTCGCCGCCTCCTGGGCGCGGACCCGTTGTTCGACGCGCGCCGGAAGGCGCATTCGCCCCGCCGGCTGCCGAGGCCGACTGCCGATCGAGATCGATAGCGTTGCACTCATAGGATCTCCGCCCGTAGCGAAGGGGGCGCAAGGGGCCGCCGATGGAGCTTGGTCGCTCGAGCGCCTCGATCTCTTACGGACCCACGCGGCGGGGGAAGGCGAGCCTCGGCTACCCGGAGGCCGACGGGCTCGCGACCAGCGGAATGTTGCAGTCGACGATCGCTACGCGTCCGTCGCGGTCGACGGCAAAGCGATGGAGGGCACCGCTCTGCAGCCGGAGCGGCGGCTTCCCGACCATGTCCCACCCCGTCGCCGCGGCGAGGAGTGCCCGCAGGACGCCGAGGTGCGTCACCGCGGTTACGGGGGTTCGCCTCGCGGCGACCCGCGTAAGCCACGGCTCTACCCGTGCCAGGACGTCACGCGGGCTCTCGCCGTTGGGGGGCCGAAAATCGATCCCGCGCACCACGTTCGCCGCATACGCCTCGCTTTGGGTACTGCGCAACTCGGCGAGGGTGTGGCCCTCCCAGTCGCCCCAGCTCATCTCGACCAGCGCGCTCTCCCGCTCGACGGATCGCCCGGTCAAAATCTCAGCGGTCTCGACGGCGCGGCAGAGCGGGCTCGAAACCCACAGAGTGTCGGGCGCGATCTCCGCGGGAATCCTCCAGCTTCGTGCCTGCGCGCGGCCGCGCTCGCTCAGCGGCACGTCGCGCCGGCCCTGCATGCGCCCCTCCTCGTTCCAGGCCGTGCTGGCGTGCCGGATGAGCGCGACGATCACTACGCTCGAGTGGGGGCGCGGACGGATGCCGCGAGCGACGCAGCGAATCGCTCGACCAGCCGATCGGCGCCGACGTCGACGGAGAACTCGCCGGTGGCGCGTGCAAAACCGGCCTCGCCGAGACGCCGCCGCAACGCGGGATCGGCGATGAGGCGTTCGAGCGCGTCGGCGAGCACGTCGGGAGATCGCGGGGGCACGAGGACGCCGGTCGTTCCGTCGTCGATCAGCTCGGGGATTCCGGAGATGCGCGTCGACACGCACGCTAGCTTCTGGCTTTGCGCTTCGAGCAGCACGTTCGGAAGTCCGTCGCGATCGCCGTCGCTGCTCACCCGGCACGGCAGCACGAAGAGGTCGGCGCTGCGATAGGCGGCGAGCACCGCGACCTGCGACAGCGCGCCGCGCCACAGGATGCGCTCGGCGAGCCCGAGCGAAACCGCCTTCGCCTGGAGCTCGCGCAGGAGCGGACCGCCGCCGATGTGCGTGAGCCGCCAATGCCGGTCGCGGGGAATGCGGGCGAGGGCGGCGAGCAGGTCGTCGAGGCCCTTTTTGTCGACGGCGCGCCCGACGGTGAGCAGCTCGACGGCCGATCCGGGATCGCGGCCGTCGCACGCCGGTCGCGCGAATGGTGGCGGAGGAAAGCGTCGCGTGTCGATCCCGTGATAGTTGAGATCGACCCTCGGCGCAGCGGCAGCGAGACCGCGCAAATGCTGCGCGTTGATCCGGGTGCAGGTAGTGATCCACGCCGAGGCAGCGAGCTTCTCGCGTTTCTCCCAATCCGGAATCGTCCAGATGTCCTTCGCGTGCGCGGAGCAGCTCCAGGCGAGCCCCCGGATGATCGCCGCGTAGCGCGCGACCGACGCCGGCGTGTGCAGGAAATGCGCATGCAGATGGGCGATGCTCGGCGGCATCTCGGCGGCGAGAACGAGCGCCTGCCCGAAGCGGCGCGAGCGATTGCGCGAGGGATCGCGGAGGAGATCGCGCAGCCACGCGGCACGCGCGGCGCGATAGCCCGGGAGGCGACGTGCCCGTAGCCAGGAGCGAAAGACTCGCCCCGGCTGGTCGTGCAGATATTCCGGGAGGTAGACGACCGGCGCCTTGATCTCGTCGTGGACCGGATGCGCGACCGGCTCCGTCGGACGGCGCAGCGAATAGAGCGCGAGCGATAGCCCCCGCTGCTCGAGCGCATGGAGCTCGTGGGCGATGAAGGTCTCCGAGAGGCGCGGGTAGCCCTTGAGAACGACCGCGACCGTGCCGGCGGCGGTGTGTGCGTCCATCCGGATGTCGTCTCGCATCGTGGCGTCGATCGTCGCCACGGGCGGCGGCAGGGGGCGTTGCGCCCGCCGGCATGGCCCCGTCGGCGCCTGATGTTAACATCGAACCGAGGCCTCGATCGCCAGCGCAGATGCGCCCTCCTGGGCCCTCGCGGAAATCGGGTCGACACGAAAAGCGCCGACCGAGGCTCGCTTCCGGATGGAACGCTCCCTCTTTCGCTACATCCTGCGGCACACGTGGCGCGACCAGATACTGCTCCTGGTCGTGACGGTGGCGAGCTTTCCGCTGATCTACGTCAACCTCGAGATTCCGAAGCGCATCGTCAACAGCGCGATCGGGGGCAAGAACATCCCGAAGACGTTCCTCGGTTTCGACGTCACGCAGGTGTCGTACCTGATGGCGCTCTCCTTGCTGCTGCTCACGCTGATCACGGTCAACGGCGGGATCAAGTACTGGCTCAATGTCTACCGCGGCATCGTCGGCGAGCGCACGATGCGGCGGCTGCGGCACGAGCTCTACGACAGGGTGCTGCGCTTCCCGCTTCCGCAGTTCAAGACGATGTCGAGCGGCGAGATCATTCCGATGGTCGTCGCGGAGACCGAGCCGATCGGGAGCTTCATCGGCGATTCGATCAACCTGCCCGTGTTTCAGGGCGGATTGCTGCTCACCTACCTCGCGTTCATCTTCGTCCAGAACGCCTGGCTCGGCCTCGCCGCGGTGGCGCTGTACCCGCCGCAGGCCATCCTGATCCCGCGGCTGCAGCGCAAGATCAACCAGCTGTCGAAGGAACGCGTGACCACCGCTCGCGCGCTTTCCGATCGCATCGGCGAATCGGTGGCCGGCGCAGCCGAGATCCGCAGCAACGATACGTTCCATCTCGAGACTGCCGACATCAGCGATCGCCTCGGAACGATCTTCGGCATTCGCGTCGATATCTACAAGCGCAAGTTCTTCGTCAAGTTCCTGAACAATTTTCTCGCGCAAGTCACGCCGTTCTTCTTCTATTCGGTCGGCGGCTACTTCGTGATCAAGGGCGACCTGTCGCTCGGCGCGCTCGTGGCAGTGCTGAGTGCGTACAAGGACATCCTCGATCCGTGGAAGGAACTGCTGCAGTGGTATTCGACGAAGGAGGACGTTCGGATCAAGTACGAGCAGATCGTCTCCCAGTTCGAGCCGCCGGGGCTGATCGACGGCAGGCTGATCTCCGATCCCGTGAAAAACGTTCCGAAGCTCGCGGGCGAGATCGCGACGACGACGCTCGTCTACAGCGAGGACGGCGTGATCAATCGCGTCGATCGCGTCTCCTGCACCATTCCAGCCGGACAGCGGGTCGCGCTCGTGGGCGGGGGCCACAGCGGCAAGGAGGACATCGAGCATTTGTTCGCGCGCCTCGTCTTCCCGAGCGGCGGCCGGATCGTCGTCGCGGGAGTTCCCTTCGGCGACGCGCACCAGGCGATTCCCGGGCGCCGCATCGCGTACGCGACGCAGAATGCGCACATCTTCTCGGGCACGCTCGCCCACAATCTCACCTATGGGCTCAAGCATCAGCCGGTGAGGCCCGCCGCGTACGACGATACCGGGAAACACGTCGAGGAACTGAGGGTGCGCGAAGCGCTCGCCGCGGGCAACAGCCCGCACGACGTGCGTGCCGACTGGATCGACTACGAGGCGGCGGGCGTGTCGAACGCGGACGAGCTGACGGAAAGAGCGCTCGGCATTTTGCGCCTCGTGGAGATGGAAGAGGAGGTGATGCGATTCGGGCTGGCGAGCACGTCCGATCCGCAGGCCGATCCGGCGTTCGCGGCGATGGCGCTCCAGGCGCGAAAGCGGATGAAGGAGCGCGTCAACGCCGAAAACCTCTCGTCGTACGTCGAACTCTTTGATCGCGACGCGTATCACGCCAACATCAGCGTTGCCGAAAACCTGGTGTTCGGGACGCCGCGTCACGCTTCGCTGCAGCCGGGCAACCTGTCGCGCAACCCGGAGGTCGTGGGGCTGCTGCGCGACGTGGGCCTGCTCGACGACTTCTACGCCGCGGGGGCGACGGTCGCGGGGCTGATGGTCGAACTGTTCGCCGACGTCGCGCCCGACAGCCCGATGTTCGACCAGTACAGCTTCATCAGCGCCGACGATCTGCCCGATTTTCGCGTGCTGGTCGCGAAGATCGCCGACGGCAACATGGACGCCGTCGCCGAAGAGGAGAAGGCGCGGCTTCTCGCTCTAACGCTGCGGATCGTCGTCGCGCAGCACCGGATCGGCGTAATCGACGAGGCGCGCCAGCGGAAGATCGTCGAAGCGCGTGCGGAGTTCCGCCGCCGCTACGCGGGCCGCGAGGACTACGTCGAGTTCTTCGATCCCGACCGCTTCAGCTCCACGCTGTCGATCCAGGACAACATCCTCTTCGGGCGCATCGCTTTCGACCAGGCGAACGCGCAGGCGCGGCTCGCCACGGTCGTGCGCGAGGTCGTCGCCGAGGCGGGGATGAAACCGGGGCTGGTCCGCCTGGGCCTGAGCTTCGAGGTAGGCAACGGCGGATCGCGCCTCTCCTACTCGGAGCGGCAGCGGCTCGCCATCGCGCGCGGCCTGATGAAGAACCCGGACATCCTGATGTTCAACGAACCCACGTCCGGGCTCGATCCGGCCACCGAGCTGCGTGTGTTGCGCGCCGTGCTCGCGTGGGCGAAAGGACGTACCGTAGTGTGGGCGCTCGGGCGCGCCGACCTCGCGCGCGAATTCGATCGCGTGCTGGTGTTCGATCACGGCCACCTCCTCGAGGAGGGGCGGTTCGCCGAGCTCGAGAAGGAAGGCGCGGCGCTGCCGAAGCTGCTGGCGCACTAGCGTCCGCCCATGCGCGCCGGGTTGGCGGCCTCGCTGCAATTGCGGTCGGCTACTTCGTCGTCGGCATCATGAACTCGGCGCCCGCCTTGACGCTCGCCGGCCAGCGCTGCGTCACCGCCTTTTGCCGCGTGTAGAAGCGCACGCTCTCCGGCCCGTAAATGTGGTGGTCGCCGAAGAGCGACGACTTCCAGCCGCCGAAGCTGTGGAACGCGACCGGCACCGGGATCGGCACGTTGACGCCGACCATCCCGATCTGCACCCGCTGGACGAAATCGCGCGCCGCATTGCCGTCGCGCGTGAAGATCGCGGCGCCGTTGCCGTACTCGTGCGCGTTGACGAGCGCCAGCGCCTCGTCGTAGGTCCTCGTGCGCACCGACGAGAGCACCGGTCCGAAGATCTCGTCCTTGTAGATCCTCATCTGCGGCGTCACGCGATCGAAGAGCGTCGGCCCGACGAAATAGCCGTCCTCGTGCCCCGAAACCGTGAGTCCTCGGCCGTCGACGACGAGCGCCGCGCCCTCGGCCGCGCCGCTGTCGATGTAGCCTTTCACCTTGTCGCGATGCTGCGCGGTGACGAGCGGCCCCATCTCTGCGTTCTTGTCGTCGGAGGCGCCGACCTTCATCGCCGCGATCTTGTTCCGGACGCGGCCGAGCACGTCGTCGGCAATCTTGTCGCCGACGAAGACCGCGACCGAAATCGCCATGCAGCGCTCGCCCGCCGAGCCGTAGGCGGCGCCGACCAGCGCATCCGCAGCGAGCTCGGGATCGGCGTCGGGCATCACGACCGCGTGGTTCTTCGCGCCGCCCAGGGCCTGCACGCGCTTGCCGTGCGCGGTCCCTGTCGCGTAGATATAGCGCGCGATCGGCGTCGAGCCGACGAAGCTCACCGCCTGGACGTCGGGATGCGCGAGCAGCGCGTCGACGGCCTCCTTGTCGCCGTTGACCACGTTGAAGACACCATCGGGCAGGCCGGCTTCCTTCAGGAGCTGCGCGAGGATCAGGCCCGCGGACGGATCGCGCTCTGAAGGCTTCAGCACGAACGAATTGCCGCAGACCAGCGCCATCGGAAACATCCACAATGGCACCATCGCCGGGAAGTTGAACGGCGTGATGCCGGCGACGACGCCGAGCGGCTGCCGCAGCGTATACACGTCGATGCCGGTGCCTGCGGCCTCGGAGAATTCCGTCTTGAGCAGCTGCGGCGCCGCGCAAGCGTACTCGACGATCTCGATGCCGCGCGACAGCTCGCCCGCGGCGTCTGACAGCACCTTGCCGTGCTCGCGCGAGACCACGGTGACGATCTCGTCGGCGTGCTGCTCGAGGAGCGCCTTGAAGCGGAACATCACACGCGCGCGGAAGATCGGCGTAGTCGCCGCCCATCCCGGGAACGCAGCCTTCGCGGATTCGACGGCGCGCGCGACCTCGGCGGCAGACGCGAACGGAACGCGGCAACCGAGCGCTCCGGTCGCCGGCGTGAACACGTCGCCGTAGCGCCCCGAAGTTCCGGGCGTGCGCTTGCCGCCGATCCAATGGGCGAGCGTCGGCACGTCGGCTTGGCGTAGAGCGGGGGTGGCGGTCATGGCGGGCTCCGAAAGGGCGGTTGCCGGCGGCAGCAGCAGCGGCGAATGCGAAGTTTAGCCCTTTCGCGCGAGGAGGGGCCGCGACCGTCACGCGTGAGGCGAACCTTCAGCTCGCCGCCGCGAACCCGGTAAAATGCAAACCTTTTGCAAGGTCGCGCGGCGGGTGTGACGAAGCGCGGCCACGGATGGAAACGATGATGCAGCGCAAGGTCCTGATTGCCGGTGTCGGCCTCGTCCCGTTCGCGAAGCCGGGCGCGAGCGAGCCCTACGACGCTATGGGCGCCGACGCGACGGCAGCCGCGTTGGCCGATGCCGGCGTCGCCTATGTCGACGTCGAGCAGGCGTTCGTCGGCTACGTCTACGGCGACTCGACGGCTGGCCAGAAGGCGCTCTACCGCGTCGGGATGACCGGGATCCCGATCTTCAACGTCAACAACAACTGCTCGACGGGCTCCACCGCGCTCTATCTCGCGCGCCAGGCCGTCGAAAGCGGCAGTGTCGAGTGCGCGCTCGCAATGGGCTTCGAGCAGATGTCTCCGGGTGCGCTCACGACGCATTTCAACGATCGCCCGACGCCGTTCGACGATTTCAACCGCGAAACCGACGCGCTCGTCGGTGCCGCCGACCTGCCTCTCGCAGTTCGCTACTTCGGGGGCGCCGGTATCGCGCACATGAAGAAGTTCGGCACGAAGCTCGAGACTTTCGCGAAGATCCGCGTGAAGGCGAGCCGCCACGGCGCGCGCAATCCGATGGCGCTGTTGCGCCACGAGTTGTCGGTCGACGAAGTTCTCGCTTCGCCGGCGCTGATGCCCGGCGTGATGACGCGATTGATGGCGTGTGCGCCGACCTGCGGTGCAGCCGCCGCGGTGCTCGTCTCGGAGGATTTCGCGCGGCGCCACCATCTGGACCGAACGGTGTCGATCGCAGCCCAGGCGATGACGACCGACACCGCTGTGACCTTCGCCGCGCATGACATGATTGCGCTCGTGGGCTACGACATGACCCGGCAGGCGGCACGACAGGTCTACGAGGATGCCGGTATCGGCCCTGCCGACGTCGACGTGGTCGAGCTGCACGATTGCTTCGCTCAGAACGAGCTTCTCGCCTACGAGTCGCTCGGGCTGGCTGGCGAGGGCGAAGGCGAAAAGCTCGTCGAGGAAGGCGGCAACACGTACGGCGGAAAGTACGTGACCAATCCGTCCGGCGGGCTGCTGGCGAAGGGCCATCCGCTCGGGGCTACGGGTCTCGCGCAGTGCTTCGAGCTCGCGCAGCAGCTGCGAGGAACAGCCGGCGAGCGCCAGGTGGAGGGCGCGCGGATCGGCTTGCAGCACAACCTTGGACTCGGCGGCGCGTGCGTCGTCACGCTCTATCGCGCGGAGTGAGCGGCAATGGTCGATACAGCGTCGATCGGCCGCAGGTTCCCGCCGCTCACGGTGGCCGTCGATGCCGAACGCCTGCGTCTGTTCGCACGGGCGACCGGCGAGACGCGACGCGAATACATCGACGAGGCGGCGGCGCGCGCCGCCGGCCATCTGGGGCTGCCGGCGCCGCCGACGTACATCGCCTGCCTGTCGCTCGACGAGGCCGACCCGTTCTCGTGGCTGCGCGAGATCGGCGCGGACATCGCGCAGGTGCTGCATGGCGCGCAGGGGTTCCGCTACTTCGTGCCGGTTCACGCCGGCGATCGGTTGACGTTCGTGGCGCGCATCGCGAACGTGCTGCAGAAGAGGAGCGGCTCGCGCGCGTTTGTCGTCAAGGTCACCGACATCACGAACCAGAACGGAGTGCGGGTGGCCGAGATGCGAACGACGATCGTGGTCCGCGGCAACTCGAATGGCGATCACGTTTGAATCGGTCGGCGTCGGCGACGAGCTTCCGGCGATCGCACTGCCGCCGATCACCCGCGAGCAGCTCGCGCTCTACGCCGACGCCTCGAACGATCGCAATGCCATCCACGTCGACGTCGACTTCGCGCGCGCGGCCGGGATGCCCGACGTCGTTGCGCACGGGATGCTGTCGATGGCATGGCTCGGGCGGCTGTTGACGAACTGGGTGCCGCAAGAGGCTCTGCGCGAATTCAGCGTTCGCTTCTCCGCGATCACGCACGTCGGCGAGCGGATCGTCTGCAGGGGCCGCGTCGCCGAGAAGCTCGAGCGCGACGGAGAGCGGATCGTGCGAATCGCCGTCGAGACGACGAACGAGGCCGGCGAAGTCAAGGTCTCCGGCGAGGCGTTCCTCGCGCTGCGCTGACGCCGCCTGTCCCTTGTCGCGCTTTTCCCGTCTGCTGGCGCCGCTCGATCTCGGTTTCGTGACGCTGCCCAACCGCGTGCTGATGGGCTCGATGCACACGGGACTCGAGGAGGCCCCCGACGGGTACGAGCGGATGGCCGCGTTCTATTCCGAACGCGCTCGCGGCGGCGTGGGGCTGATTGTCACGGGCGGGATCGCGCCGAATCTCGCCGGCCGCCTCGAGCCGCGCGCCTCGCAGCTTTCGTTCGGGTGGCAGCTGCGGAAGCATCGATTGATCACGGATGCCGTCCACGCAGCGGGCGGGCGCATCGCGCTGCAGATCCTGCACGCCGGGCGCTATGCCTATCACCCGCTCTCGGTGGCGCCCTCGGCGCTGCGCTCGCCGATTACGCCGTTTCGGCCGCGCGCGCTCACGCGCTGGGGAATCGGCAGGACGATCGGCGCCTATGCGCGCTGCGCGGAGCTCGCGCAGCGCGCCGGCTACGACGGGGTCGAGATCATGGGCTCGGAGGGCTACCTGATCAACGAGTTCGTCGCGCCGCGGACCAATCGTCGCGACGACGAATGGGGAGGGTCGGCGGGGAACCGGATGCGCTTCCCGGTCGAGATCGTCCGCCGTACGCGCGAGAGGGTGGGACCGCGCTTCATCGTCATCTACCGGCTGTCGATGCTCGACCTGGTCGAAGGCGGCAGCACGTGGGACGAGGTCGTCGCGCTCGCGCGGGCGGTGGAGGCCGCGGGCGCGACGATCATCAACACCGGGATCGGCTGGCACGAAGCTCGGGTGCCGACCATAGCAACGATGGTGCCGCGCGCGGCGTTCACCTGGGTGACGCGGCGGCTGATGGGAAGCGTGCGGATTCCTCTGATCGCGACCAACCGGATCAACGACCCGGACGTCGCCGAGGCCGTGCTCGCGCGCGGCGAAGGCGACATGGTGTCGATGGCGCGGCCGTTTCTCGCCGACGCCGATTTCGTCGTCAAGGCCGCGCAGGGACGTGCGGACGAGATCAACACGTGTATCGGCTGCAACCAGGCGTGTCTCGACCAGATCTTCACGCGCGAGATCGCCTCGTGCCTCGTCAATCCCCGCGCCTGCCACGAGACGAAGATCGTGCCCAGGCCGGCGGCGCGCGCGAAGCGCGTCGCTGTGGTGGGGGCCGGCCCCGCGGGGCTTGCATGCGCGACGACGGCTGCCAGGGCCGGCCATCGGGTGACGCTGTTCGAGGCAGCCGAGAAGATCGGCGGCCAGTTCAACCTCGCACACCGGATTCCCGGCAAGGACGAATTCGCCGAGACGCTTCGTTACTACCGGCGAATGATCGAGCGCACCGGGGTCGAGCTCGTGCTCGGCCGTAGCGTGCGCGCTCCGGATCTCGGGGGCTTCGAGCATGTCGTGCTCGCGACCGGGGTCGTTCCGCGCGTTCCGGCGATCCGCGGAATCGATCACCCGAAGGTTGCCGGCTACGCCGACATCGTGCTCGGTAGGCGCGAGGCGGGCGCGCGCGTCGCGATCATCGGCGCGGGCGGCATCGGCTTCGACGTCGGCGAATTCCTCACCCATCACGCCGGGCACGATGAGACCGACGAATACTGCGCCGAATGGGGGATCGACATTGACTACCGCGAGCGCGGCGGGATCAGGACGCCAGCCGAGCGTCCGCCTCCGCGCGAAGTGTGGCTGCTGCAGCGGAAGTCCGGCAAGGTCGGCGAGGGCCTCGCGAAGACCACCGGCTGGATCAGGCGGACGCTGCTCAAGAAACGCGGCGTGACGATGATCCCGGGCGTCGCCTACGAACGGATCGACGACACCGGACTCCATATCCGCGTGGCCGGCGAGGCACGCGTGCTCGACGTCGACACCATTGTCGTTTGCGCCGGGCAGGAACCGCGCCGAGAGCTCGCCGATCCCCTGCGCGCGGCAGGCTGCGCCGTCACGCTGATCGGCGGCGCGGATGTGGCGGTCGAGCTCGATGCGAAGCGCGCGATCGCGCAGGGAACCGAAGTGGCGCTGCGCCTGTAACGAGCGGCAAGCGCGTTTGGCGCTTTGCCGCGAATTCTTCATACGCCGTCGGACTTGCGGCGAGCGTAGAATCATCTTTCACTCCGAGCTGTCGCGTTGGGATCGAAGGTCGCGGCTCGGCCGTTGCATCCGGTTGGACAAGGAGTTAAACGATGGGCATGCTCGATTTCGTGAAGGAAGCCGGCGAGAAGCTGTTCGGTATGGGCAAGGCGAAGGCAGCCATGCAGGATGCCGCGGCCGCTCCGGCCGACGACGCGAAGGTCAAGGCCGCTAACGACGCGGCCGCCGACGCGATCGTCGAATACATCAAGTCGCAGAACCTCTCGGCCACCGGCCTCACCGTCACCTTCGACGGCGCAAACGCCACGGCCACCGTTTACGGCGTGGCGCCTGACCAGGCGTCGATGGAAAAGATCGTGCTCTGCTGCGGCAACGTTTCGGGCGTGGCCAGCGTCAGCAACATGATGAGCGTCGATCAGAGCGCCCCGGAGGCGAAGTACTACACGGTTGTCTCCGGCGACAACCTGTCGAGGATCTCGAAATCGCAGTACGGAGATCCCAACAAGTACATGAAGATCTTCGAGGCGAACAAGCCGATGCTCAAGGATCCGGACAAGATTTATCCGGGGCAGATGCTGCGAATTCCACCGCTGTAGCGTTGCGTTGCAAGCACGCCGATCATGGACATCGAGATGGCCCTGACATGGTGTTTGCCGATCGTGGGCGGCTGGCTCAGCGGACCGGGCGACGATGACGACGATGACGACGACCAGCCCGACGGCGACGTCGGCAACATCGATCCCGACGAAGACGAAGGCTACGACGACGACGACGATGACGACGACGATGAGCCGCTGCAGGTGCGGGGCTTCCAGCTGAGGCACCGCCGGGGCGAGCGCGTGCCGAGTGCTCGCTACTCCTGGTTCCAGCCGGTCCGATGCTCGGTTTCGAACTGCGCCCGGTCGCGCGCAAAGAACTCGCGCAGCTCCTCGCGTCCGGCCTGAGCCGCGGACATCACCTTCGCTTCGTCCCTGAAAAATTCGATGCGCTCGTCGAGCGTCGCGAGGTTGTGGCGCCGGAAGCTGTCGGCGATCTCGCGCGCACGAAAGCGGTCGACGCCGAGGGTTTCCAGCGCGCGGCGGCCCGCACGCAACGCGGACTCGAAGGTCTCGCGCTCGATGGCGGTCACGCCGCGACTGCGCAGCCCGACATAGTGCGTGACGTTGCGAGCGCGCGCGATGATCGGCAGGTCGGGGAAATTCTGGCGGACGACGTCGGTGAGCGCGAGGTTGTCGTCGACGTCGTCGATCGCGTTGATCAGCAGGCTCGCGTCATCGACGCCCGCCGCCCGCAGGATGTCGAGGCGCGTCGCATCGCCGTAGAAGACCTTGTAGCCGAATTTGCGCAGGAAGTCGATCTGATCAGGGTCATGATCGAGGACGATCGCGCGAATGCCGTTCGCGAGGAGCAGCCGGCCGACGATCTGACCGAAACGGCCGAAACCGGCGATGATCACCGGATTGCCCCTTTCGTCGATCGCGTCGGGCGCGCGATCGTCCGCCCTCGCGTGCCACGCCGAGAGCTTGTCGAGCAGGAACAGGATGAACGGCGTCGCCGCCATCGACAGCGCGACCGCGATCGTCACGAGTCCCGCGCGGTCGTCGGCGAGGATACCCGCGGTGCGCGCGGCGCCGAGCACCACGAACGCGAACTCGCCGCCCTGCGCAAGCAGCCCGGCGAAAAGCAGCCGCTGCCGCGATTCGATGCCCATGACGCGCGCGACGACGACGAGCGTCGCGATCTTGAGCACGAGGAGGCCGGCGAGAAGCCCGGCGATCGCCGCCGGCTCGCGTTGCAGGAGTCCGAAGTCCATCGACATGCCGACCGAGATGAAGAACAGGCCGAGCAGCAGCCCCTTGAACGGCTCGATGTCGGCCTCGAGCGCGTGCTTGTATTCGGAGCTCGCGAGCAGCACGCCGGCGAGGAAGGCCCCGAGCGCCGTCGACACGCCGGCGAGCGACATCAGCTGCGCGATGGCGATCACCAGCAGCAGCGCGAAGGCGGTGAACACTTCGCGGATGTTGGCCGAGGCGACGATCCGCAACAGAGGCCGCAGAAGGTAGCGGCCGATGACCAGCACTCCGCCGATCGCGGCCACGGCAACGAGCACATCGCGCCAGGAGTCGGAGTCCACGCCGGCGCGCCCGGCAGCGATCAGCGGAATTGCCGCGAGCAGCGGGATCGCTGCGATGTCCTGGAAGAGGAGGACGGCGAACGCGTTGCGGCCCATCGGCGTCGCCGTCAGATTGCGCTCTCCCATCGTCTGCATTGCGATGGCCGTCGACGAGAGGGCGATCGCCAATCCCGCGATCAGGGCCGACTTCCACGGAAGCCCGAGTGCGAGGCCGCCGGCGGCGAGCGCCGAGCCCGATAACGCGAGCTGGAGCATGCCTCCGCCGAAGACCGCCCTGCGCATCTCGCGCAAGCGCCTGCCTTCGAGCTCGAGCCCGATCACGAACAGCATCAGCACCACGCCGAACTCCGAAAAGTGCAGAATCGTCTCGACGTCCTCGACGAACCCCAATCCCCACGGCCCGATGAGCGCACCCGCCATCAGGTAGCCGAGCACCGACCCGAGGCCCATCCAACGGGCGAACGGCACGCACAGCACAGCGGCAGTCAGGTAGACGAGCGCGTTGATCATCATGGCGGTATCTCCCCCGTGGCTCGCACCGGCGCGCGCCAGCCTTCGAGCCGCTGCAACGTCCCGGTGACGATGTCCGAGAGGCGCGTCGCGTCGACATCGTCGGCCTCGAGGACGACGTGCGGAGGCTCCCAGCGCATCCCGCAAAAACGCGCGGTCTGCTCGATCGGCGGGACAAAGCTCGCGAACGGATGCGCGTGCAGCCCGTCGGGCGTGAACGCCGCTGCGCTGCCTCCGGCTGTCGGCACCCAAAGACAAGACTTGCCCGCGAGCGCGCCAGCGCCGTCGCCGTAGGCCCAGCCGAATTCGAGCACCTTGTCCATCCAGTGCTTGAGGAGCGACGGCACGCTGTACCAGTAGAGCGGGTGCATCCAGACGACGAGTTCAGCGCGCGCCAGCGCCTTCTGCTCGGCCGCGACGTCGATGTCGAAGTCCGGATAGAGGGCGTAGAGCGTTCGCAGGTCGACGTCGGACAGCGTCGAGAGCGCGTCGGCGAGCGCGCGATTGACGCGCGAGCGGCTAGGGTAGGGATGCGCGTGGACGACGCAGATCACGCGATTCGGATCTCCCGTCCGGATGCGAACGAGGCGTGCACGGCGTCGAGGACCTGCTGGCAGCGCAGCCCGTCGGTGAAGTTCGGCGCGGGGGACCTGCGCGTGTCGATACCGGCGCCGAATTCACGCACGAGCGCGCGAAACGCGGCGAGCCGATGGTCGCGATCGTCGTGCGGCAGCGAATACCGCGGCGGCGTTGGGAGCGGCGCGAGCGCGGAGCCGTCACGGCTGGCGATCACGACGCCCTCGGCTAGAGGATTCGGTCCCGGCTGCTCGGCGATCAGCGTGCCGCGATCGCCCATCACGGCGATCTTCGCACCGCGGGTCGGCGTTGCAGCGAACGACGCGGTCATCGTCGCTACCGTGCCGCTGGCGAAGGTCAGGGTGAACCAGTAGGTGTCGTCGGTCTCCGCCTTGACCGCGCGGTCGGTCGCCGGGTCGACGAGGTCCGGGCGCAGGATCGCGAGGCGCCCGCTCACCGCGACGACCTCGCCGAACCAATGACGCAAACCGTCGACATAGTGCGAACCGAGCGCGCCCAGCAGCCCGCCGCCTTCGGACTTCGACGCGAGCCAGGTCCAAGGCCGTGGCCGGGGCGTGACGTAGCGGTCGAGGAAAAGCTCGATCGTGCACAGGCGCACTGCGCCGATGTAGTTTTCGGCGATGAGATCCCTGATGAACGCGCGCTGCGGGGTGTAGCGGAACTCGTGTCCGACCATCGCGGTGAGCCCGCTTCGCTCCGCGGCGTCGCGCATGGCGGCGGCCTGCGCCGCGTCGAGCGCGAACGGCTTCTCGCAGAGTACGTGCTTTCCCGCAGCGAGCGCGGCAAGCGACAGGGGATGATGGCTCGCGGGTGGCGATGCAATCGCCACCGCGTCGAGATCGTCGCGCGCGATCAGCTCGAGCGGATCGGTATGGACGCCGCGAATTCCGCCTTCGGCTGCGATCTTCGCCGCCTTTTCGCGATTGCGGCTGCAAATCGCGGCGACGTCCCAGCCCTCCGACCGGAACGCGGGCACGTAGACCTGCGCGCCGAAACCGACACCGATGACACCGACCTTGCGAGGGGATCCGGGCATGGCAACTCCACCGGCAAATAGCGCCGTCTGATGGTTTGCGAATCGGGAGCGGCGTCGATTATGACGCGGCGGGATGGGAAAAAGAACGGCAGCCTCGCGAGCTGCCGTTCTGGCCGGTCGATTGCGTCGTGCTCGGCGCTAGCCGTCCTGGCCGGGTTCGCGCTTGCCGCCCCCCGCGGGGGCTCTCGGCGAAGGTCCGCCGACAGGCGGCGGGTTTCCCGGCGACGGGTACGCTTGCCGCGGGTTCTGTGCCTGGTATTGCCCGTGATAGTGCTGGCGCACGTTCGGATCGCGCGGCTCGTAGCGGTAGTACTGGTTGTTCAGCGCGTGCTGCTGATCGTATTGCGGATATCGATTGCCGGCGTAGCCGCGCTGGTAGGCCGGTAGCGGCGCAGGCGGAGGTGCCGCGCGACGGTCCCAGTGGTCCCATCCGCGATGGCTGGTCTCCCAGGCGTAGCCCCAGTGCTGCCCCCAGCGCGGCGGCAGGTCCGCACGCCATCCGCGGAAATAGACCGGAGGCGCCCTGTAGTAGCGGACTGGAACGCGCAGAACGTACAGCGGAACGTAATCCGGCGCGACGAGGTTCCACGGACCGTTGTACCACGAGCTCGTGTACCAGTTGTCGCCCGAGTAGACCCAGTACATGCCGTCATAGAAGAAGAAGTTCGAGTTCACGCCCGGCGCGTAATAGACCGGATAGCCAGGAACTGGAACGAGCTGCGGATACGCCGGGACATTCACCCCGATGCTGACTCCCGGAACGGAAACTCCGACGCCGATGCTCACCTGAGCCGTGGCCGGAAGCGCCGGAAGCGTGAAACCCGCGCTCGCGAGCAGCGCCAGCGTAATCAACTTGTAACGCATTGTTTCTCTCCTCGCCCGCCACCCTCTCCGGGCCTGGGCCTCGCTCCTCAAACGACCGGCGGGCGATTTCGGTTGACCCGGCCGGCCGACAGGAATTCGGCACACCGCAGCCCGGGCTTCGGGTCTGCGCTATTCAGTGGTCACGATAACGGCCCGACGAGGGGGTCAGCTGCGAGCGCTTTCCCATATTCATGTAGGAGAAAGCACGACACCCGTGTCTCGGGGCTCGAGCCCGCCGAAGCGACGGTAAAACGCGGGCGAAGCCGGTGGAAGCATCGCGCGATCGGTGCGCAGCGTCGCGAGCAGGTGGCGCTCGGCAGCGCGATGTGTGAGGCGGTAGAAATCGCGGCACAGCGTGTACGCCGCCGCGCCGGGCCAATCGAGCGGCAGCAGCGCCGCGGGAAGCTGCGGGTCGCGCAGCAGCGCGCGTCGGTACGAGTGAATGAGCAGCGTGCGGACGATGAACGACTGCGCGGGATCGTGCATGTCGTCGCTCGCCCGGCGAAAGCGCTGGATGACGCCGCCGAAACGCGCGATGAATCGGCGATAGTCGGCAGCGACGCCCTCGAGATCCCACGACTGCGAGACCGCCGATGCAAGCGTGCGTCCCCCGAGCGAGGCGTCGTCGAACGCGCGCAAGACGGTAATCTTGCCGGCAAGGCGGAGTGCCGTGGCGACGCGTCCGACGTTGGACGGCTTCTGCGCGGGACGCACCAGGACGCTCGATCCGAGCGTGCCGAAGCCTTCCCATCGGAGCTCCTGCTCGAGCGTGCTTCGCTCGCCGGCCGACAGGCGACCTGCGATCACGATCTCCCAGGATTCGTCCCACCGCACGATGGGTGCCTCGTAGATTCGCCGATAGGCCTGCTCGAAGCGCCGAGCGCCGTCGCGCGTCAGCCGATAGAGGCTTTCCCTGCCGACGGGCTTCGCGGCGAGCCAGCCCTCGCGGGCGAGCCGGAACACGCTCGTGCGCACGAGGCGCTCGTTGATCCCGAGCGGCGCGAGGAGGTCGATGAGCCCGGCGAGCATCACCGCGCCCCCGTGGGGGGCAATGGCGTCGCCCCAGACGGTGATGATCAGCGAGGAGGCGCGCGGCGGCGCCGCGGCGAGCTCACGCCTGATCCAGCTGCGGACGTGGGAGCTCGGCGCGGGCGCGGTCGGATCGGGTTTGCGCATGACGGCAGCGCGGAACGATTTGTGATACAGAATTTGCAAATATATTTAGCCGAGTGTATCGTTTCACCACGCGCCCGGCAACAGCTGCGAGCGGACGGGAATGATCTCGCCCGGGTGCCGCCCGAGTTCCGCGAGGCCGAGCGAGGAGACATTCCATGTACGCGCAGATGGTCGACACCGGAGTCAAGGCCGTCAAGGCGCTTGCGGAGATGTCGCCCGAGGAGCAGGCGTTTCAGGCGCGCATCGACGCCGACGTCAAGATCGAGCCGAAGGAATGGATGCCGGAGGCGTACCGGAAGACGCTGATCCGGCAGATCTCGCAGCATGCGCATTCGGAGATCGTCGGAATGCTCCCCGAGGGCAACTGGATCACGCGCGCGCCGACGCTCAAGCGCAAGGCCATTCTGATGGCAAAGGTGCAGGACGAAGGGGGGCACGGACTCTACCTGTACTCGGCGGCGGAAACCCTCGGCGTATCGCGCGACCAGATGGTCGAGGACTTGCACGCGGGGCGGGCGAAGTATTCGTCGATCTTCAACTACCCGACGCTCACCTGGGCCGACATCGGCACGATCGGCTGGCTTGTCGACGGCGCGGCGATCATGAACCAGATCCCGCTCTGCCGCTGCTCGTACGGCCCGTACGCTCGCGCGATGGTCCGCATCTGCAAGGAGGAGAGCTTCCACCAACGGCAGGGCTACGACATCGTGATGACGCTCGCGCGCGGCACCGACGAGCAGAAGGCGATGGCGCAGGACTCGCTCGACCGCTGGTGGTGGCCGTCGCTGATGATGTTCGGGCCCCCGGACGCCGCGAGCGTCCACAGCGCGCAGTCGGCAGCGTGGAAGATCAAGATCCTGTCGAACGACGAGCTGCGCCAGCGCTTCGTCGACCAGACCGTGCCGCAGGCGGATTACCTGGGGCTCACGATTCCCGATCCGGACCTCCGATGGAACGCCGAGCGCCACCATTACGATTTCGGAGCGATCGACTGGGACGAGTTCCACGACGTGATCAAGGGCAACGGTCCGTGCAACCGCGACCGGATGCGGACGCGCGTGCGTGCGTGGGAGGACGGCGCGTGGGTGCGCGAGGCCGCAATGGCACACGCGCACAAGCATTCGAGGAGGCTGCGGTGAAGAGCGAATGGCCGCTTTGGGAAATCTTCATCCGGTCGCAGCATGGGCTCGCGCACCGGCACGTCGGCAGCCTGCATGCCGCTGACGCAGAGATGGCGATCAAGAACGCGCGCGACGTCTACACGCGACGCAACGAAGGGGTGTCGATCTGGGCGGTTCGCTCCGCCGACGTCGTCGCCTCGGCGCCCGGCGACAGGGAACCGCTGTTCGAACCGGCGAACAGCAAGGTCTATCGGCATCCGACGTTCTTCCCGATGCCCGACGAGGTGAAGCACCTGTGAGCGTGCCGCAGAGCAAGCCGATGACGCGCGACGCGTCGCTGTTTCAGTACCTGCTACGACTCGGCGACACGCCGCTGGTCCTCGCGCAGCAGCTCGGCGCGTGGATCGGGCACGGCCCGGCGCTCGAGGAAGACATCGCGCAGGCGAACGTCGGCCTCGATCTGCTCGGACAGGCGCGGCTGTGGCTCGGCTACGCGGGCGAAGTCGAGGCGCGTCATGCGACGCCCGCCCGGGACGAAGACCAGCTCGCGTTCCTGCGCGACTCGGCGGAGTTCCGCAATCTCCTTCTCGTCGAACAGCCGAATGGAAGCTTCGCCGACACGCTCGCGCGGCAGTTTCTGTTCGACGCCTGGCACCTGCTGCTGCTCTCCGCCCTGTCGCGGTCAAGCGATGCACGGATCGCCGGGATCGCTGCCAAGGCCGCGAAGGAAGCCGCGTATCACGCCGAACGCTCCGGCGACTGGGTGATCCGTCTGGGCGACGGGACCGACGAGTCGCACGCGCGGATGCAGGCGGCGATCGAGGCGTTGTGGATGTACACGGGCGAAATGTTCACGCCCGATGCAACCGAGATCGCGCTGATCGATGCCGGCGTCGCCGCCGACGTCCGGCTGCTCGCAGAGCCGTGGCGGCACCATGTCGACGAGGTGCTCACGGAGGCGACGCTCACCGTACCGCGCGACGCGTTCATGCAGCAGGGCGGCAAGCGCGGCGTGCATACCGAGCATCTCGGACACCTGCTCGCCGAGATGCAGGTGCTGCAGCGCTCGTATCCGGGGGCGCGTTGGTGAGTGTCGCAATGCCCAACCCCGTCGACGAGGCTCCGGCGGCAACTGCGGCGAGTGCGTCACAGCCCTCGCTCGGCGGCGCCCGGCGCGTGCTCGCGGAGGTGACGGACCCGGAGATCCCGGTCGTCTCGATAGTCGAACTCGGAATCCTCCGCGGCATCCACTGGGACGCCGACGATCCGGCGCTCCTCGTCGTCACGGTGACACCGACGTATTCGGGGTGTCCCGCGACGGAGGCGATCGCGGCATCGGTCCGCGCGGCGCTCGAGGGGGCGGGATTCGCGCGCGTGCGCATCGACACGTCGCTCGTCCCGGCGTGGAGCACCGATTGGATCACGCCGGAAGGCAGGCGCAAGCTGCGCGAATTCGGCATTGCGCCGCCCGAGGGCAGCCGCGCGGCGAAAGGGCGGGGCGCCGCGGCGATCGACGTCGCGGGTATCAGTCCGCTGCGCCGTTCGACGGCGGCCGTGGCGTGCCCGCGGTGCGCGTCCAGGCGTACCGAGCTCGTATCGCAGTTCGGCTCCACCGCGTGCAAGGCGCACTACCGCTGCCTCGATTGCCGCGAGCCGTTCGACTATTTCAAGCCGCACTGACGATGAGCCGATTCCATCGCCTGCAGGTCGCGAAGGTCGAGCGCGAGACGCGCGACGCGGTTGCGATCACGTTCGCCGTGCCGCCGACACTTGCCGAACCGTTCCGCTTCGTAGCGGGGCAGCATCTGACACTCAAGGCGGACATCGACGGGCACGACGTGCGCCGTTCGTACTCGATCTGCTCGGCCGTGCAGGACGGCGAGCTTCGCATCGCGGTGAAGCGCAACGCTGGCGGCATGTTCTCCGAATGGGCGAACCGCTCGCTCGCCGCCGGGCACACGCTGGAAGTTCTGCCGCCGATGGGGCACTTCAACGTGCCACTCGCGCCGCAGAACCGGCGTCACTATGTCGCATTCGCGGCGGGCAGCGGCATCACGCCGATTCTCTCGCTCGTCAAGACCACGCTCGCGTCCGAACCCGGCAGCCAGTTCACGCTGTTCTACGGCAACCGCGCATCGGGCACGGTGATGTTCAAGGAGGAGCTCGCAGCGCTGAAGGATACCTACCTCACGCGCTTCAACCTCGTTCACGTGCTGTCGCGCGAAACGCAGGACATCGATCTGCTGCACGGCCGCATCGACCGGGCCAAGACCGACGCGCTGATCGACAACTGGCTCGACCTCGCCGAGGTCGACACCGTGTTCGTCTGCGGTCCCGACGGCATGATGCGCGGCGTCGCCGACGCGCTGAAGGGGCGCGGATTTCCGGATGCGAAGGTCAAGGTCGAACGCTTCGCGACGAGCATCCCGAAGCACGAGCACCGTCCCGCGAAGGTCGCCGAGGAGGGGCACACCGAATGCGAGGTGACCGCCGTTCTCGACGGCGTAACGAGGACGTTCACGCTGGAGAAAGGGCGGGAGAGCATCCTCGACGCCGGCCTCAGAGCGGGAATCGAGCTCCCGTATTCCTGCAAGAGCGGCGCATGCTCGACCTGCCGAGCCAAGCTGAGCAGCGGC
>DATKMY010000050.1:0-10078 GCA_035541655.1 Casimicrobiaceae bacterium | reverse complement strand
CCCGAGCCCTGGATCGCCGGCACGGTTCTCGGCGCCGGATGCGCGCTGTGTTGCATCGCGCTCGCGTTCGTCTCCGAGCCCCCGCAGCTGCTGCGAAGCGGCAGCTATCGCTTGCGGCTCGCCGAAGTCCTCAGGGATCTTTGGCACGTCGCGCGCTCGCGCGCGGGCTATCTCGCGCTTTTGATCTGTTTCCTGCCCATCGGAACGGGCGCAGCGTCGAACCTGTGGTCAGCGGTCGCAGGCGACTGGCACGCGTCGGCGGACACCGTCGCGCTCGTGACAGGTGTGCTCAATGGCATCGTCTCTGCCGCGGGATGCCTCGCCGGAGGCTATCTCGCCGATCGCATCGACCGCAAGACCGCGTACGCGCTCTACGGGCTGCTACTCGCTGTTTGTGCCGCTGCGATGGCGTGGGCACCGCGCAGCGAATCGATGTACGTGGCGTTCACGCTGGCGTATGCGTTCATTCAGGGGCTGTCGTACGCGGGATTTTCCGCGGTCGCGCTCGAGGCGATGGGGCTCGGCGCGGCCGCGACGAAGTACACGCTGTTCGCGTCGCTTTCCAACATGCCGATCATGTTCATGACGATGATCGACGGCGCGGCGCACACGCAATGGGGCGCGGGGGGAATGCTCTACACCGAAGCGCTGTTCGGCGTCGCGGGGATTGCCGTCTTCATCGCGGTAACGGCGGCGACCGGGACCACCGCGGTCTCCGATTCGCGGCTCGGGACCGAGCGGCGATCATGAGCGCTTCGGGCGTGCGGCGCGCTCCCGTGGCGTCATGCCGGCCCCTTGCGGACCATTGGTCCGCCTCGCTGCGGCAGCCATCATCGAGAGCGTCGGCGTTTCGAAGAAAGTGCGCAGCGACAATTCGAGCGAGTGGGTCCTGCGCATCCTGGAGATCACCTGGGTAGCGGCGAGCGAATGGCCTCCCAGCTCGAAGAAGTTGTCGTCGGCACCGACACGCTCGAGCCCGAGAACCTGCGCCCAGATTTCGGCGAGCTGCCGCTCGATCGGCGTGCGCGGCGCGGCGAAGCTCCGCGGCGACTCCTCGCTCGGCGCCCCCGGTGGCGGGAGCGCGCCGCGGTCGATCTTGCCGTTGCGTCCGAGCGGCATGGCGGCGAGCGTGACGAACGTCGACGGAACCATGTAGTCGGGCAGCCGCTGTCCGATGAAACCACGCAACTCGCGTGCGGACGGAGCGGCGCCGCCGCGGCAAACGACGTACGCGACGAGTTGCCGGCCGAAGCCCGGATCGTCGCGCGCTACGACGACCGATTCACGCACTGCGGGGTGCTGCGCAAGCGCCGTTTCGATCTCGCCCGGCTCGATGCGAAAGCCGCGCAGCTTGATCTGGTTGTCGAGACGGCCGAGGAATTCGAGGTTGCCGTCCGTGAGGTAGCGGGCGAGGTCGCCCGTCCTGTAGAGTCGCGCACCGGCTTTCGCGCTGAACGGGTCGGCGACGAAGCGCTCGGCGGTGAGCTCGGGCTGATCGAGATAGCCGCGCGCGAGGCAATCGCCGCCGATGTAGAGCTCGCCCGCAACACCGATCGGCACGGGTTGCCGCCGCGCGTCGAGAACGTAGATCCGCGTGTTGGCGATCGGGCGGCCGATCGGGACGCTGCTTCGCCCGACCGACGCCTTGCACTTCCAGAACGTCACCGCGACGGTCGCTTCGGTCGGTCCGTAGCCGTTGTGCAATTCGGCATCGAGGCACTGGAAGAACCGCTCGACGAGATCGACTGGCAACGTTTCGCCGCCGGTCGACACGCGTCGCAGACGCGCGCATGCGCTCAAGTCCTCTTCGAGGAATGCGCGGAGCGCCGAAGGCACGAGGCAGACGGCAGTAATCTTCCGCTCCGCGATCAGCGAGGCGATGCGCGCGGTATCGTGACGGCGCATCATCACCACGCAGGCGCCGACCGTGAGCGGCTCGAAGAACTCCCAGACCGAGTCGTCGAAGCAGTAGGACGCCGCCTGCAGCAGTCGATCTCCCGCGCCCATCCGGAAGTATTCGTGCCGCCAGTAGAGATGGTTCACCACCGAGCTGTGGGGCACGACGACACCCTTCGGCGCCCCCGTCGATCCCGACGTGTAGATGACGTAGGCGGCGTTGCCGGGCGCGACTCCGCTCGCCGGCGGCGTTGCGCCGGCGGGCGCATCCGAGCGAGCGGTGTCGTCGATCTCGAGGACCGCCGGCGCGAGGGACCGGTATCCATCGGCGAGCACGCGCTGCGTCAGCAGGATGGTCGCGCCGGCGTCGCGGATCATGAACGCGAGACGATCGACCGGATGCGATGGATCCAGAGGCACGTACGCGCCACCAGCCTTGAGAACCGCGAGGATCGCGATCAGCATTTCGGGCGAGCGATGGACGCAAAGGGCGACCCGTCGCTCGGGGCCGACGCCAAGCGTGTGGAGCTCGTGCGCCAGCCCGTTGGCGCGCCGATCGAGCTCCGCATACTTGAGAGACTCGCGCTCGAACTCGAGCGCGACCGCCTCGGGCGTTCGTTGTGCCTGCGCCTCGAAGAGCTGGTGGATGCAGCGATCGCGCGGATACGGGGCTCCCGTTTGATTCCAGTCGACGAGCACGCGCCGGCGCTCTGCTTCGCCGAGTAGCGGCAGCATCCCGATCGTTTGTTCGGGATTCTCGACGCCAGCCTCGAGCAGGGTTCGGAAGCTCGCGGCCATCCGCTCGATCGTCTCCTGCAGGAAGAGGTCGGCGGCGTACGCGAAGGTGCACGCGAGACCCGTGCCGCTCTGCTCGACACGGAGACTGAGGTCGAGCCCGCCGATGAAGCCGGGATCGAACGCGAACGGCTCGATGGCGAGCACACCCGCGCCGGTGGATTCGGCCTGCGGCAGCAGGTGCATGTTGAACATGACCTGGAACAACGGCCAGCGATTCGCGTCGCGCGGCGGGCGCAATGTTTCGACCAGCTTCTCGAACGGGACTTCCTGGTGCGCATAGGCGCCGAACGCGGCTTCGCGAACGCGACGCAGGAACGCCCGAAACGTAGGATTTCCCGAAAGATCGCCTCGCAGCACCAGCACGTTCATGAAGCAGCCGAGCATCCCCTCGGTCTCGGCATGCGTGCGTCCGGCGGCAGGGACGCCGACGAGTAAATCCTCTTGCGATGCATAGCGCCCGAGCACGACCTGGAACGCCGCGACCAGCACCATGAACAGCGTGACGCGCTCCGCGCGGGCGAACCCGGTCAATTCGTCCGTCGCGGCGGAGTCCAGCGTGAACGACACGCGGCAGCCGCGCGAGCTGGAAGTTGCGGTCCGCGGGAAGTCGGTCGGCAACGCGAGCATCGATGGAAGGTCGCGCAGCTGCCGCCGCCAGTACGAAAGGTGTCCGTCGAGCACCACGTCGTTCAAGCGCGGGCGCTCCCAGACGGCATAGTCGCTGTACTGAAGCGGTGGCTCCGCGAGGGGGGAGGGCCTTCCTTCGCTGAAGGCGGCATAAAGCGCGCCGAGCTCGTCGAGCAGAATGCCTTCCGACCAGCCGTCGAAGACGATGTGATGCATCATCATCAGCAGCACGTGGTCATGCGGCGCAAGACGCAACAGCGTGACGCGCACGAGCGGGCCTCGCGCGAGGTCGAACGCCCTCGCGGCGGCCTCCGTGGCGAGGCGGCGCGCTTCGGTCGCGCGCGCCTCTACGGGAAGCGCTTCGAGGTCGCGCCGCTCGATCGCGACGGGGCTGGCCGGCAGGACGACCTGGACGGGCTCGCCGTCGCGTTCGGAAAACACCGTCCGCAGGATTTCGTGGCGACGAAGGATTTCATCGAGGGTGCGCGCGAGCGCCGCACCATCGAGCGATCCCTTCAGGCGCAGCGCCAACGGCCGGTTGAAGGGCGTCCATCCGCGATCCATCTGCTCGAGGATCCACGCACGGCGCTGCGCCGCCGAGAGCGGCGCAGGTCCCGAGTCGCGCCGGCGCACGATCCGCGACGGCGAGATCGTCACGCTGCGGGATTCCCTGGCCTGGGGCGACGCGCGGCCGCCGCCGCTCGCTCGGCGTCGATCGCACTCGCCATGCCTGCGACCGTCGGCGCGTCCTGAAACACCAGGAACGAGACTTCGACGTTCGTCGACTGACGCACGCGCGCGAGGATGCGCGCGGCGAGGATCGAATCGCCGCCGAGCTGGAAGAAATCGTCGTGGACGCCGATCGCCGCCGCTTTGAGCACCTGCCGCCAGATGTCGGCGACCAGCGCTTCGAGCGGCGTCGCGGGGGAGGCGCGCCCGGCATCGATCGGCGCCTCGTGCGCCTGGGTCGCGAGCATCTGGGCCAGAACGGCGCGCCGCGGTTTGCCGGTCGCCGTTCGGGGGATCTCCGCGATCATCGTCACGTGGCGTGGAACCTTGAAGTCGGCGACGCGTTCAGCGACGAAAGCGCGAAGCTCCCGTTCGCTCGCCGTTGCGCCGGCACGGAGCACCGCAGCGGCTGCCGGCTCCTCGCCGAGCTCCGGATGGGGGACGGGGAACACCGCGGCGTCCTGCACGGCCGAATGGGCGAGCAGCGCTTCCTCGACTTCGACCGGAGAGATTTTCGTTCCACCGCGATTGATGATCTCCTTCAGGCGCCCCGTGATGAAGAGGTAGCCGTCGCCGTCGAGCCGGCCGAGATCCCCGGTACGCAGCCACGTACCCGCGAACGCTTCGCGCGCGGCGCCCTCGTAGCCGCGCATCACGTTCGCCCCGCGGATCGCGATCTCGCCTTCCGCCCCGGCGGGAAGCCTCTCGCCGGCCGCGTCGATGATCGCGATCTCGGTTCCCGCTGCGACGCCGACCGATCCCGGTTTGCGCTTTCCGAGCGGCGTGCTGGCGATCTGATGCGCGGCCTCGGTCATCCCGTAGGCGTCGACGACGGCCGTGGCGAACTCGGTCTCGAGCGCCGTGGCCACCTGCGAAGACAGCGCGGAGGAGCACGAGCGGACGAAGCGCAACGGCGCCCGCGCCATCACCTCACGGTGCTGCGGGGCGCGCGCGACGATCGCCTGGTGCATAGAAGGCACCGCGGTGTACCACGTTGGGTGGAACTCGTCGAGCCATTCGAAGAATTCGGTCGCGTAAAACCCCGGCGTGCAGACAACGCTTGCGCCGGCCGCGAGAGAGCCGAGCAACGCACCCACCAGTCCATGCACGTGGAAGAGCGGCATCACGCCGAGGCAGCGATCGCGCGCGGTCAGGCCGAGCGCCGCACGGACATTGCGCGCCGAAGCGCACAGGTTGGCCTGCGTGAGCGGGACGATCTTGGGCTGCGACGTCGTTCCCGACGTTTGCAGCACGAGCGCGACCTCGTCGCGCTGCTGAGGCGGTCGAGCCGCGCGATCCGGAGCCGCCGGACCTTCGAGCTCGAATGCGCCGGCCTCGCTGCGTGTCCGGGGCGAGAGCGCGATGACGGGAATGCCGAGCGATTCCGCCGCACGAGTCGCTGCGGTTTCATCGTCCGGCGCGGCGATCAGCGCTCGTGCGCCCAGCTGTGCGAGCTGCGCGGACGCTTCACTCGCCCGGCAGGCGGGATTGAGCGGCGCGCAGCAGGCTGCCGACGCAACGCCGAGGAACGCAACCGCCATCTCGGGGCCGTTGCGCAGCGCGAGCGCCACGCGGTCGTAGGCTCCGATGTTGCGCGCGGCGAGCGCAGCGCCAACGGCGGCGAGGCGCGCGGCGAGCCGCCGATACGTGAGCGGCGCACGTCCGGGCGCGGCGATGGCGACGCCCTCGGGCGTTCGCTGCGCCCAGTCTTCGACCAGGGAGAGCAACGAGGCAGGCGGATCGGAAGCGGAGCGCGGGCTGAGCATTGGCAACGTGCAGCGGACCGACGTCTCCGGCCCCTGTCCGTATCATAGCAACGGCCGCATCGCGCGCGGCCGCAGCCGGTCACGGCAGCTCTTCCGGCGGTCGGATCTTGCGAAATGTCGCGAGCAGCAACAGGTCGTAGACGATCTTCAGAACGCCTGCGGCGAGCAGCGGCCAGCCGAACGTCGAGATGTCCAACAGATACCCGGCGATGAACGGGCTCGCGGCGGAGGCGAGGCTGCGCGGTACCGACGTGATGCTCGCCGCTGCCGGGCGCTCTTCCGCTGGTACGATGGCCATCACGTACGAGCTTCGCGTCGGCACGTCCATCTGCGACAGCGCGCTGCGCACGAACAGCAGTGCGATCACATAGGGGAGGTCGGTCACGAACGGAATCGCCACCAGGCAGAGGCTCGATGGAATGTGCGTGAACACCATCGTGTTGACGAGCCCGATTCGGTTCGCGATGCGGACGGCGACGAGGTAGGACGCAGCCGTGAGGATAGCGGTCCAGAAGAAGAGCGTCGCTGCCGCGGCGAGCGACAGCGCGAACCTCTGGAAGAGCCACAGCGCGAGCATCGACTGGACGACGAATCCGCCGCCGAAAGCGTCGAGGCTGAAAAGCGCGGCGAGCGTGTACACGGTCTTCTTGGACTTGGTCAGGGGCGCGATCTGCCGCGAGGAATCGGTGACCAGCGTGCGCGGCAGGCCGCGGTAGACGAGCGCAGCGAGTGCGGCGAGCACTGCGTAGAGGACGAAGAGCCATTGCATGGCCACGATCACCGGGAGTCCGGCGCTCGCGCCGATGCCGGGGAGGCTCGCGGCGAGCGAGCCGGCCGCCGCGGAGAGCGAACCTGCCAGGCCGTAGCGTGCGAAGGTCGCCGTTCGCCTCCGATCGTCGACGACGCGCGAGAGCACCGCGTGCTCGAGCGGAAGGAAAACGCTCACGTCGCCACTCGACGGATTCAGCGTGCCGACGAGCGCGATCAGCAGGAGCGGCCAGAAGTCTGTTACGAGGGCGAAGCCGAGTCCGGTGCCCGCCATCAGCACGGTCGCAGCGAGCAGCAGGCTGCGGTAGTGGAAGCGGTACGCGTGCAGGCCGACGGCGAGCGTCGTCAATCCGGACCCGAGCAGCGTGGTCGTCGCGAGGATCCCGACCTCGAGAGGACTGAATCCGAGCTTCAGCAGGTAGAGCGGCAGCAGGAGGCTGATATAGCCGTCCCCGAACGCGCGCAGACTCCGCGCGGCGAGGAGGCGGTTGACGTGCGAAGCGCTGCCGACGTTCGGTGCGTTCACGTCAGGCGTCGCGCCTGAGCACGATGACGTTTCCGGTCGCGGCGAACGCCACGCCCAGCCCGGCGGTCCACGTCCACGCGAAGCCTTCGAACAGCGTCGAGAGGAGCACGGCGATGACGGGTATCGCGACGCTCGTGTACGAGGCGATCGCAATGCCCGACTTCTTGAGCAGCATGAAATACGCGCCGAAGGCGACGATGCTGCCGAAGACCGCGAGGTAAAGGAGCGAGAGGACGTAGCGCGGGCTCGGGTCGAAGGTCCACGGCGCGCCGGTAACCATCGCGATCAGCGCCGCCGTCGCGGCGCCCCATGCCATTCCCCATACGGTTCCCTCGAGCACGCCCACGCTCGCGTGGTGATTGCGGACCGCGATCAGGTTTCCGCCGGTTGCGAGCAGCGTGGCGACCAGTCCGAACGCGATGCCCAGCGCGACGCTCGCGCTGCTACGGATCGTCAGCAATTCGTGCAGGAAGAGCAGCGCGACGCCGGCTACGCCCAGCATCGCAGCGAAGAGCGTCCGCCGGGAGAGCCGTGCGCCGTAAACGATGCGCATTCCGATCGGATTCGTGAACACGATCGTCGAGAACAGCACTGCGACGAGGCCCGAGGTGAGGTAGCGCTCGGCTTCGTAGATGGCGACGTAGTTCGCGCCGAACATCAGCACGCCCTGCGCAGCGAGAAACGCGTGGTCGCGGCGCGCCAGCGCGAGCGAGCGGCCCGTCGCGCGGCACCAGATCGCCAAGATCGACGCGGCGAGGGCGAAGCGATAAGCGACCGAAATTTCGGTGGCGACGACGCCCAGCTGGAACGTGATCGCGAGCCATGTCGAGCCCCAGATGAGCGTCGCGATCGCGAAGAGCGCCAGCGCGCTGCGCAAGCGATCGGGCCGAGCGCGTGTCGCGGAGGATGCTGCCAAGTCGCAACCCGTACACAAGAGAGGAGAAGAGGATAGCAAGGATGGCGATCGTATAGGCGAGCCCCTTCCGTGTCACAGGCTCGCGAACCAGCGATTGCACTCCGCGAGTCGGCGCTCGTCGGTGGGTACTAATCGTGGGACAATGTCGCCGGAATTACGGCAGCGATTACTGCATGCCCCCCTCGATACCGCCGGCGCAACCCTCGACGCACCGGCCGGAGGACCCGATGGCGCCGACGCCGCCGCAAGCGATTCAACGGGCGATCGCGGCTTATGGCCGAGGCGAATGGCGCGAGGCGGAGGTCCTGTGTCGGCGCGTTCTCGACGCGCAGGCCAACCACTTCGACGCACTGAACCTGTTGGGCGTCATCGCGGCGCAGACGCGCCGCACGCATGACGCCGCGGAATTCTTCGGCCGCGCGGTTGCTGCCAATCCCGCCGACGCGGCGGCATGGTGCAACTACGGCAGCACCCTGCAGTCTCTGGGGCGCCTCGATGAAGCGCTCGCGAGCTGCGATCGCGCGCTTGCGCTCGAGCCAAACCTTGCGGAAGCGCACAGCAATCGTGCCAATGTGCTGACGAGCCTCGGGCGGCCCGCCGAGGCATTGCCAAGCTGCGACCGCGCGATTGCGCTCAAACCCGGTTTGGCCGAGGCCTGGAACAACCGCGGAAATGCGGTGCACGGCCTCGGGCGCCATGACGAGTCGCTCGCCAGTTACGACCATGCGTTACGCGTGAAGCCCGACTATGCGGAGGCGCACTACAACCGCGGCACTGTGTTGCATGAACTCGGACGGCATGACGAGGCGCTCGCGAGTTACGACCGCGCGGTACAGGTGAATCCCGATTATGCGGAGGCGCATTACAATCGCGGCTGCACGCTGCTGGAGCTCCGACGGCCGGAGGAAGCACTGACGAGCTTTGATCGCGCGCTCGCGATCAATCCCGGCCACGCGGATGCCTGCAGCAACCGCGGCTTCGCACTGAAGGAACTCCGTCGTCTCGAAGAAGCGCTCGCGAGCTACGATCGGGCATTGCGGATTCGGCCGGATTTCGCCGAGGCTCACTACAACAGGGCCAACGCCCTGAGGGAGCAGAGGCGACTCGAGGAGGCGCTCGCGAGCTACGACCGCGCGCTCTCCATCCGGCCGGATCGCGCGGTCGCGTGGTACAACCGCGGAATCACGCTGCTCGAGCTCAGGCGCGCCGACGAAGCGCTCGCGAGCTACGACCGCGCACTCGCAATCGACCCGGACTTCGTCGAAGCCTGCAACAATCGTGGGAACGTCCTCCTCCGCTTGGACCGGTTCGTCGACGCCGCGCACTGCTTTTCGCGGCTCCTGGAGCTTGCGCCGGAATTCAAGTTCGCGAAGGGCAACCTGCTGCACGCGAAGATGCTGTGCTGCGACTGGACGGATTTGGAGCCGTTGTGTCAGTCGATTCGACAGGATCTCGCCGAGCGCAAGCCGGCGACGGCGCCGTTCGGATACCAGGGAATATGTGATTCAGAACAAGAGCTGCGCACCTGCGCGGAGATCTATGCTGCCGAGAAGTATCCGCCGCGGACGTTCGACGCGCCCGCGCCGCGCGCGCGGGACCGCGCGAAGATCCGTGTCGGCTATCTGTCGGGCGAATTCCGCCACCAGGCGACATCACTGCTCACGGCGGAACTTTTCGAGCTGCATGCGCGCGATCGCTTCGAGATCATCGCGTTCGACAACGGTTGGGACGACGGGAGCGACGTCCGGCGCCGCATCAACGACGCCTTCGCCGAGATCGTCGACATCTCGCGGATGGCGGACCGCGAGGCCGCAGCCGCCGTTCGGTCGAGGGAGATCGACATCCTGGTGAGCCTCAACGGATACTTCGGCGACGAGAGGCAGGGCGTCTTCGCGCACAGGCCGAGCCCGATCCAGGTCAACTATCTGGGCTTTCCCGCCACCCTGGGCGCCGACTACATCGACTATCTGATCGCCGACAAGACGGTCATTCCCGAGGCGAGCCGGCAGTGGTACTGCGAGAAGATCGCCTACCTGCCCGATTGCTATCAGG
>DATKMY010000049.1:0-48611 GCA_035541655.1 Casimicrobiaceae bacterium | reverse complement strand
CGCGGCTGGGCGTTCTACAACTTCATCGGCGGCGGCGCGCGCTTCATGTGTTCCTGGGCCACGACGGCCGAGGCGGTTGATCATCTCGCCGACGATATCGCGCATTGCCTGGGCGCGGCCTGATGCTCGTCCTCGGCATCGAAAGCTCCTGCGACGAAACCGGCCTCGCGCTCTACGACAGCGAGCGCGGCCTGCTCGCGCACGCGCTGCATTCGCAGGTCGCGATGCATGGCGTCTACGGCGGCGTGGTGCCGGAACTCGCCTCGCGCGACCACGTGCGGCGGGTCGTTCCGCTCGCGCAGCAGGTGTTGGCGGAGGCGCGTGTCGCGCTCGGCGAGCTCGACGGGATCGCGTACACGCAGGGACCAGGCCTCGCCGGTGCCCTCCTCGTCGGCGCGAGCGTGGCGAGCGCGCTCGGCTTTGCGCTCGGGAAGCCCGTCATCGGCGTTCATCATCTGGAAGGCCATCTCCTTTCGCCGCTGCTAGCAAGCCCGAAGCCAGCCTTCCCCTTCGTCGCGCTGCTCGTCTCCGGAGGCCACAGCCAGATCTTCGCGGTGGCCGGCGTCGGGCACTACCGGCTTCTGGGCGACACGAAGGACGACGCCGCCGGCGAGGCCTTCGACAAGACCGCAAAGCTGCTGGGCCTGGGCTACCCCGGCGGTCCCGCGCTCGCGCGGCTTGCCGAGCAGGGACGCGACGGCGCCGTTTCGCTGCCTCGCCCGATGCTCGCGAGCGGCGACCTCGACATGAGCTTCAGCGGATTGAAGACGGCGGCGCTGACGCTCGTTCGCCGGGAATCCGCGGCGGGCGCTCTCGACGAGCGCCGTCGCGGCGACATCGCGCGCGAGTTCCAGCACGCGGTCGTCGACGTCCTGGTCGCGAAATCGCTCGCCGCGCTCGAAACGACGGGCCATTCGCGCCTCGTCGTCGCCGGCGGCGTCGGGGCGAACCGCGAGCTGCGCGAGCGCCTTATCGCGGCGCTCGCCGCGCGCGGCGGAGAAGTTCACTTCCCCGATCTCGAGTTCTGCACCGATAACGGCGCGATGATCGCCCTCGTCGGCGCGCTGCGCCTCGGCGGCGCGCATGCCGGTGACTACGCGTTCTCGGTGCGGCCGCGCTGGGACCTCGCCTCGCTCGCTGCAGTCTGAAGCGCACGCTCGCTTAGCGCGAATGCGCGGTCCGACGCACGGCGCGGCGCTAGCGCCCGATCGTGGTCTCGCGGCCGGCGAGTAGCTGGCGAATGTTCGTGCGATGGCGCCAGAAGAGCAGCACCGCGATCGCCACCGTCGCCCACGCGAGCGCGGAATTGCCGAACACGTAGAACGCCCCCGGCGGCAGCAGCGCCGCCGTCGCCAACCCGGCGAGCGAGCTGATCTTGAACCCGAATGCCATCACGAGCCAGAGCGCGCCGAGCGCGAGCCCGAGCGGCCAATGCAAAGCGAAGACGATCCCCGCCGCGGTTGCGACGCCCTTGCCTCCGGCGAAGCGATGGAAGACCGGGAACAGATGCCCGAGAAACACCGCGAGCGCGACCGCGGGCACCGTCCAATCCGCGGTGCCGAGCGCGGGACCGAATGACCGGGCGAGGAACACCGCGAGCCAGCCTTTCGCAGCGTCGCCCGCGAGCGTCAATATCGCCGCCTTCTTGTTCCCGGTGCGCAGCACGTTGGTGGCGCCGGGGTTGCGCGAGCCGTAGCTGTGCGGGTCGGGAAGGCCGAACATCCGACTCGTCACGACTGCGAACGATATCGACCCGAGCAGGTACGCCCCGACAACCAGTGCCAGTGATCCGAGCATGCGGCGGGGCGTCGGTTAGAATGCCTGAGGAGGAAGCGGCGGACGCGCGGGTGAGCTAAGCATGGCGCTCCCGCCCGATTCTAGCAAAGCGCGAATGAACTCGATCTTCATTCACGACCTGCGCGTCGAGACGCGCATCGGCGTCTACGACTGGGAAGCCGAGCTTCCGCAGACGATACGCCTCGACGTCGAAATCGGCTTGCCGTCGGACGCGGTGTTTGCGTCGGGAGACTTCGCCGATGCGCTCGATTACGCGGCGGTGGTCAAGCGCCTGCAGAGCTTTGCCGCAGATCACCCGCACAAGCTGATGGAGCGCTTCGCCCAGGCCGTTGCCGATTTGCTGATCGGCGAATTCGGCGTCCCCTGGGTGAAGCTGCGCGTGGCGAAGATCGCGCCCCTCGCCGGGGTCCGCGAGATCGGGGTCACGATCGAGCGCAATCGCGCGACGACGGCAACGTGAACGCGAACGTCGAGCCGGCGCCGGGCACGCTGGTCACCCAGATCCTGCCGCCGTGCAGCTCGATGAACTTGCGCGAGATCGCAAGGCCGAGCCCGGTACCCTCGACCTTCTTCGCGGCGCTTCCGACCTGCCGGAATTCATCGAACACGGTCTGCTGATCCTCGGGTGCGATGCCGACGCCCGTATCGCTGACCGAGACTTCCGTCCATCCGTCGTAAGCGCGGGCACGCACCGTGACGCGTCCGCCTTCGGACGTGAACTTGAGCGCGTTCGACAGCAGATTCAGGATCACCTGCTTCACCTTGCGCTCGTCGGCGGTGATCGTGCCGATGCCGTCGTCGATCGTGCGCTCGAGCGCGATCGCCCGCCGGTGCGCCCGCTCGCGCACCAGCGTCAGTGCGTTGTCGATGGCCGCCGTGAGGCTGAACTCGGTCGCGTCGAGCTCCATGCGGCCGGCCTCGATCTTCGAGAGGTCGAGAATGTCGTTGATCAGCGAAAGCAGATGCCGTCCCGATTCGAGAATGTCGGCGAGGTACTCGGCCTGCTTCTCGTTGATCTCGCCGAACATCCGCTCGTGGAGCACTTCCGAGAATCCGATGATCGCGTTGAGCGGCGTGCGCAGCTCGTGCGACATGTTGGCGAGGAACTCGCTCTTGTGGCGACTCGCCGCCTCGAGCTCCCGGCCCTTCGCCTCGATCTCGCGAAAGAGCCGCGCGTTCTGTATGGCGAGCGCAGATTGCGCGGCGAAGGTCTTCAGGAGGTCGATCACCTGCGGCGAGAACGCCCCGGCGCTCTTGCGGTTGACGACGAGGCCTCCGAGCAAATGCCCTTCGCGCAGCAGCGGCACGGCGAGCAGCGATCGGTGGCCGAGCTTCATCAGGATCTTGCGCACGCTGCTCTGATACGCCCTTTCGTCGGCGACGTCGCGGACCTCGACGGGCTCGCCCACTACGGCGAGGCGCCCCAGTGCGCCGTCTCCCTTGCGGATCGGATGCGAGCGCAGCGCCGAGACGAGCTCGGGCGGAAGGCCGTCGGCGGTATGCAGATAGAACTCTTCGCGCTCTTCCACGTATTCGTAGAGGGCGCCGCCGGTGACGCCCGCGAGCTGCGTCGCGCGCGAGACGATCGTCGACAGCACAGTCTCGAGGTCGAGCGTCGAGCTCACCGCCTGACCGACCTCGCCCAGCGCCTTCAACTCGCTCACCGACTGCGTGAGCTCGGTCGTGCGCGTCTGGAGCTCCATGAACAACCTGACGTTTTCGATCGCGATCACCGCTTGGTCGGCGAACGTTTGCAGCAGCGCGATCTGCTTCGCGCTGAACGGGCCGGGTTGCGGCCGCCCGACGGTGATCGCGCCGATCGGAATTCCGTCGCGAAGCAGCGGGACTGCAATCATGCTGCGAAAGCCCGCGGTGAGTGCGACGGGCCGGACCGCGTAGAGCGGATCGTCGAGAATGTCGGGGATCACGACGACATCTCGCGTCAGGACGGCGCGCGCCGTAGCGTTGTCGTTGCTCGGCGCCCGCGGAAAAACGCTGCGGATCGCTACGGCGCCGGCGGGGTCGGGGATCGCGAGCGCACCGACATGGATCAGCTCGCCGTCGAACGTCGCGACGATCGTCGTATTGGCCGCGCAGAGCTTGAGCGTGGCGGTCGCGATGGTGTCGAACACGGGCTGCACGTCGGTCGGCGAGCGGCTGATCACGCGCAGGATCTCGCTCGTCGCCGTCTGCTGTTCGAGCGCCTCCTCGGTTGCCTTAAACAGGCGAACGTTGTCGATCGCAATCGCGACCTGCCGGGCGAAGGTCTCGACGAGCGCGACCTGGTCGGCGGCGAACAGCCGCGGCACGCGACGCCACATGAGGATTGCCCCGTAGGCGACTCCCTCGCGCACCAGCGGCACGGCGAGAATCGCGCGGAATCCGGTTCGCTCCGCGTTCTCGCGCGCGTCCGGGAACTCCGAATCGAGCAACGGGACGACGTCCGCGAGGTGGAGCGTCCGGCGCTCGAGCGTTGCGCGTCCGGTGAGCGAGGTTCGCTTGAGCGGCACCGGATAGACCGGGACGGGATCGCCGCCCTCCGCGGAATAGTCGGCGTGCGAAATCAGCACGTCGCCTTCGACGAGCAGCACACGGGCGAAGCGAGCTTGGCACAGTATCGCCGCGCGCTCGGCGACGGTGCGGAGCACGGGTTCGACATCGGTCGGTGACGCCGAGATCACGCGCAGAACCTCGCTCGTGGCCGCCTGCTGCTCGAGCGCGCGGGCGAGGCGTGCCTCGAGCGAGCCCGCCGCGCGGTCCGGCGCGCGTCGCGGCTCCTTCCTCGCGACGCGCGGCTGCGTCCTGGCCTTTGCTTTCGCGGCCGTCGCACTTCGAGGCACAGGCTTCTCCCCCGTTCGTTCGGGCGTCGCCCCCGCAACGCGCGACGACAGGCTAGGCGAAGACGTCGCGGCGGGCAAGGGGGTAGCGACGGCTTCGCGCGCCGCGGTCCCGACTGCGGCGTGCCGGTCAGTCGGCCGCGGCGGTGGCGATGTCGGCGAGGACGGGCTGCAGCACGCGAACGATGTCGGCGGGGAGCATCCCGACCAGATAGCCGCGTCTGCCGCCGTTGATGTACGCGCAGGGAAGCTCGGCGATGCTCCGTTCCATGTAAACCGGCATCACGCGGCGCGTTCCGAACGGGCTCGTCCCTCCGACCTGGTAGCCCGAGTGTCGGTCGGCGACTGCCGGCGCGCATGGAGCGACCGATTTCGCGCCGATCAGTCGCGCGAGGTTCTTGGTCGAGACTTCGCGATCGCCGTGCATCAGCACGACGAGCGGCGTGCCGCGATCGTCTTCCATGATCAGCGTCTTGATCACCGCGTGCTCGGGCACGCCGAGCTCGCGTGCCGACACTTCGGTGCCGCCTCGGTCCACGTACGTATACGGATGGTGCGTGAACTCGACGCCGCGCTCGCGCAGCACGCGCACCGCGGCGGTTACGGGCAGGCGGTCCTTGGCCATCGGCGTGGGCTCTGTGCCGGAGCGTCAACCCCGAGGGTGATGCCGCGCGTGGAGCTGCTTCAGCCGCTCGCGCGCCACGTGCGTGTAGATCGTCGTCGTCGTGATGTCGGCGTGGCCCAGGAGGAGCTGGACGACACGAAGATCGGCGCCGTGATTGAGCAGGTGCGTGGCGAACGCATGGCGCAGCACGTGCGGCGAGAGCCTCGCGGCGGGAATGCCGGCCTTCGCGCCGAGACGCTTGACGAGCGCCCAGAACGCCTGGCGCGTCAGCGGAGCGCGGCGCGCGGTGACGAAGAGCGCAGAGCTCTTGCCGTCGCCGACGAGCTTCGGCCGCGCGGAAGCGAGATAGCGCTGCAACCAGCGAATCGCCTCCTCGCCGAGTGGAACCAATCGCTCCTTGCTCCCCTTGCCGACGACGCGCACGACACCCATGTCGAGCGACACCTGGGCGAGCGTCAAGCCGACGAGCTCCGAGACGCGAAGGCCGGTCGCGTAGAGCGACTCGAGCATCGCCCGATCGCGCAATCCCAGCGTGGTGGCCGTGTCGGGCGCTGCGAGCAGCGACTCGACATCGGCTTCGGAGAGGTTTTTCGGCAGTCGCCGCGGGAGCTTCGGCGCACGCACGCGGAGCGTGGGATCGGCCTCGAGCGCGCCCTGAAGCAGCTGCAGCGCGTAGAACCGCCGCAGCGCCGACAGCCGCCTCGCAACCGAGGTCGCCTTCGCCCTGGCGCGGAACTGATCGGCGATGAAGGCATCGACGTCGGCGCGCTGCGCCGCAAGAAGCGTGCGCTCGCGCCGCTCGAGCCATGCAGCCCACTTGGCGAGATCGCGGCGGTAGCTCGCGAGCGACGACGCGGCAAGGCCGTCCTGCAGCCAGACCTGGTCGCAGAACGCATCGATCAGCTTGGTGGACTCCGCCAAGGTGGCGGCAGCGCCGGACGCGCGCACTCGTCAGGCGCCGAAGCGATAGCCCTCGTGCGTGAGCAGCCAGCGCTTGATCGCGAGCGGATCGCCTTTCACTGCGTGCATGAATCCGCCCAGCGAGCCCAGGCTGCCGACGACACGGTGGCAGGGAACGACCAGCGCGATGTCGTTCGCTCCGCACGCCCCGCCGACGGCGCGGGGCGCCGTGTGCAGCGTGCGCGCGAGCTCCCCGTACGTGCGCGACTCGCCGACGGGTATGCCGGTGAGCGCATGCCGGACGCGTTCCCTGAACGGGGTGCCCGCCGGCGCGAGGGGCAGCGTGAAGCGAAACTCCGGATCGTCGAGGTAGCGCTCGAGCTCCCGCACCGCGCGCTCGGCGAGAGGGTTGTCGGGCGTCTTCGCCCGCTCCGCTTGCGGCAGGTATTCGATGTTGGTGACGACCTTGCCCGCGGTGCGTATGCCGAGCACCGCGAACGGTGTCCTCAGCTTCGCGTTGTAGCTCGAGTCGCTCGCCATTTCGGCGCCTCCGGTAACGCCGCTCAGCCGAGCTTCATCTGCTGCGGCAGAAAAGTGATCACCTGTGGAAAATACCAGATCAGCAGGACGGCGACGATCATTAGATAGAACATCGGCAGCGCCTGCTTCGCGATCCACGTGATTTGCCGCTTCGTCATCCCCTGCAGCACGAACAGGTTGAACCCGACCGGGGGCGTGATCTGCGCCATCTCGACGACGAGCACCAGGAAGATCCCGAACCACAGGAGATCGATGCCTGCCGCCTCGACGGTCGGGAGGATCACGCCCATCGTCAGCACGACCATCGAGATGCCGTCGAGGAAGCAGCCCAGGATCATGTAGAAGATCGTCAGCGCGATGACGAGCGCGAACGGCGAGAGGCCGAGGGCGCCGATCCACTCGGCGAGATGGCGCGGCAACCCGATGTAACCCATCGCGAGCGTGAGGAACTGGGCGCCGGAGAGAATCAGCGCGATCATGCAGTACAGACGCGTCCCGCCGAGGATGCTCGCCGCGAACGTCGCGCGCGTGAGCGAGCCTTGCACGCCGGAGATCGCGAGCGATCCGACGACGCCGAAGGCCGCGGCTTCGGTTGCGGTTGCGATTCCGGTGTAGATCGACCCGAGCACGAGCGCGATCAGCAACACGACGGGAATCAGGTGCCGCGATGCGTGGATCTTCTGCGCGAACGTCGTCGTCTCGCTCGCCGTGGGGATGCGCGCGGGGTTCATGAGCGCCCAGACGACGATGTAACCCGAGAACATCAGCGCGAGCAGGATGCCGGGAATCACGCCGGCGATGAAAAGTTCGGCGATCGACACGTTCGCCATCACGCCGTACACGATCATGATGATCGACGGTGGAATCAGGAGGCCGAGCGTGCCGGCGCCCGCCAGCGTGCCGATCGTCATGTTCTCGGGATAGCCGCGCGCCTTGAGTTCGGGCAGCGTCATCTTGCCGATCGTCGCGCACGTCGCGGCGGAGGAGCCCGAGACCGCAGCGAAGATCGTGCAGCCGATGATGTTCGTGTGCAGCAGCCGTCCCGGCAGCCGCTCGAGCCACGGCGCGAGCCCGCGGAACATGTCTTCGGAGAGCCGCGTCCGGAACAGGATCTCGCCCATCCAGACGAAAAGCGGCAGCGCGGTTAGCGTCCACGACGACGACGAGCCCCAGATCGTGACCGCCATCGCATCGCCGGCCGGCCGCGACGAGAACAGCTCCATCCCGATCCACGCGACGCCGGCGAGCGCAAGTCCGATCCAGACGCCCGTTCCCAGGAGCACGAACAGCGATACGACGAGCAGCGTGGTAATCAGCGCATCCATGTCCGCGCCATCGGGTCACTCGCTGTGCAGGATCTCTGCCGGGGTCGGCTGCGATCGCCTGCCCTGCAATTCGAGCACGAACTCGTCGACGAAGGCGATCGCGAGGATGGCGGTGCCTGCGGCCATCGCGATCTGCGGTATCCAGAGCGGCGTCGCGTCGTTGCCGGTCGACACGTCGTTGAACTGCCACGACTGGAACGCGAGCCGCGCGCTGTAGAACGCGAACAGCACGGCAAGCATCGTCGCCACCGCCAGCGCGATGCGCTCGAGCGTTCGCCTTGCGTCCGCACCGACGTGCTCGAGCACGAGCGAGACGCGGATGTGCTCGCCGCGCTTCAGCGTGTGCGCGAGCGCGAGAAATCCCGATGCGGCCATGCAATAGCCGGCGTACGAGTCGGTGCCGGGAACATGGAAGCTGAGGAGCCGGCCCGCGATGCCCAGAAGCACCATCGCGAGCGTTCCCGCCAAAAAGAACGCCGCCAGATAGCCGGCGGCGTCATAGAGAGTGTCGAGCGCGCGGCGCATCACATCGCGCGGTACGCGTCGATCACCTTCTTCCCGTCGTCGCCCGCCTTGCGCAGCCACTCGGCGAGCATGTAGTTGCCCACCCTGCGCAGATCGGCGGTCAGCTGCTCCGAGGGCTTGATGATGCTCATCCCCTTCGCTTTCAACTGCTCGTAGTACCAGTTGGTCTTCTCCTCGGAGAGCTTCCAGCCGCGCGCCTCGGCTTCGGCGGCGGCCTTGAGCACGGCCGCCTGCGTCGCCCTGTCGAGAGCTTCGAACGCCTTCTGGTTGACGATCACCGCGTTCTTCGGCAGCCACGCCTGCGTGTCGTAGAAGTTCTTGATGTGTTCGTACGTCTTCGAATCGTAACCGGTTGCGCCCGACGACATGTACGAATCGACGATGCCGGTCGCGAGCGCCTGCGAGAGCTCGGATGCCTGCACGGTCACCGGCTGCGCGCCGACGAGTTCGGCGATCCGCGACGTCGCCGGGCTGTACGCGCGCCACTTGAGGCCTTTCATGTCGGCGGCGTTCGCAAGTGTGCGCTTCGTGTAGATGCCCTGCGGCGGCCACGCGACGGCGAAGAGAAGCATCATCCCCTGCTTGGCGAGCTTGTCCTCGAGTGACTTGCGTGATGCCTTGTAGAGCTTCATCGACTCCGCATAAGAGGTCGCGAGGAACGGAACGCCGTCGAGTCCGTAGAGCGGATCCTCGTTCTCGAAGTTGACGAGCAGGATTTCGCCGATCTGCGCCTGATTCCCCTGGACCGCGCGCTTGATCTCGGGCGCCTTGAACAGCGCAGCGTTTGCGTGCACGGTGATCTTCAGCTTGCCGCCGCTGGCTTTGTCAACTTCATTGACAAACTGCTGGATGTTCTCGGTGTGGAAGTTGTTCGCCGGGTACGCGGTTGGCATGTCCCACTTGGTTTGCCCGGCAGCCGGCAACGCGGACGCGACGCCGAGCGCGAACAGGCAGGTGGCGAGTGCTCTCATGTCGGGGGCTCCTCCTCAGGTGACGCAGAACGCCGCGGTTCGCCTTCGCCGGAATGCGTCGCAACGACGCAGTCTTTCCCGGGGGCCCTGCCCCCGTTTCGCCGCGGGCCGCGCCGTTTTACCATAATTCGCCGCCGATCGTCCGCGCGGGCGGACGCGACGGCGGCGGAGTGGAGTGCCTCGCCGGCCTATAATGCCTCGCCACCAAAGCACGCCGCTCGCCGCGGCTCCCGCCGCGCCGCCGCTCCGATGACCGTCGACCCGTCCGTTTCGACCCCCGCCGGCTGGGAGTTCTGGATCGATCGCGGCGGCACGTTCACGGATGTCGTCGCGCGACGTCCAGACGGGACGCTCGTCACGCACAAGCTCCTGTCGGAGAATCCCGAGCGCTATACGGACGCCGCGGTGCACGCGATCCGCGAGACGCTCGGGCTCGCACCCGGCGTGTCGATTCCCGAGGGCGCGATCGCAGCCGTCAAGATGGGGACCACGGTCGCGACGAACGCGCTCCTCGAGCGCAAGGGCGAGCGCACCGCGCTCGTCATCACGCGGGGCTTCGCCGACGCGCTGCGCATCGCGTACCAGAACCGGCCGAAGCTCTTCGTGCGCAGGATCGAGCTGCCGGCGCTCCTCTACGAGCGCGTGATCGAGATGGACGAGCGCATCGGCGCGCGCGGCGAGATCGTGCGCCCGCTCGACATCGCGGCGGCGCGGCGCGAGCTGGAGGCGGTGCGCGCCGCCGGGATTGCCGCCGTCGCGATTGTCCTGATGCACGGTTATCGCTTCCCGCGGCACGAGCGCGCGCTCGCCGCGCTCGCGCGGGAGATCGGGTTCGCGCAAGTCTCCGTGTCGCACGCAGTCTGCCCGCTGATGAAGCTCGTGTCGCGCGGCGACACGACGGTGGTCGATGCGTATCTGTCGCCGATCCTGCGCCGGTACGTGAGCCAGGTCGAACGCGATCTGGGACAGGCGACGCCAGGCGCGCGATATCGAACGCGCCTTCAGTTCATGCAGTCGAACGGGGGGCTTACCGACGCACATCGGTTCCAGGGCAAGGACGCGATCCTCTCCGGACCGGCAGGGGGAATCGTCGGCGCCGTCGAGGTCTCGCGGCTTGCCGGGTTCGACAGGATCATCGGCTTCGACATGGGCGGAACGTCGACCGACGTCACGCACTACGCCGGCGAATACGAGCGTGCGTTCGTCACCGAAATCGCCGGAGTCCGGCTGGCGGCGCCGATGATGCGGATCCACACGGTCGCCGCGGGCGGAGGATCGATCTGCACGTTCGACGGGTCGCGCTTTCGGGTGGGGCCGCAGTCGGCCGGCGCGAATCCCGGGCCTGCATCGTATCGGCGCGGCGGGCCGCTCACCGTCACCGATTGCAACGTGATGGTGGGAAAGCTCGATCCGCAGCTCTTTCCGCGGGTCTTCGGCCGCAGCGGAGACGAGCCGCTCGACGCGGCCGTCGTGCGCGAGAAGTTCGTCACCCTCGCCGCCGAGGTCGCGGCCCGCGCCGGTCACGCGCGGACGCCCGAAGAGGTCGCCGACGGCTTCCTCGAGATCGCGGTGGCGAACATGGCGAACGCGATCAAGCACATCTCGGTCGAGCGCGGCTACGACGTCACCGAATACACGCTTTGTTGCTTCGGCGGTGCAGGAGGCCAGCACGCGTGCCTCGTCGCCGACGCGCTCGGAATGACGCGCGTGCTGCTGCATCCGCTCGCGGGCGTGCTCTCCGCGTTCGGCATGGGGCTCGCCGACGTCCGCGCATTGAAGCAGCAGGCGGTCGAGGCGCGACTCTCCGGCGCGGCGCTCGCCGAATGCGCGCCGGCGATCGAAGGGCTCGAGCGCGCGGCGCGCGCCGAGGTTGCGGCGCAGGGGATCGCCGAGGATCGCATCGGGGCGAGACGCACGCTGCACGTCAAGTACGAAGGCACGGATACGACGCTGGAAGCCGCTGTCGCCACCGAGGCGCAGGTCGTCGCCGAGTTCCAGCGCAAGTACCGCCAGCAGTACGGATTCCTGATGCCCGGGAAGCCGCTCGTCATCGAAGCGGTAGCGGTCGAGGCGATCGGCCGTGCGCATCGCGCCGGCGAGTCCGCAGCCGGATTCGCGCCGCGCGCGGGTCCGCTCGAGCCGATCCGGACGAACCGGATCTACACGGGCGGCGCCTTCCGCGACGCTGCGGTCTACGATCGCGACCAGCTGCGGCCGGGCGACGAGATCGTCGGGCCCGCGGTGATCCGCGAGGACAACGCGACGACCGTCGTCGAGCCGGGATGGCGGGCGAGCTTTACGCCGCGAGCCGATATCGTTCTCGATCGAGTCGCGGCGGCGCGGCGTGCGCACGCGATCGGCACGACGGCCGACCCGGTTTTGCTCGAGGTTTTCAACAACCTTTTCATGGCGATCGCCGAGCAGATGGGCGTCACGCTGGCGAACACCGCGTATTCGGTCAACATCAAGGAGCGACTCGACTTCTCGTGCGCGCTGTTCGACGCCGAGGGGAACCTGATCGCCAACGCCCCGCACATGCCGGTGCACCTGGGCTCGATGGGCGAGAGCGTGAAGACGGTGATCGATCGCCGCCGCGGCACGATGCGTCCTGGCGACGTCTTCGTGCTGAACGCTCCGTACAACGGCGGTACGCACCTGCCCGACGTGACGGTGATCGCGCCGGTGTTTCTCGACGCCGGAAGCGCCGCGGGAGCCGCCGAAAATGCGGCTTCCACACCCGAATTCTACGTCGCCTCGCGCGGCCACCACGCCGACATCGGCGGCACCACGCCCGGCTCGATGCCGCCCGATTCGACGCAGGTCGACGAGGAGGGCGTGCTGCTCGACAACGTCCAGCTCGTGGCCGAAGGGCGCTTCCTCGACGCGGAGATACGCGCGATCCTTGCTTCGGGCCGCTATCCGTCGCGTAACGTCGAGCAGAATCTCGCCGACCTCCGCGCGCAGGTCGCCTCGTGCGCGAAAGGCGGCGAGGAGCTCGTGAAGATGGTCGCGCACTTCGGGCTTCCCGTCGTGCGAGCTTACATGCGGCACGTGCAGGACAACGCCGAAGAAGCCGTGCGCCGCGTGCTCGACGTCCTGACCGACGGGCATTTCGAGTACGAGATGGACAGTGGCGCCAAGATCGCGGTGACGATCGCGATCGACAAGGCCGCGAGAGAGGCGACGATCGACTTCACCGGCACGAGCGCGCAGCAGCCGACCAATTTCAACGCGCCTTCCGCCGTGTGCAAGGCAGCCGTTCTCTATGTGTTCCGCACGCTCGTCGACGACGAGATCCCGATGAACGCCGGGTGCCTGAAGCCGCTCTCAGTCGTCATCCCGCAGGGCTCGATGCTCGCGCCGCGCTATCCCGCGGCAGTGGTCGCCGGCAACGTCGAGACCTCGCAGACCGTGACCGACACGCTCTACGGCGCGCTCGGCGTTCTCGCGGCGTCGCAGGGGACGATGAACAACTTCACGTTCGGCAACGCGACGTATCAGTATTACGAGACGATCTCCGGCGGCTCCGGCGCGGGGCCCGACTTCGACGGCGCGAGCGTGGTGCAGACGCACATGACCAACTCGCGGCTCACCGACCCCGAAGTTCTCGAGTGGCGCTTTCCGGTGCGACTCGACTCCTACGCGATTCGGCGCGGCAGCGGCGGCGCGGGACGCCATCGCGGCGGGGACGGCGCGGAGCGGCGGCTGCGTTTCCTCGAGCCGATGACCGCGGTGATGCTCGCGAATCATCGTCGGGTGCCGCCGTTCGGCGTCGCCGGCGGAAGGCCGGGTTCCGTCGGTCGCAACTGGGTCGAGCGCGTCGACGGCTCGCGCGAAGAGTTCGGTGCGACCTGCGCGGTGCAGATGGCCGCGGGCGACGTCTTCGTCATTCAGACTCCGGGCGGCGGCGGATACGGCGCGCCGCCAAATAGCGGGAGCGCATAATTCGCTTTTCATCTCCTGGAGGCGCCATGGCCGGCATCTACGATTTCACCGTCAAGGACATCCACGGCAAGGGCGTCAAGCTCTCCGCGTACAAGGGAAAGCCGTTGCTCATCGTCAATACGGCGAGCAAGTGCGGCTTCACGCCGCAGTACAAGGGTCTCGAAGCGCTGTACAAGAAGCTTCACGGCAAGGGCCTCGAAATCCTGGGCTTCCCGTGCAATCAGTTCGGCGGGCAGGAACCGGGGAGCGAAGCCGAGATCGAGCAGTTTTGCGAGGTGAACTACGGTGTAACGTTCCCGATGTTCGCGAAAATCGACGTCAACGGCGACGACGCGGCGCCGCTCTACAGGTTCCTGAAGAAGGAGAAGCCCGGCCTGATGGGGTCGGAGGCGATCAAGTGGAACTTCACCAAGTTCCTCGTCGACCGCGACGGCAAGGTCGTCGAGCGCTACGCGCCGAACACCGAGCCGGCGGCGATAGCCGGCGACATCGAAAGGCTCCTGTAGCCGCACCCCATGCTGCGTCGTCTCGTCGTTGCGGCGGCGGGGTTCGTGCTGGCGCTCGCGTGCGCGGCCGCGAGCGCGCAACCCGATCCGAAGAAGGTGATCTACGCGGCATTCCCCGCGGCGGAGACGGGCTTCGATCCGCAGGCGGCCGGCGACGAATATTCGAACAGCGTGAGTCGCGTGATCTTCGATCCGCTCTATCGCTACGACTACCTCGCTCGCCCGTACAAGCTCGTTCCCAACACCGCCGTCGGCATGCCGGAGATCTCCGCGGACGGCAAGACGTGGACGATCCGCATCAAGCCCGGAATCTACTTCGCCGACGATCCGGTCTTCAAGGGGCAGCGCCGCGAGCTGACGGCCGCCGACTACGTCTACGCGTGGAAGCGCGTGCTCGATCCCGCGATGCGATCGAATTCGCTGCAGATCTTCGACGGGCGCTTCTTGGGCGTCGACGCCGTCGTCTCGAGCGCGAAGGAGACGGGGAAGTTCGACTACGACATCCCGATCGAGGGATTGCACGCGCTCGACCGGCACACGATCCGCATCGAGCTCAATTTCGCCGACTACGAGCTTCTGTCGAATCTGACGACCGTTGCGTCGGCGGCCGTCGCTCGCGAAGTCGTCGAAGCCTATGCCGACGGCGCGGGCTGGGTGATGGCGAATCCCGTTGGGACGGGGCCGTATCGGCTCAAGGAGTGGCGGCGTGGCCAGAAGATCGTGCTCGAAGCGAATCCGACGTTCCGCGACGACTACTTTCCCGGCAGCAGCCTTCCCGCGGATCGGGCGATCGTCGCGAAGCTCAAAGGCAAGAAAGTTCCGTTCGCCGGGCGCATCGAGGTGAGCATCATCGAGGAATCGAACCCACGACTACTCGCCTTCGAGCAGCGCGACCTCGATTACGTCGCGGTGCCGCCTGACCTGGTGCCGAACGTGCTCGACGCGCAGAACCGGCTGAGGCCACGATTCGCCGATCAGGGGATCACGCTCGCGCGCGGAGTCCAGCCGGCGATCACGTACACGTATTTCAACATGGAGGATCCGGTAGTGGGCGGTTACACCCCCGACAAGATCGCGCTGCGGCGCGCGATCGGGATGTCGTACAACGTCGAAGAGGAGATCCGCGTGTTGCGCGCGGGGCAGGGCATGCCGGCGACGCAGCCGATTCCACCGAACGTCACCGGCTACAACCCCGGGTTCGACGGACACGCCAAATACGATCCCGCTGCGGCGCGGGCGCTGCTCGACAAGTTCGGCTATGCCGACCGCGACAAGGACGGCTGGCGCGAGCTGCCCGACGGCAAGCCGCTAGTGCTGAAGATGGGATCGGGGACGGGCGCGCTCGACCGCCAGTACAGCGAGCTGTGGCAGAGGAGCCTGAACGCCATCGGGCTGCGCGTCGGGTTCACCAGCCAGAAGTTCGCCGACAACCTGAAGGCCGCGCGGCTCGGCCAGCTGCAGATGTGGTTGCTCGGCAACATCAGCACGACGACCGAAGGGTTCGGGTTCCTCGGGCTTCTCTACGGCGGTCACGCGGGGTTCTCGAACCTCTCGCGCTTCCGGCTGCCGGAGTTCGACCGTCTCTACGATCAGGCGCGGGCAATGCCCGACGGCCCCGCGCGGACGAAGATCCTGCAGCAGATGTCGGAGCTCGTCAGCGTCTACGCGCCGTGGAATCTCCATGCGTATCGCTACGAGAGCGTGCTCGTGCAGCCCTGGCTCGTCGGGTACAAGTACAACGCCTTCGACCGCCACCCGTGGCGCTACTATGACGTCGACCTCAAGCGGCGCGAGCCTCCCGCGGGAAAATAGTCCGCGAGACGGCGCATCGCCCGAGCTCCCGGGCTTCACGAGACGCGGGCGCCCTTCGGCTTGCGCAATGCGCCACCTCCGGCACCTCGCCGCGATGCTCGTGGCGCTCGTTCTTTGCGTGCAACCGGCGCTCGCTCAGCCCAAGTGGGCCGATCCATCGAAGACGATTCGCGTGACGTTCCCGGTCGCCGAGACGGGGTTCGATCCCCAGGCGACCTCCGACTACTACTCGAGTCACGTCGAGCGCTCGATCTTCGAGGCGCTCTACACGTTCGACTACCTCGCGCGGCCGCCCAAGGTCGTCCCGCAGACGGCGGCCGCGATGCCGGAGATCTCGGCCGACGGCAAGACGTGGACGATCCGCATCAAGCCCGGCATCTATTTCGCCGACGATCCGGCGTTCAAGGGGAGGAAGCGCGAGCTCGTCGCCGCCGACTATGTCTACTCGTTCAAGCGGCTGCTCGATCCGAAGATGCGTGCTCCGTTCCTTTGGTATCTCGACGGCAAGATCGCGGGCGCGGACGAGGTCCTCGCGAAGGCGAAGAAGGACGGCAAGCTCGACTACGACGCGCCGATGGAAGGGCTGAGGGCGGTGGATCGCTACACGTTGCGCATCACTCTCAAGGAACCCGATTACGTGCTGCTCGGCTATCTGACGCAATCGGCACTCGCGGCGGTCGCGCGCGAAGTGATCGAGGCATACGGCGATGCGTCCGGCTGGGCGATGGCGAACCCCGTAGGCACGGGCCCGTACCGGCTCGCGCAGTGGCGCCGCGGGCAGAAGATCGTGCTCGAGGCGAATCTCGGCTACCGGGAGGAATATTTCCCCGAAGGCGGCGAACCCGGCGACCGCGAGCTGATCGCGAAGATGAAAGGGAAGCGTCTCCCGCAAGTCGGCCGGATCGACATCTCGATCATCGAGGAATCGAATCCGCAGCTGCTCGCGTTCAACAGCGGCGAGCTCGACTACGTGAACGTGCCCGCCGATCTCGTCGCGAACGTTCTCGATCCCGAGAACGGCCTCAAGCCGGAATACGCGAAGGAGGGCGTCACGCTGCACCGCGTTACGCAGCCGGCGCTCGCGTATACCTACTTCAACATGGAGGACCCCGTCGTCGGTGGCTACACGCCCGAGAAGATCGCGCTGCGCCGCGCAATGATCATGGGTTTCAACACCGACGAGATGATCCGGGTCTGGTGGCAGGGACAGGCGCTCGTCGCGACACAGCCGATTCCGCCGGGCGTCGCCGGCCACTCGCCGGGGTTCGTCGCACGCGCACCGTACGACCCCCCTGCGGCGCGCGCGCTCCTCGACAAGTTCGGCTACGTCGATCGCGACAAGGACGGCTTCCGCGAGCTTCCCGACGGCAAGCCGTTCACGATCGTGATGGCGTCGACGCCGACGGGCCGCGATCGCGAGCGCGACGAGCTCTGGAAGAAGAACATGACGGCGATCGGCATCCGGATCGAATTCATGAAGCAGAAATGGCCGGACCTTCTGAAGATGGGGCGCGCAGGCAAGCTGCAGATGTGGCCGGTGGGCTGGATCAACACGTACGGCGAGGGCGATGCGTTCATGCAGCTTCTCTACAGCAAGAACATCGGGCAGTCGAATTACTCGCGCTTCGCGCTTCCCGAGTACGACGAGCTCTATCGGAAGTCGAAGCGCGTGCCCGACGGGCTCGAGCGTAACGCGCTCTATCGCAAGATGGCCGAGCTCGTCGCCGCGTACAACCCGTGGGACCTGGGCGTCTACCGGATCGAGAACACGCTCGTTCGCCCGTGGGTGCTCGGCTACAAGAAGCACGTGAACCTCGAGCACGCTTGGAAGTACCTCGACGTCGATCCCGTCCGGCAGAAGGCCGGCAAGTAGGATCGAGCCCGGTCGCGATGCCTTCCGGTGCACAAGGCGCTGCGGGACTGCGACGGACCCCGCCTCGATTTCGGGATGTCCCGGCAGGACTCGTGTCGCGCCGCGTTCCGTCCGCATCTCCCGTTGTGCCCGCGCGACAGGCGGTCGGTCGCGCGCGCCGGGCTGCGAGTCGGGCGATTGCCGATTGCATCGCCATCGCGTAAGATTCGAGCATCATAAACATAGACCAAGCAGGGACCCATGTTGGATGCGCGCCAATTACTTCCGCTTTCGTCCGCAGTCGCGGGCGAGACGGCCGCGCGCGTCGGCGGCAGCCTCCGGATGATCGGAGTGCCGGGCATGGCGCACCGCACCGCCTCGTACCCGATCTACCGCGGCATTCTGCGGTAGTCGCCTGGCCGGAGTCCCCGCCAGGCAGCAGGCGGGAACCGGTTCCTCGAGCAGTACCCGCCTGTTGACTGTGTTATCGCCGCGCGTTGCGGCGCGTTCCGGCGTTGCCGGACTGAAGACAGGCCTTACGATGAACACGCTGAGACGACAATTCGGCCGCCTCTTCCACGGCCTCTGGCGCAACCCGGAGTTCGTGAAGCTGTGGGGCTCGCTGACGATCACCGCGTTCGGCGCGCAGATCACGAATCTCGCGCTGCCGCTCACCGCCGCGGTGTTGCTGCACGCGACACCCTGGCAGATGGGCGTGCTGGTCGCGCTCGAGACGCTGCCGTTCGCGCTCGTGAGCCTGCACGCCGGCGTGCTGATCGACCGCGCACGGAAGCTCCCGATCGTGATCGCGGCCGACATCGGCCGCGGCCTCGCACTGCTCGCGATCCCCGTCGCCGCGTTCACCGATTCGCTGTCGATCGAGATCCTGTATGCGGTCGGCTTTTTCTGCGGCGTGCAGAACGTCGTCGGTGGCGCGGCATACCAGGTGCTGCTCGCGCAAATGGCCGGCCGCAACCGCCTCGTCGAGGCGAACGCGAAGGTCGCGTTGGGCGAGACGTCGTCGGCGTTGGTCGGTCCGGGACTCGCCGGCGGCCTGATCCAGCTCGTCACCGCACCATTCGCGATCATTGTCGACGCCGTCGCGTTCTTCGCCTCCGCGCTGATGCTGCGCAGGATCCGCGCGTCTCAGGACGTCGTGCATCCGGGTCCGCGCCCGTCGGTGACCAAGGAGATCCACGAGGGATTGAAGCTCGTGTGGAACAACCGGACGCTGCTCGCGCTCGCGTGGCTCGCCGGGCTATGGCAGATCCTTCATCACATGCAGATCGCCGTGCTCATCCTGTTCGCGACCCGCGACCTCGGCCTTTCGGCGGGCGCGGTCGGCCTCGCCTATGTGTTCGGCGGCTTGGGATGCGTGCTTGCTTCCGCTTTCGCGCAGCGGCTGTGCACCCGCTTCGGGGTGGGACCGATCATCGTCCACGGTCTCGCGCTGAGCGCGCTCGGCTGGCAGGTGTTCGGGCTGATCTCGGGGCCGGTGTGGTTCGCGACAGTCATGCTCGGCTGCGCGATGCTGATGTTCGACTTCGGTGCCGTGCTCTTCGGCATCAACTACCTAGCGCTGCGGCAGGCGATCACGCCTGACCGCTTGCTCGGCCGGATGACGGCGACGATGCGCTTCCTGACGGTCGCCGCGGCGCCGCTCGGATCGCTTGCCGGCGGCGCGCTCGCAACCGCAATCGGTCTGCGCGGAACGCTCCTGACGATCGGTGTGCTCGGAATCCTGCTCGTGGCCAGCGCCATTCTGTGGTCGCCGGTGAGAAGGCATCGCGAGATGCCGGCGGTCGCGAGCGACTGAGAACGCCTGAATGTTAAGGCAACGGGGTCAAGCCCGCGGGCTTATGGTGATGCATGCGCCCGCAAGCTTGACCCCGTTGCCTCATCGTCACCGGCGCGCCCGCAGCGCTGCGCTTACAGCTGGAACGGGTAGACCGCGGGCAGCTTCAGGATCTGCGTGAGCTCGTCGAGCGCGCGCCGCGATTCGTCGACGAGCGCGGGGTCGCCTAGATCTTCGCTAGCCAGCCGGTCGCGGTAGTGCCTGCGCACCCAGCGGTCGAGATCCGCCGCGAGCGCGTCGTCGAGGAAGACGCGCGCCGGGATCGCTGCGCGCTCGGCAGCGCTCAGCGTGACGGACAGGCGCAGGCACGCGGGTCCGCCGCCGTTTCTCATACTTTGCCGCAGGTCGAAGGTCACCATTTCAGCGATTGGTCCGCCGCCTTGCAGCAGCGCGTCGAGATAGGCGGCCACGCGCGGGTTCTCGCTGCACTCGGCCGGCGCGACGAGCAGATAACCGCCCTCGGCGCGCGGCAGCAGCTGGCCGTTGAACAAATACGTCGAGACGGCGTCTGCGAGCGAGACGGCGACGGCGGGAACGACGATCGGCACAAAGGCCGGGCCGAGCTTCGCGCGAAGCGCCGCGAGCACCGTGTCCTGCGCCACCCACGCCTGCTCGTGACAGAAGAGGAGCGCCCCGTGGCCGACGGCGATGACGTCGTTGTGAAACACGCCGGCGTCGATCGCGGCGGGGAGCTGCTGCGCGAACAGCGCATGCGCGGGATCGATCCCGTGCCGCCGCGCGAGCGCCGCCGAGGCTTCGCGGGTCTGTCGTGCCGGATATTTCTGCGGAGCGGGCGCCGAGGCGTCGAACGCAGCGCGCCCGTACACGAAGAGCTCGACGCCGCGCGCGTCCGCGCTCGCCGCGAAACGCGTGAAGTTCGCCGCCCCTTCGTCGCCGAACTGGGGAACGGCAGGCAGCGGGTCGTGGACTTCGAAGTGCCCGGCGTCGGCGAAGATCGCGCGCAGCACGCGCGTCGTCGTCGCGGCTTCGAGCGAACGGTGGAAGTTCGAAACGAGGTTGGCTGGCGTCAGGTGTACGCGACCGTCGGCGGTGTCGGCCGAAGGGCTCACCGTCGCAGCGTTGGCGACCCACATCGCAGCCGCGGACGAACACGCGGCCAGCAGCTGCGGCGCCTCGCGTGCGGCGCGCGCGAGGACTTCGTCGTCGCGGCCGGAAAATCCGAGCGCGCGGAGCGCGGCGACGTCGGGCCTCTCGTGCGGCGGAAGCACCGCCTGCGCATAGCCTCGAGCCGCGAGCGTGCGTGCCTTCGCCAGCCCCTGCAGCGCCGCCTCGCGGGGATTCGCGACGAGCCGCGCGTTTCGCTCCGCCGCGAGGTTGCCGCGTGCGAGCCCCGAGTAGTTGTGGGTCGGGCCGGGGATTCCGTCGAAATTGACGTCGAGCGTCATCGCCGGTCCTTCGGCGACAGCGGGACGGCACGGACGGTGTCGCCGTCGGCAACAGCGAGTCGCGCTGCGGCCGCGGCCGCGAGCGGAAATCGCGCGAACCGTGCCGGAGCCTCCGCGAGGATCACACGAAAATCCTCGAACCGGCGATTGGCGACGATCCAGACGCGCGACCCGTTCTGCGTCTGCACCGACGGGCTCGGACCCGCGATCGCTGCCGGGACGACGAGGCTCTGGCGCACCGCGTGAATGTTGTCGCGGAAGCACTCGAGCGTCGGACCCGCGTCGAAGATGTCGACGTAGCCTTCGTAGCGGAAGCCCTCCTGCTCGAGCAGCGTTCGCGCCGGCCGCGTGTCGTCGTGCACCTCGCCGATGACCGCGCGTGCCGACTCGGGGAGCAGGTTCACATAGACGGGATGCCGCGGCATCAGCTCGGCGACGAACGACTTCTGCCCGATTCCCGTGAGGTAGTCGGCGGTCGAGTACTCCATCGCGAAGAAGTGCCGCCCGAGGCCTTCCCAGAACGGGCTGCGATTGTCCGCATCGAGCTTCCCGCGCAGCTCGGCGATCACCTTCGGGGCGAAGCGATCGCCGAATTCGGCGATGAACAGCAGCCGGCTCTTCGCGAGCAGCCGACCGTTGTTCGCGTGCCGATATCCCTGGTCGAGGAAGAGCGAGCAAAGCTCGGTGTGCCCCGTGTGATCGTTGGCCAGGAACAGCGTGGGTGCGGCCGTGTAGACGTCGAGCGCGCGCGACGCGTGGACGAGAGTACCGACGTGGTAGTTGTACCAGGGCTCCCTCAGCCCCACGGCGGCCTCGATCGCCGCGATTCCGACCACGCGCTCGGCGCCGTCCTCGACGAGCACGAACACGTAGCACGCATCCGCACGCGACGCGCTGCCGGCGAAGGACGCCACCGAGCGCGCGATCCGCTCGGACAATCGGTCGCGATTCGCGGGCAGCGTCGTGAGTCCCGCACCGGTGTGCTCGGAGAGCGCGAGCACCGCGGCAAGGTCGTCCTGGGCGATCGGCCGGACGTAGAACACGGATGCCGATGCCGGCGGCGGACGCGCTACGTCAACGCGCGATTGAGCGCGGTCTCGAGGCGCACGAGGCCTTCGAGAATCTCGTCGAGGCTGATGACGAGCGACGGTGCGATTCGCACGACGTCGGGGCCGGCAACGAGCACGAGCAGCGCGGATTCGCCGGCCGCCTTGACGACGTCCATCGCCTTGCCTTTCCACCGGGCGTCGAGCTCGCAGCCGATCCACACGCCTTCGCCGCGGATATCGGCGAACACGCGGCGGCGGACGTTGATCGCCTTGAGACCTTCGACGAACAGCGCGTGCCGCGCCTTGACGCCTTCGAGCACCTCGGTCGTGTTCACGACGTCGAGCACCGCCCCGGCAACCGCGCAAGCGAGCGGGTTGCCGCCGTAGGTCGTTCCATGAACGCCGACCGAGAACACGCTGGCGATTTCGGTCGTCGTGAGCATCGCGCCGACCGGGAACCCGCCGCCGAGGCCCTTCGCGCTCGTGAGGATGTCGGGCGTCACGCCCTTCTGCATGTACGAGAACAGCGCTCCGGTCCTGCCCATGCCGCTCTGGATCTCGTCGAGGATCAGCAGCGCGCCGTGCGCGGTGCACAGGCGGCGCGCTGCTTGCAGATACTCCGGCGTTCCGGGGATCATTCCTCCCTCGCCTTGCATCGGCTCGAGGAGCACGGCACAGGTGTCCGCGCCGTGCTCCGCGAACTCGCGCTCGAGCGCCCCGATGTCGTTGTAAGGCAGGTGCACGATGCCTGCGGGATTCGGGCCGAAACCGCGCGCGTATTTCTCTTGCCCGCCCGCGGTCACCGTGAAGAGCGTCCGCCCGTGAAATGCGTTGTTCGCCGCGATCACGCGCATCTTGTCTGCGCCGTGCCGATCGTGCGCGTAGCGGCGCGCGAGCTTCAGCGCGGCTTCGTTCGCTTCGGCGCCCGAATTGCAGAAGAACACCCGCTCGGCGAATGTCGCGTCGATCAGCCGCTTCGCAAGACGCAGCGCGGGCTCATTGGTGAGCCAGTTCGAGACGTGCCAGAGCTTTCCCGCCTGCTCATTGAGCGCAGCAACGAGCGCCGGATGACAGTGGCCGAGGGCGGTGACCGCCACGCCCGAGGCGAAGTCGATGTACATCCGTCCCGCCTGGTCCCACACGCGCGAGCCCTCGCCGCGAACGGGAATGAACGATGCAGGCGCGTAGCATTGGACCAGCCATTCGTCGAACATCTCGCGCGTGACCGGCATCGTCGCGGCGTCGGAGGGACCCTTCGCGACATCGCGTCGCGAGGTTGCGGAGATCACGGCCCTGGCGGCGGCGGAAGGGCTCGACATCGTCTTAGAGCGACGGCGCCGTCGCTGCGATGACCTGGATCTCGACGCGATATCCCGGGGCGGCGAGCTTCGCCTCGACCGTTGCGCGCGCCGGTGTCTGCCCCGGAACGACCCATTGCTCCCAGACGGAATTCATTGCCGCGAAGTCGGCCATGTCGGCGAGGTAGATCGTGGCGGACAGGATCTTCGACTTGTCGGAGCCCGCCTCGGCGAGCAGCGCGTCGATGTGCGCGAGGACCTGGCGGGTCTGGCCGGAGACGTCGGCGGTCAGGTCGTCGGGGACTTGGCCGGCGAGGTAGGCGGTGCCGGACGCGCGGTGAATCACGAGGCCGGCCAGGCGCTTGCCGACGTGCTTTCTCTCGATCGCCATGAACCGACGTCCCAAGTGGATGAGTTCGCGCTATTGTAGACGAATCGCCGCGCGGGCCCACGGCCCGAGAGCTCACGGCCGGCGATCCGAATCTCTTGCCGATGTCCGCCCGGACCGCCCTCTTTCTCGCTTCGCTCGCGCTTTTCGTCGCGGTTGCGGCCGGTGCGTTCGGCGCGCACACTCTCGCGAGACAAGTCGGTCCGGAGCGACTCGCCGTCTGGCAGACGGCGGTCCAGTACGACGCATGGCATGGATTGGCGCTGTTCGGAGTGGGATTGCTGATGCGAGCAACGCCCGCATCCCGCGGGCTCGTCGTCGCAGCGTGGCTCTTCGTCGCCGGGATCGCGCTGTTTTCCGGCAGTCTCTATCTGCTGGTAGTGACGGGTGTGGCCGCGTTCGGCGTCGTCACGCCGGTCGGAGGCGTCGCGTTTCTTGCAGGATGGGCGACTCTCGCCCGGGCCGTGTGGCGCGCGTGACGAAGGCGGTGCACGCGTCGACGAGGAGGATGGAGCGATGATCATGTCGATTCGCAAGCTTGGAGGCGCCGTGCTGATTGCCTGCGTCGCGTGCGCGCTCGCGACGTCCGCTGCGGCGCAGGACGCGATAGGCGTCGTGAAGCTCACGGGAACCTTGCAGAAGGTCAAGAGCACCAGGGCGATCACGATCGGATTCCGCGACGCCTCGGTGCCGTTCTCCTACCTGAACGGTCGCACGCCCATTGGCTACTCGATCGATCTGTGCATGGAGATCGTCGAGGATGTTCGCGGCGAGTTGGGCGACGATACGATTCAGGTGAAGTACGTGTCGGTCAATCCGCAGAACCGCATCGCCCTTGTGGCGGACGGCGCGGTCGACCTCGAGTGCGGAACGACGACCAACAACGCGGAGCGGCAGAAGCAGGTCGCGTTCTCGCCGATTATTTTCGTCAGCGGAACGAAGCTGCTCGCCAAGCGCTCCGGCAAGTTCAAGTCGTACCGCGACTTCAAGGGGCGCACCGTCGTCGTCACGGAGGCAAGCACCAACGAAGCGGCGCTCAAGGCGATCAATCAGAAGGAAAGCCTCGGCATGAATGTGATGGTGGTTCGCGACAATGCGCAGGCATTCGAGGCGGTGGACACCGGCAAGGCCGACGCCTGGGCCGGCGACGACGTCGTGCTCACCGCTACCGCGGTGGAGTCGAAGCGCCCGCAGGACTACGTCGTTCTCGGCGACTTTCTGTCCTACGACCCGTACGGCATCGTGTACAGGAAGAGCGATCCCGAGTTCGACGCCCTCGTGAAGCGCACGTTCGAAAGGCTGGCCGAGACGCGCGAGCTCGCGCGAATCTACGACCAGTGGTTCAGGCGCAAGCTCCCGTCGGGCCGAACGCTGGGAATCACGATGACCCCGCAGCTGCGCCAGATTTTCGAGGCGATGGGGCAGCCCACCGAATGACCGGGAGAGGGCGGTGCGCGGCGCGCGTCAATCCACCTTCGCGCCCGACTCCTTGACGACCTTCGCCCATTTGGCCGTCTCGGCCTGAATGTGGCGCGCGAAGTCCTCGGGCGATCCGCCGGCGGCGTTCGCCCCGATCGAGGCGAGCTTTTCCTTGCCCTCGGGCGAGGCGAGCCACCTGGCGACCTCCTCGTTGATCTTCGCAATGATCGCGGGCGGCGTCCCGGCGGGCGCCAACAGGCCGAACCACGACGATGCCTCGAATCCCGGGAGCCCGGCCTCTGCGACCGTCGGAACGTCGGGCAACGCCGGCGCGCGGGTGGCCGACGTCACGGCCAGTGCGCGGAGTTTTCCGGCCTTGATCTGCGGCAGCGACGGCGGGAGGTTGTCAAACATCAACTGCACCTGCCCGGCGATCAGGTCGTTCAACGCCGGCGCGCTTCCCTTGTACGGAACGTGCGTCATCTGCACGCCCGTCATCACCTTGAAGAGCTCACCCGACAGGTGGATGGACGTGCCATTGCCGGATGAGGCGAAGTTCAGCTTGCCCGGATTCGCCTTCGCGTACGCTATCAGCTCCTGCACCGAGTTGACCGGCAGCGACGGAGTGACCTCCAGCACGTTCGGAACGCCGGCGACGAGAATGACCGGCGCGAAATCCTTGACGTTGTCGAACGAGATCTTCGGATAGAGGCTCGCATTGATCGCGTGCGTACCGACCGTTCCCATCTCGAGCGTGTAGCCGTCGGGGGCCGCCTTCGCGACGAGCTCGGTACCGATGTTGCCGCCCGCCCCCGGACGGTTGTCCACGACGATGCTCTGTCCCCACGTCTCGCCGAGCTTCTGCGCAACCGCGCGCGCGATGATGTCGGTCGCCCCGCCGGGCGGGAAGGGCACGACGAGGCGAATCGCCTTCGCCGGGTAGGCGGGCGCCTGCGCGTCCGCCGGCGAGGCCACCGCAATCGCTGCAACCCCGGCGAGCGCCGCTACGGCGCGCAGCAGGCGTTGTTTCATGGCTCCTCCAGTTGTGTCGAACGGAACGGCGACTCCCGCTCCGCAAACTCGCGATTTCAATCGACCTTTGCGCCCGATGCCTTGATGATCTTTGCGTATTTCGCGATCTCGCTCTTCACGAACGCGGCGAACTGCTCGGGCGTGTCCGGCGACGGCTCGGCGCCCTGGGCGATCAGCTTCTCGCGCATCTCCGGCGAGTTGAGAATCTTCGCGACCTCCGCGTTCCACTTGGCGATGACGTCCTGCGGCGTGCCGGCCGGAGCGAACAGCCCGAACCACGTCGAGATGTCGAAGCCCGCGAGGCCCGCCTCCGCCATCGTCGGCAACTCCGGAGCGAGCTTCGAGCGTTCCGCCGTCGTGACGGCGAGCGCTTTGAGCTTGCCAGCCTTCACCTGCGGCATCGCATTCGCCAGATTGTCGAACATGAACTGCGTGTCTCCCGCGAGCAGCGCCTGCGTTGCCGGCGCGCCGCCCTTGTACGGGACGTGCGTGCTGTCGGTACCCGTGTCGACCTTGAACAGCTCGCCGGCGAGATGTCCGGCGCTGCCGTTGCTGCCGGAACCGAACGCGAGCTTTCCGGAGTTGGCTTTCGCGTACGCGATGAACTCCTTCGCCGAATTGACGGGCAGCGATGCATTGACGACCAGCACGTTCGGAGTCACGGCGACGAGCGTGATCGGCGCGAAGTCGGCGATCGCGTCGTACGGCATCTTCGCGTAGAGGCTCGGGTTCACCGCGTGCGTCGACAGCGCGCCCATCAGGATCGTGTAGCCGTCCGGAGGCGATTTCGCGACGAGGTCGGCGCCGATGTTGCCGCCTGCTCCGGGCCGGTTGTCGACGACAACGCTCTGTCCCCAGGCGTCGGTCAGCTTCTGTGCGATCGCACGCCCGACGACGTCGAGCGGACCCCCGGGAGGGAACGGAATCACCAGCTTGACGGGTTTCGCCGGATACGCGGCAGGCGGCTGCGCGCCCGCAAGTGACGCGAGCGACAACGCAATCGCGGCGGCTGCGATCAATTCGGAAAATCGGGTTCGAATCATTTATGATCGGAAAAGACGTGAAATCCGGCGACCTGATCGGTGCCCGGCGCAAGGGCCGGCGCACTCGAACCGGATCGGGGGAATTCTAACAGTTGGCTCCGGCGGAACGCGCCCGCGATCGGGGTGGCTGGCTCCTCGGGGGCGCGGCGTAGTTTGCCGCGTGTTTCCGGCCGGAGCATAATCTCCGCGTTGCTGCATGCGGCGCGAAATTCTGTCGTCTGAAGTGGAAATGAAAACATCGGTCGTCGCGCCCATCGCCCTTCTCGCAGTCGCCGTCGCAGCGGGTGGCGGTTACTGGTTCGGAATGCAGCGCCGCGATGCTGCCGCCAAGGAGGCGTCGATCGCAGGGGCGCAAGCGCCGGAGAAGAGCGCCCCGGCCGCGGTGGCCGTGGAGGTCGTGACGGCAGCCACGGCGCCCATGCCGCAGATGATCACGGCGGTGGGGAGCCTGCGCTCCGACGAGTCGGTCACGCTGCGCCCCGAGGTCGCAGGCCGCGTGGTGAAGATCGGATTCGACGAAGGCCGGCCGGTGGCGAAGAACGCTGTGCTGGTGAAGCTCGATCCCGCGATCAACGAAGCGGAGGTCCAGCAGTCGAAGGCCAATCTCACGCTCGCAAAGTCGAAGTACGAGCGCGCGATCGACCTTCAGAAGCAGGGGTTCATCTCGGGCCAGGCCCGCGACGAAGCCGAGAACAATCTCAAGGTTGCCGAGGCCGCAGAGGCGCTCGCCGCGGCGCGTCTCGCGAAAACCGAAATACGCGCACCGTTCTCCGGAATCATCGGGCTGCGCTCGGTGTCGATCGGCGATTACGTGAAGGAAGGCCAGGACATGGTCAACCTCGAGTCGATCGATCCGCTGAAGGTCGACTTCCGCGTTCCCGAGATCTACCTGAAACAGGTGCAGGTCGGGCAGACGCTCGAAGTCGCGCTCGACGCGTTGCCGGGCAACACGCATCACGGCAACGTCACCGCGATCAATCCGCTGGTCGACGCGGCGGGGCGCGCGATTGTGATCCGCGCTCTCGTCAAGAATCCGGACACGACGCTGCGGCCGGGCATGTTCGCGCGGGTGAAGCTGATCACCCGCGAAGCGCAGGACACGCTCGTGCTGCCCGAGCAGGCGCTCGTTCCACAGGGCGAGGACCAGTACGTGTTCCGCGTGGTCGACGGCAAGGCCGTGCGCACCCGGGTCGAAGTCGGTCTGCGGCGCGACAGCCGCGTCGAGATCCTCAAGGGAGTCGCCCCGGGAGACACCGTCGTCGTCGCGGGCCAGCTCAAGATTCGCGACGGCACGCTGGTGACGTTCGGGTCGCCCGGAGCGACGATTGCCGCGCCCAGGACGGCCCCGCCTGCTGCGCTGGCGCCGACGCCATCTTCCGCTCCCCTCGCCGCGCAGACGCCGCCGGCCAAACCCTCCGCAAAGGCTGCTTCTCCGGCGAAGGCCGAGAGCAACGTCCCGCCGCCGCCGCCGAAGTCGTAGCGATCCCGGCGCGAGACAGCGATGACGCTTCCGGAGATCTGCATCAGGCGGCCCGTCTTCGCGACGGTGCTTTCGCTCATCATCCTGCTGGTCGGGCTCATTTCGTACACGCGGCTTCCCGTGCGCGAGTATCCGCGTATCGACGAGCCCGTCGTCAGCGTCTCGGTCACCTATCGCGGGGCGTCCGCCGAGGTCGTCGAGTCGCAGGTGACGAAGCCGCTCGAGGATTCGCTCGCCGGCATCGAGGGCGTCGAGGTGATGACGTCGCAGAGTCGATCGGAGTCGAGCCGGATCAACGTCCGCTTCACGCTGAAGCGCGACCCGGATTCCGCGGCGGCCGACGTCCGCGACAAGGTGGCGCGCGCGCGGGGGAAGCTGCCCGATACGATCGACGAGCCGATCATCGCGAAAGTCGAAGCGGATTCGCAGCCGATCATCTACATCGCGGTGCAGGCCGGGTCGCTCACGGCGCTCGAAGCCTCCGACTACGTGAAGCGCTACGTGCAACCGCGTCTTTCGGTGCTTCCGGGCGCCGCCGACGTCCGCATCTTCGGCGAGCGCCAGGTATCGATGCGCATCAACCTCGACCGCATGCGGCTGGCCGCCTACAGGCTGACGGTCCAGGACGTCGAGGACGCGATCCGCCGGCAGAACGCGGAGATTCCCGCGGGGCGCATCGAGTCGTCGGCCCGCGAGTTCACGGTCGTCGCCGAGACCGACGTGCGGCTGCCCGAGCAATTCAACAACCTGATCGTCGCCAATGTCGCCGGCTATCCGGTCCGGATCAGGGACGTCGGCGTCGCCGAGATCGGGCCCGTCGACGAGCGAGTCGTCTCGCGCTTCAACGGAAACTCGTCGCTCAACGTCGGCGTGATCAAGCAGGCGGTGGCGAATCCGCTCGATCTCTCGAACGCGGTCCGGGCGGAGGTGGTCAGGATGAACGAGAGCCTTCCGCCCGGAATGAAGCTCGTCGTCGCCTACGACACGTCGCTGTTCATCGATCGCTCGATCAAGTCGGTGTTCGAGACGATCGGCGAGGCGATCGTCCTCGTCGTGCTCGTCATCTACTTCTTCCTCCGCAGCCTTCGCGCGACGCTGATCCCGATCGTGACGATCCCCGTGTCGCTCGTCGGCGCGTTCGGCCTCATGTACCTGTTCGGCTTCACCGTCAACACGCTGACGCTCCTCGCGATGGTGCTCGCGATCGGCCTGGTCGTCGACGACGCGATCGTAATGCTCGAGAACATCCACCGGCACATCGAAGAGGGAATCCCCCGGATGAAGGCGGCGATCGTCGGCGCGCAGGAGATCGGATTCGCGATCATCGCGATGACGCTGACGCTCGCCTCGGTGTTCGCGCCGCTCGCGTTCGCCACGGGCCGCACCGGGCGGCTGTTCATCGAGTTCGCGCTGACGCTCGCCGGCGCGGTGCTGGTGTCGGGCTTCATCGCGCTCACGCTCTCGCCGATGATGTGCTCGGTGCTGCTCAAGCACCAGGAGCGCCACTCGTGGATCTACAACCGGATCGAGTCGTTCCTCGGCGCGATGACGCAGGGGTATCGCAGCGCGCTCGCCGCGACTCTGCGCACCCGCTGGCTGGTGGTCGTTCTGTGGTTCGTCATCGCCGCGCTCGGCGCGCTCTTCTTCTCGCTGCTCAAGTCGGAGCTCTCGCCGATCGAGGATCGCGGGATCGTGTTCGGGCTCGTCACGGCGCCGCAAGGATCGACGCCGCAGCACACGGCCGACCAGATCAAGCCGATCGAGGACTTCTACGCGACGATCCCCGAGGCCGCGGCCTACACGGCCATCGCCGGCTTTCCGACGGTGGTCGACGGCAACGCGATCCTGCGCCTCAAGCCGTGGGAGGAGCGCAAGAAAAAGCAGCAGCAGATCGCCGAGGAGCTCCGGCCGAGGCTCGCGTCGATCCCAGGCGCGATCGCTTTTCCGATCAACCCGCCCTCGCTCGGGCAGTCGTTCCGCTCGACGCCCGTCGAGTACGTCGTGATGTCGCAGGTGCCGTATCCGGAGCTCCAGCGCGTCGTCGACCGCTTCCTCGAGGAGGCGCGCAAGTATCCCGGCGTCCAGAACCTGCAGATCGACCTGCGGCTCAACACGCCAGAGGTGCGCGTCAACATCAATCGCGACAAGCTCTCCGACATGGGCATCGGCGTCGACACCGTCGGCCGCACGCTCGAGACGATGCTCGGCGGCCGGCAGGTGACGCGCTTCAAGCGCGACGGCGAGCAGTACGACGTGATCGTTCAGGTCGCGCCGCTCGATCGCACGACGCCCGCCGACATCAGCGACGCCTACGTGCGCGCCCGCGACGGCAGCATGGTCCAGCTTTCGAACCTGGTCGAGGTGCGCGAAGGCGTCGCGCCGCAGTCGCTCAACCACTTCAACCGGCTGCGGGCGGTCAAGGTGACGGCCACCCTTGCGCCGGGATATGCGATCGGCGAAGCGCTGGAGGCGATGAACGCCGCCGCCGCCCGCGTGCTGCCGGCCACCGCGCAGACCGACCTCGACGGCCAGTCGCGCGAGTTCCGCTCCTCGGGCGGCGAGATCTATTTCACGTTCGTGCTGGCGCTGATGTTCATCTACCTCGTGCTCTCGGCGCAGTTCGAGAGCTTCATCCATCCGTTCGTCATCATGCTCTCGGTGCCGCTGTCGATGACTGGCGCGCTGTTCACGCTATGGCTCGCCGGAGGCACGCTCAACATCTACAGCCAGGTCGGGCTCGTGACGCTCGTCGGCCTCATCACCAAGCACGGGATCCTGATCGTCGAGTTCTCGAACCAGCTCCGCGCGAAAGGCGAGAAGCTGATCGACGCGGTCATCGACGCCTCGACGCTGCGGCTGCGTCCGATCCTGATGACGACCGGGGCGATGGTGCTCGGCGCGGTGCCGCTCGCGCTCGCCACCGGCGCAGGCGGCGAATCGCGCACGCAGATCGGCTGGGTGATCGTCGGGGGGATGACGTTCGGCACGCTGCTGACGCTTTTCGTGGTGCCGACGGCCTACACGCTGCTCGCCGGCAAGCGCACGAAGCTCCCGTACGGCGAAGTGCCTGCCGTTTCAGTCCCGCATCCGGGCGCTGCCGACTGACGATGCCCCTCACTGGAACACCGGCCGAAGCGATATCAGTCGCAAGTCGGAGGCAAGCGCTTCGTGCGCTTGTCGGGTTTCTCCTGGCGCTCCCAGCACGCGCCGCTGATCGCCCCTCCGGAAATATCCGACGAATCGGGTTCCTGGACCAGGGCTCGGCCGTCGCCGACACCGTGTACGTGAATGCGTTGCGCCAGGGTCTCCGACAGTTCGGTTGGATCGAAGGCGAGAACCTTCAAGTTGAAGCCCGTTTCGCGAACGGCAGGACCGAAGATCTATCCGCGCTCGCTGCCGACCTTGTCCGCGACCAAGTGGACCTGATCGCCACGTGGAGCACGCCAGCGGCCTTGGCCGCCAAGAAAGCGACCGGCACCATACCGATCGTCATCGGCTTTACTGCAGATCCCGTGGGGAGTGGCATCGTTGCCAGTCTCGCCCGGCCCGGCGGCAACGTCACTGGCTGGACGCACAGCGGCCTCGAACTGCGCGCAAAGTACCTCGAGTTGCTCAGGGAGACGGTCCCTGAAACAGTCCGTGTCGGCGTACTTTGGAACCCGGATAACCAAGCGCACAAGCCGTCCTTGCGCGTTATCGAATCGGCAGCGCGACAGCTCAACGTCGAGCTTCACCTTGCCGGCGCAACGAATCCAAAGAGCATCGCATCCGCGTTCGAGGAATTCACCCAACAGCGTGTGCAAGCGCTGGTCGTGTTCCCGGACGGAATGCTCGTCGCACAAGCGCCGCTCATCATCTCCCTCGCCGCCAAGCTGCGTCTGCCCGCGATGTATGGAGTACGGCAGTACGCGGCAGCTGGAGGTCTGCTGGTTTACGGGGCAAATCTCCTTGCGATGCAACGGCGGATTGGAGCATCGATGGTGGACAAGATTCTCCGAGGCGCAAGGCCCGGCGATCTTCCGGTCGAGCAACCGACGGAATTCGAGCTGATCATCAACCTCAAGACCGCCGCGGCGCTGGGGCTGAAGATCCCGCAATCGGTGTTGCTGCAAGCAAATGAGGTAATCCGATAGCGACCGGTCGCGCAGGAGACCATCAGCCCGAGCGACAGAGCCGGGAGGCAACGGCGAGGCGGCCGAGGACCGGCGATGCGGCTTGCGGCCGGAAGATGCTTCAGGCCTCGAGGCGCGCGCCCGAGGTCGCGTCGAAGTAGTGGCGGTTCGCGGGCGCGAAGCCGAGCGGCAGCGGGCCCTCGGTGACGGGTGTGGACGCGGGGAGCCGAGCGATCACGCGCGTGCCGTTCACGTGTCCGTGCGCGAGCGTGTCCGCGCCCAGCGGCTCGACGAGGTCCACTTCGGCGGTCAGCATCGCCGCCGACGGCGCGCAGGGCTCGAGGTGCTCGGGACGCACGCCCAGCAGCACGTCGCGCCCGCCCGCCTGCCAGGGGATCAGGTTCATCGGCGGCGACCCGATGAACCCGGCGACGAACGTCGTGGCGGGCTTCGCATAGACCTCGATCGGCGCGCCGATCTGCTCGGCGCGGCCGGAGTTCATCACGATCATCCGGTGCGCGAGCGTCATTGCCTCGACCTGGTCGTGGGTCACGTATAGGCTCGTCGTACGCAGCCGCCGGTGGAGCGCCTGCAGCTCCACGCGCATCTGCACCCGGAGCTTGGCGTCGAGGTTCGACAACGGCTCGTCGAAGAGAAACACCGCCGGCTCGCGAACGATCGCGCGGCCCATGGCGACCCGCTGACGCTGTCCTCCCGACAGCGCTCGGGGCCTGCGATCGAGGAACGGCCGCAGCTCGAGGATTTCGGCGGCGCGCTGCACGCGCGCGTCGATCTCGGAAGGCGCCATCCGGCGGATCTTGAGCCCGTACGCCATGTTCTCGCGCACCGACATGTGCGGGTAGAGCGCGTAGTTCTGGAACACCATCGCGATGTCGCGATCCTTCGGCTCGAGGTCGTTGACCACGCTCGCGCCGATCGCGATCTCGCCGCGCGTGACCTCCTCGAGTCCCGCCACCATCCGCAGGAGCGTCGACTTGCCGCAGCCCGAGGGGCCGACGATCACGACGAACTCGCCGTCGGCGATCTGCATGTCGATGCCGTGGATCACCTCGATGGTGCCGTACTGCTTGAAGACGTTCCGGAACTCGACGGTAGCCATGTCTAGCGATCGGTGGGGGTCATGGCTGTCTCATTTCTCAGCGTCGACCAGGCCTTTGACGAACCAGCGCTGCATGGCGATCACGATGATCCCCGGCGGGAGCAATGCCAGCATGGCGGTCGCCATGACGAGTTGCCACTCGGTCGCCTGGTCGCCGCCCGCCATCATCCGCTTGATGCCGATCACGACCGTGTACATGTTTTCCTGCGTCGTGATCAGCAGCGGCCAGAGATACTGATTCCAGCCATAGATGAACATGATGACGAACAGCGCGGCGATGTTCGTGCGCGAAAGCGGGAACAGGACGTCGCGGAAGAAGCGCATCGGTCCGGCGCCGTCGATGCGCGCGGCTTCGGCGAGTTCCTCGGGCACGGTGAGGAAGAACTGGCGGAACAGGAATGTCGCCGTCGCCGAAGCGATGAGCGGCAGCGTGAGGCCGGCATAGGTGTCGATCAGCCCGAGGTCCGAGACGACCTTGTAAGTCGGGAAGATGCGCACCTCGACCGGCAGCATCAGCGTGACGAAGATCAGCCAGAAGAAGGTTCGCCGGAGCGGAAATCGAAAATACACGATCGCGAATGCGGAGAGCATCGAGATTGTGATCTTGCCTATCGCGATGACCAGCGCCATGACGAGGCTGTTCCACATCATTCGTTCCACGGGCGCTCGCGAGGCGAGCCCGCTGCCGTGTTCAAGCACGGTGGCGTAGTTGTTGATCGCCTCGGCGCCCGGCAGCATCGGCATCGGCACCGTGGTCACCTGGTCGAAAGACAGCGTCGACGCGACGAACGCGACGTATAGCGGGAGCGCCACGATCGCGACTCCCGCGATAAGGATCAGGTGGCTCGCTACGGCGAAGAGCGGGCGGCGTTCAACCATCAGTAGTTCACCTTCCGCTCGATGAAGCGAAACTGGATGACGGTGAGCGTGATGACGATCAGCATGAGCACCACCGACTGCGCATTCGAGCTGCCGAGGTCGAGAGCCTGCGTGCCGTCACGCCAGACCTTGTAGACGAGGATCGTCGTTGCGTCGACGGGGCCGCCCGCTGTGGATGCGTCGACGATCGCGAACGTGTCGAAGAACGCATAGACGACGTTGACGACCAGCAGGAAGAAAGTCGTAGGCGAGAGCAGCGGAAAGACGACCGTCCAGAAGCGTCGACCCGGTCCGGCGCCGTCGATGGCCGCGGCCTCGATCAGCGAGCGCGGGATCGACTGCAATCCGGCCAGGAAGAACAGGAAGTTGTAGCTGATCTGTTTCCACACCGCGGCGACGACGATGAGGATCAGCGCGTGCCGTGCGTTGAGCAGGTAATTCCACTCGACGCCCATCGCGCGCAGCACGTGCGTGAGCACGCCGAGCGTCGGATTGAGCAGGAAAACCCAGAGTACCGCCGCCACGGCCGCGGCGACCGAATACGGCCAGATCAGGAGGGTCTTGTACAGTCCGCCGCCGCGCACGACGCGGTCGGCGAACGTCGCGAGCAGAAGTGCGAGCGACAGACCGATCACCGTTACGAGCACCGAGAACACTGCCGTGACGCGGAACGACGCGAGGTAGCGCGGGTCGCGAAACAGCTCGACGAAGTTGTCGAACCACACGAACTGAACATTGGCCGCGAACGCGTCCTGCAGCAGCATCGACTGCCACACCGCCTGGCTCGCGGGCCAGAAGAAGAACACGATCGTGATGACGATCTGGGGCGCGACGAGCGCATAGGGCAGCCACGATGACCGCCAGACGACGCGCTTTTCCATGGCTCGAGGATCGGTTGGCTGCGCGGGGAGGCGGGTCGAGCGCCGCCTGGCGGCGGACGACGGCTTCGCGCCGCCCGCCACACTCGTTGCCGGCTTCTTACTGGTTGGCCTTGCGGAAGCGCTCGATCTCGGCGTTGCCGCGGGAGACAGCCGAATCGAGCGCAACCTTGGCGGTCTTCTGGCCGCTCCACACCGATTCGAGCTCTTCGTCGATGATGTTGCGGATCTGCACGAAGTTGCCGAGGCGGATTCCCTTCGAGTTGGGGGTGGGCGGCTTGTTGTTGAGCTCCTTGATCGCCGTGTCGAAGCCCGGCCGTTGCTCATAGAGGCCCTTCTTCTTCGCGAGCTCGTAGGCGGCCAGCGTGATCGGAACGTATCCCGTCGACTCGTGCCAGTCCTCCTGCACTTCGGGCGACGAGAGGAACGTGAAGAACTTGGCGATGCCCTTGTAGACCTTCGGGTCCTTCTGGTTCATTACCCACAACGTCGCGCCGCCGATGATCGTGTTTTGCGGCGCGCCGGCGACGTCCGGATAGTACGGCAGCGTCGCGACGCTCCAGTCGAACTTCGCGTTCGCCTTGATGTTGGAGTACGAGCCGGACGAAGTGGTGATCATCGCGCATTCGCCGCTGTAGAAGGATGAGAGCGGTTCGTCCTTGCGGCCCTTGTACGTGAACAATCCCTTCTTGCCCCAGTCGGCGAGGTTCTGGATGTGCTTCACCTGGAGCGGGCCGTTGAACTCCAGCTTGGGGTTCATTCCGCCGAAACCGTTCTGCTCGCTCGCGAACGGTACGTTGTGCCACGCGCTGAAGCTCTCGAGCTGCACCCACGACTGCCAGCCCGTGGTGAACGCGCATGCCGCGCCGCTCGCCTTGAGCTTCTCCATCGCCTGCGCCATCTCGGGCCAGGTCCTCGGCGGACTCTTCGGATCGAGACCGGCCTTCTTGAACGCATCGTTGTTGATGTACAGAACCTGCGTCGAGCTGTTGAAGGGCATCGAGAGGAGCTGGCCCTTCGTGTCGGCGTAGTAGCCGTAGACGGCACCGACGAACGCCTTCGGGTCGAACTTCTCGCCGGATTCGCTCATCAGCTGGTAGACCGGCTTGATCGCGCCCTTCGCGGACATCATCGTGGCGGTGCCGACTTCGAACACCTGCAGTATCTGCGGCGGATTGCCGGCACGGTACGCGGCGATTGCCGCGGTCATCGATTCGTCGTACTGGCCTTTGAAGACCGGCATGACCTTCCACTCGGACTGCGACGCGTTGAACTTGGCGGCGATCTCGTCGACCTTGTCGTTGAGCTTGCCCGTCATCGAATGCCACCACTGGATTTCGGTCTGCGCTTGCGCGGCCGGAGCGCACAGGATGCCGACGGCGGCCAGCGTGGCGCCGAGTAGTCTGAGACGCATGGAGCCCTCCTGTAATTTCTCGGCTGCCCGGGTGTGCCCCCGCCGAGTTCGGCGTGCAGTATAGCCCGAATCGGGCGAGCGGCGACCGGCGTCATTCGGCTCGCCAGCGCCGGGACGCCGGTGTACATTCTCGGCGGCGCAAGACTGCGCACGAGGACATCGAAGAGATGACGGCAACGATCGCGCAAACCTGGCCCTATCCGCGGCTCGTCGCTCACCGCGGAGCGGGCAAGGTCGCCCCGGAGAACACGCTGACGGCGATGCGCGTCGGTTACGCGCACGGCTATCGGATGGTCGAGTTCGACGTGAAGCTCGCCGCCGACAATGTGTCGTTTCTGCTGCACGACGCGACGCTGGAGCGCACGACCAGCGGCCACGGCCGCGCGGACGCGCTGCCGTGGCGCGAGCTGTCGCGCCTCGACGCGGGGGGCTGGCACTCGGCCAAGTACGCGGGCGAGCCGCTGCCTACGTTCGCGTCGATCGCGCGGTGGACTCGCGCGCACGGCGTGCACTGCAACGTCGAGATCAAGCCGATGCCCGGGCGCGAGCGGGAAACCGGCGCCGCGATTGCCCTCGACGCTGCGACGCTGTGGCGCGACGCGGACACGCCTCCGCTGCTCTCGTCGTTTTCCGAGGCCTCGCTCGTCGCCGCGCGCGATGCGGTCGCGGAGATCCCGCGCGCGCTGCTGCTCGACGCGGTTCCGGCCGATTGGAAGGATCGCCTGCGGCATCTCGATTGCATCGCGACCGTCGTGCACCACGACGGCCTCACCGCCGATATCGTGCGGAAGATCCGCACGTCCGGCTTTCGCGTGCTCTGCTTCACGCCGAACGACCCGGCGCGCGTGGCCGAGCTCGCGAGCTGGGACATCGACACGATCATCACCGACGCGGTCGACCGCATCGCCGCCGATTCGCTGCCGCCCGCGTCGCCGCTGTGAACGCGACGGCGGGTGCGCATGCGGGAGGGGCGGACCCGGCCGATTAGCTGCGGGCTTATGATGAGGCATGCGCCCTCAGCGAATCGGCCAAGTCCGCCGTCGAGGCGCCGTGCCGACGCGCACCGTTGCGTCGATCTTGGCAATCGCGCTGCTCGCGACGACGCGAGTCGGTCTCGGCGCCGACTTCGACGTGGGGCGCGTGACGCTCCGCGTGACCGACGACGGTTGGGCGAGCATCGCGACGAGCGGCGACGGACTCCCGTTCAGCGGCGATCGCTCCGGCACGATCGAGATCGTGAAGCGTAGCCTCCTTCTCGTTGACGGTGCCGAGCATTTCCGCGCGGCGCTGGTCGTCAGCGCGACGCCCGGTACGCCGGCGGCTCACGTTCAATGGCCTGAGGACTGCCGGTCCCAGGACAACGTGTACGCGCTCGACGCTCGCCCGGCGAGCGGCGAGGCAAGGGATTGCCTCAGGTTGACCGGGCTGGTCGCGATCGACCGATCGCTTGCGACCGATGCTCCCGCGATCGCGTCCGAGCTCGCGGGACGCAAGATCATCGCGCCGACCGCCGGATACGTCGTGCTCGACGAGGTTGCCCTCGCCAACGGAACGTTCGTCGCCGTCGAGGCGCTTATCGCGGCCGACGTCGAGCTTCCCCACGGGTCGGGCATTCCGCGAAGTCTGCCCGCAGGCATCGGCGCCCAGACGTTCGCATGGGGCCAGCGCCTCGCCGAGGCCGCGAGGAGCAGCATCCACTCGCTGTCGGGTCTGCTCGTCGTGCCGCCGGTAACGGCGAAATCGAACTAGGCGCGAACGAGCTACGCCACCGCGGCCGCGGGCCGCTTGATCTCGCGTTCGTCGATCGGCAGGTTGACTAGACCCGCGACCACGCCGAGCGCGATCGCGATCCACCAGACGACGTCGTAACTTCCGGTCTGGTCGTAGAGCCTGCCGCCAAGCCACGCGCCCAGGAAGCTGCCGATCTGGTGGCTCAGGAACGAGAAGCCGGTCAGCATAGCGAGGTAGCGCACGCCGAAGATCTGCGCGACGAGGCTATTGGTCGTGGGCACGGTCGAAAGCCAGAGGAAGCCGAGCACGATGGCGAATACGTAGACAGAGAGCGGCGTGAGCGGCACCAGCACGAACAGCGCGATCGCAACGCTCCGCAGGAAGTAGATCGTTGACAGGATGTAGCGGCGGGGGAAGCGCGCGCTCAACAGGCCGGCGCCGTAGGTGCCGGCGATGTTGAACAGGCCGACCAGCGCAAGCGCCGTCACCGCCACGTGCGGCGCCATCCCGCGGTCGGCGAGGTAGGCCGGAAGGTGCACGCCGATGAACACGACCTGGAATCCGCAAACGAAGAAGCCCAGCGTGAGCAGCAGGTAGCCGCGGTGCGCGAGCGCCTCGCGCATCGCCGCGCCCGCCGACTGCTTGAACGCGTGCGCGTGATTCGCGCTCCTTTCGACGAGCGGGATCGCGAGCGGCGCCATCAACAGGCCGATGCCTGCGAACGCGAGCAGCGTTCCGTACCAGCCGAAGTGCGACAGCAGTACCTGCGTGAGCGGTACCAGCGCGAACTGCCCGAACGAGCCCGCGGCGGCTGAAATGCCAAGCGCCATGCTGCGCTTCTTGGCCGGATACGCGCGCCCGAGAACGCCTGCGATCACGCTGTAGGTGAGCCCCGAAAGCCCGATGCCGATCAGCAGGCCGCAGCCCATGATCAGCATGAGCGGGGTGGCCGCGTGCGCCATGAGATAGAGCCCGAGCGCATAGGTTAGCGCTCCGATCACGACGACCTTCGCGGTGCCGTAGCGATCGGCGAGCATGCCGGTGAAGGGCTGGACCACGCCCCATACCAGGTTCTGCACGGCGATCGCGAGCGCAAACGTCTCGCGCCCCCAGTGCAGGTCCGCGCTCATCGGCTGCAGGAAGAGGCCGAAGCCGTGCCGCAGCCCCATCGAGATCGTGAGGACGATGCTGCCGCACACGAGGACGACGGCGGGTGTGCGCCAATCGGCGCGCGACGAAGCGGACATGACGTATCCCTGTGTAGCGAGCTCAGCGGGCGACGCCGCCCGGGTCGGGGTGGAGCTGTTCGACCTCGTCGAGCGTCGCGATCAACGCGTCGAGCTTGTCGGCCCCGATGCGCGCAGCGACCTGCGACTGCGCGCGATGCCAATGCGGCATTGCGCTGCGAAGAGCGCGAGCGCCTGCGTGCGTCAGCGAAACCTCGCGCGTACGCGCGTCCTGCCCGGCGGCGACGGCGACGAGGCCGCGGACGGCCAGCGGATCGAGCGTGCGCGAAAGCGCCGTGCGGTCGAGGAGCAGCGTCCTGGCGAGCTCCGACATGCGCACCCGGCCCTGCGTCGAAAGCGTTCTGAGCAGCGAGAACTGCGTGACGCGAAGCCCGCAGGGCTCCATCAGATCGTCGTAGAGCTGCGTCAGCGCGCGCGTGGCGCGGCGCAGACGCCCGCAGGTGCAGGCGGGAGAGGGGGGCGCAGGTTTCGTCGGCATCGGGTCGGGCGCTGAACGTGTCAGGCACCGAACGTGTACCTGCACGTAATTGTGAGCATATGCACGTTTATCGCCGAAGTCAAGCGCCTTGGCGGCCGAGACGTTGGTGGACTGGAGATCGCCCACGCGCGGGATCCTCGCGGCGACCACCGCCCCTTGGGCATCGCCCTTGTCACGGCGATGACCGCCGCAACGGCGCGTCTGGCGGTGTCTCACTTCGAATCTCACTCCGCCCAGTGCTTCGCGCGCTCGACCGCCCTTCGCCAGCCGGCAGCGAGCTCCGCGACTCGCTCGCGCTTCATCCCGGGCTCGAAGACGCGGTCCTGCTGCCAGTTCGCCGCTACATCCGCCGCATCCTTCCAATAGCCCACCGCGAGGCCCGCGAGATAACCCGCACCGAGCGCGGTGGTCTCCAGCACCTTCGGACGCACGACCGGAACGCCGAGCAGATCCGCCTGGAACTGCATCAGCAGGTTGTTCGCCGTCGCACCGCCGTCGACGCGCAGCTCGGTGAGCGTGATCGCCGCGTCCTTTTGCATCGCGTCCAGCACTTCCGCGCTCTGGAACGCGATCGACTCGAGCGCGGCGCGCGCGAGGTGGGCAGCGGTGGTCCCGCGCGTCAGGCCGAACATCGCGCCGCGCGCGTAGGCGTCCCAATGCGGAGCGCCGAGTCCGGCGAATGCCGGAACGAAGTAGACGCCGTCGTTGTCCGGAACGCTCGCCGCGAGCGTCTCGATCTCGGCCGCGGAGCGCACGATCCTCAATCCGTCGCGCAGCCACTGCACGACGGCGCCGCCGATGAAGACGCTCCCCTCGAGCGCATAGTCGGTCTTTCCCTCGCGCTGCCATGCGACGGTCGTCACCAGGTTGTTCGCCGACGCGACGGCAGTGCCGCCGGTGTTCATCAGCAGGAAGCAGCCCGTGCCGTAAGTGTTCTTCGCGAGCCCGGGCTGATGGCATGCCTGTCCGAAGAGCGCCGCCTGCTGATCGCCGGCGATTCCGGCGATCGGAACGTCCACGTCGCCGACCTTCGCTTGCGCGCAGACCCCCGACGAGGCCACGACGCGCGGAAGCATCGAGCGCGGGACGTCGAAGAGCGCGAGAAGCTCGTCGTCCCAATCGCCGGCGCGAATGTCGAAGAGCATCGTGCGGCTCGCGTTCGACGCATCGGTGACGTGCGCCGCGCCCTGCGTCAGGTTCCAGACGAGCCAGGTGTCGACGGTGCCGAAGGCGAGCTCGCCGCGCATCGCACGCTCGCGGGCGCCGGGAACGTTGTCGAGCAGCCAGCGCAACTTCGTGCCGGAGAAATACGCGTCGAGCACGAGACCCGTCTTGCGCGCGATCGTTTCCGCGTGCCCCGCTGCGCGCAGCGCGTCGCACTGCGGCGCGGTGCGGCGGTCCTGCCAGACGATCGCGTTGGCGATCGGGCGGCCGGTTGCGCGCTCCCATATGAGCGTCGTCTCGCGCTGGTTCGTGATGCCGATCGCCGCGATGTCGCGCGCACCGAGGCCGGCGCGCGCGAGCGCCTCGTACAGCACACCGGACTGCGTCGCCCAGATCTCGGCGGCATCGTGCTCGACCCAGCCCGGGTGCGGAAAGATTTGCCGGAACTCCTGCTGCGCGACCGCTTTGACGGCTCCGGCTCGGTCGAAGACGAGCGCTCGGGAGCTCGTCGTGCCCTGGTCGAGAGCGAGTACGAAGGACATGCGAGGACTCCGATCCGCAAGGCCGCGCGGGCGGCGTCCGGTTGCGACGCCGGCGACGCGCATCGTAAAATGGGCTTTCGCGGGCGCCATTGTAGCGACACCAGCCGCAGCCGCCGCCGGCACGCGCGGTCTGCGGCGAGAGCCTTCCCCGCACCCGATCGTCTCGAGCTCCCAATGTCGCTCCCCGACTCCTCCGTTCCACGCCAGCGCCTTCACCAGCGCAGCATCACGTACGATTGCTATCGCCGTGACGACGGCCTGTTCGACGTCGACGCGCATCTCGTCGACGCCAAGGACCACGACTTCGAGCTGCTGACGGGGCTGCGTCCGGCGCGCGAGGCGGTGCACGACATGTACGCGCGCGTGACGATCGACGCCGCCTTCGTGATCCATGCGATCGAGGTGCGCACGGTCGCGATGCCCTACCCGGATGTCTGCGACCGCATCGAGGCCGCGTATGCGAAGCTGATCGGGGCGAACCTGGTCCAGGGCTTTCGCAAGCGGCTGCACGACGACATGGGAGGAGTCCACGGCTGCTCGCACGTGACGGAGCTTCTGGGGTCGCTTCCCACCGCAGCCATCCAGATGATGGCGGGGCTGCGGCGCGAGGACGAGGGCGAGTCGAAGCCGTTCCAGCTCGACCGCTGCCACGCGCTCGAAACGACGACCGAGACGGTCCGCCGCTACTATCCGAAGTGGTATCGGGCCTCGGCAGTGCGCAATGCGCAGGAGGAACAGGCGTGAAGATCCACGAATACCAGGGCAAGGAGATCTTTCGCAAATTCGGCATGACGACGCCGCGCGGCATTCCTGCGTTTTCGGTCGACGAGGCCGTCGCGGCGGCGCGATCGCTCGGCGGCGACGTCTGGGTGGTGAAGGCGCAGATCCACGCAGGCGGACGCGGCAAGGGCGGCGGGGTCAAGCTCGCACGCTCGCTCGACGAGGTGCGCGATCTCGCGGGCCGCATTCTCGGGATGCAGCTCGTCACGCACCAGACGGGGCCGCAGGGCCAGAAGGTCCGGCGCCTGCTGATCGAGGAAGGCGCCGACATCCGCAAGGAGCTCTACGTCGGCATGGTCGTCGATCGCGGTACGCAGCGCGTGTGCCTGATCGCGAGCTCGGAGGGCGGGATGGACATCGAGGAGGTCGCCGCGAAGACGCCGGAGAAGATCCTGCGCGTGTTCGTCGATCCGATGCAGGGGCTGACCGACGCCCAGTCCGACGACGTCGCGCGAAAGATCGGGATCCCCGAGGCGAGCATTTCGCAGGCGCGAGCGATGCTGACCGGCCTCTACCGCTGCTTCGACGCGACCGACGCGTCGCTCGCCGAGATCAATCCGCTGATCGTCACCGGCGACGGGCGGGTGATCGCGCTCGACGCGAAGCTCAATTTCGATTCCAACGCGCTCTTCCGGCACCCGGAGATCGTCGAGATGCGCGACCTCGACGAGGAGGATCCCGCCGAGGTCGAGGCGTCGAAGTTCGATCTGTCGTACATCGCGCTCGACGGCAACATCGGCTGTCTCGTCAACGGCGCCGGGCTCGCGATGGCGACGATGGACACGATCAAGCTGTTCGGCGCATCGCCTGCGAACTTCCTCGACGTCGGCGGCGGCGCCACGACGGAGAAGGTCACCGAGGCGTTCAAGATCATGCTCGCGAACCGGCGCGTGAAGGGAATTCTCGTCAACATCTTCGGCGGCATCATGCGCTGCGACACGATCGCCAACGGGATCGTCGCGGCGGCCCGCGAGACGCGCCTCGGCGTGCCGCTGGTCGTGCGGATGAAGGGGACGAACGAGGAGCTCGGCCGGCAGATCCTCAAGGATTCGGGCCTCCCGATCATCGCCGCCGACAACATGGCCGACGCCGCGCAGAAGATCGTCGCCGCGGTCGGCCGGCAATGAAGGCCCGCGCTCGGCCCGATCGCCCCCGAGCGCCGCCGCTGCCCGCACCGCTCAAGTCAACCCACGGGAACGCCATGTCGATCCTCATCGATCGCAACACCAAGGTGATTACGCAGGGAATCACCGGCAAGACCGGCCAGTTCCACACGCGAATGTGCCGCGACTACGCGAACGGAAGGAACGCGTTCGTTGCCGGCGTCAATCCGAAGAAGGCCGGCGAGGACTTCGAAGGAATTCCGATCTACGCCACGGTGCAGGAGGCGAGAGAGGCGACGGGCGCCACCGTCAGCGTGATCTACGTTCCGCCGCCGTTCGCAGCGGCGGCGATCGACGAGGCGGTCGACGCCGGGCTCGATCTCGTCGTCTGCATCACCGAGGGCATCCCGGTGCGCGACATGATCCGGACCCGCTACCGGATGCAGGGGAAGCCCACGCTTCTGCTGGGGCCGAATTGCCCCGGAGTGATCACGCCCGACGAAATCAAGATCGGGATCATGCCGGGTCATATCCACAAGCGCGGCCGCGTCGGGGTCGTCTCGCGCTCAGGGACGCTCACGTACGAGGCGGTGGGACAGCTGACCGAGATGGGACTCGGACAGTCGAGCGCGGTGGGCATCGGCGGAGATCCGGTGAACGGGCTCAAGCACATCGACGTGCTGCGTCTCTTCAACGACGATCCGGGGACCGACGCCGTCGTGATGATCGGCGAGATCGGTGGAACCGACGAGGAGACCGCCGCGCGCTGGGTAAAGGACAACATGAAGAAGCCGGTCGTCGGCTTCATCGCCGGCGTCACCGCGCCGCCGGGCAAGCGGATGGGCCATGCCGGCGCGATCATCTCGGGCGGCAAGGGCACGGCGCAGGAAAAGCTCGAAGTGATGGAAGCCTGCGGAATCAGGGTCACGCGCAATCCCGCCGAGATGGGCAAGCTGCTCGCTTCCGCACTGTAAGCACGACGTTCGGGGGATCGTCGTGGAGTTCGGTTCGCCCCAGTTCTGGGTTGCGGGCTTCGAGATCATTGTCGTCAACATCCTGCTGTCGGGCGACAACGCGGTCGTCATCGCGCTCGCCTGCCGCAACCTGCCGAGGACGCAGCGCAAGCTCGGGATCTTCTGGGGCGTGGTAGGCGCGGTCGTATTGCGGGTGATCCTGACGTTCTTCGCAGTGCAGCTTCTCCGGTTGCCCTGGGTGCAGCTGATCGGCGCAGCACTGCTCGTCTGGATCGGCATCAAGCTCGTCGCCGAGGGCGACGGCGAGGGCGAGGGCGAAGAGGTCGAGGCGGGCAACCGGCTGGCCTCGGCGATCAAGACCGTGATCGTCGCCGACCTCGTGATGAGCCTCGACAACGTGATCGGCGTCGCCGCCGCGGCAAAGGGCAGCGTGCTGCTGCTCGTCTTCGGCCTCGTCGTCAGCATTCCGCTCGTCGTCGTCGGCGCCCGGATCATCATGAAGCTGGTCGAGCGGCTTCCGTGGCTCGTAATCGCCGGTGGCGGGCTGCTCGGATACATCGCCGGCGAGATCGCTGTAGCCGACACTGCGGTAAAGCCCTGGATCGACGACAGCATGCCGTCGCTGCACTACGTCGCGCCGGTGGCTGGCGTGGCGGTCGTCGTCCTCGTCGGCGTGTGGCTGACGCGGAAGAACCGGGGCGAACTGTCGTCCTGACGCGGGTTCGCCGCCCTCGCGGCGTCGCATTTTGATGACACGAGCCGCCGCGGTCGGCGCAGCGGTTTCGCGCAACTGCTGCAACTCCGGCGGCGGCCCGCTACACTCGTAGCCTGAAAAGGGCGCGCCCGCTCTGAGAGGCCGCGCCCGCAAATCGACCATGCCCGAACGCGTCCCCCTCGACACCGCGCTGCTTTCCCACCCCGGGATGGTCCGCACGCACAACGAGGACTCGGTGTTCGTCGATCCCGAGGCCGGAATCGCCGTGCTCGCGGACGGCATGGGCGGGTACAACGCCGGGGAAGTCGCCAGCGGGATCGCGGTCAACGTCGTGAGCGGCGGCATGCTGCCCGAGCTCAATTCCGATCGCGAGCTCACCAAGGTGGACATCGCGTCGGGCCTTACCCATGCGGCGCTCCTGCTCCAGCAGAAGATCGCCGAGGCGAACAAGGGAATCTACGAGGTCGCGCAGGCGCGTCCCGAATGCGCCGGAATGGGCACGACGCTCGTCTCCGTCGTGTTCTGCGGCAACCGCGTGAGCATCGGCCACATCGGCGACTCGCGCTGCTACCGGCTGCGCGGCGAGAAGTTCGAGCAGCTCACGCACGATCATTCGCTGCTGCAGGAGCAGATCGACGGGGGCCAGCTCACCCCGGAGCAGGCGCGCTATTCGCTCAACAAGAACCTGGTGACACGCGCTCTCGGCATCGAAGCGATCGTTCCCGCCGACATCGTCGAATATCGCGTCGAAGCCGACGACATCTATCTGCTCAATTCCGACGGACTCACCGACATGGTCGAGCCGCCGACCGTGCATGCGATCATCGAAAAGAACCGCGGCGATCTCGCGGTCGCCGCCGCCGAGCTCGTCGAGATGGCCAATCAGAACGGCGGGCGCGACAACATTTCCGTGGTGCTGGTCCACGTGCCCAAGGCGTTCCTTCCGTCCACCGCATGGGCGCAGCGCTGGCTCGCGAAGAAGCGCGCCGGGTAGAAACGCCGCCGTGGGCAAGCTCGTTCTGTTTCTTCGCGATGGAACGGCGCAGCACGTGAAGCTCGACCGCGAACGCCTGACGATCGGACGCCGTCCCGACAACGACCTGTGCATCCCGCAGGCGCCGGTGAGCGGCGAGCACGCGGCCGTGGTGACGATTCTCGAGGATTCGTTCCTCGAGGATCTCGGCAGCACCAACGGCACGCTCGTCAACGGGAAACCGATCACGAAGCACTTCCTGCGCGATCGCGACGAGATCGACATCGGACGCGAAATCCTCGTCTACCTCGCCGACGAATCGGCGAAGATCGACGCGCCGCCGCGGCGGCGTGAACGCGCGGGGGACGAGCGCACGTCCGCGAACGCCAGAGCCCCCGCCGGCGAGCGCGAGAAGCGCCGATCGGATGTCCCGACGCTCTCCGGCCAGTCGGTCGACGCGATTCAGCGCGTGGTCGCCGCCGAGATCGAGAGCAGCACCGACGAAGCGCCGAAGATCGCTCCTCGGCCGACGCCTGCGGTGGAGACGCGAAAGGCGCGGCGGGAAGCCGCTTCCGTACCGGCGATCCGGGTGCTCACCGGCATCGCGGCGGGGCGAACTCTCCCGCTGCGCGAGGGCGAAACGGTGGTCGGCCGCGCGGGCGTCCAGGTCGCCGCGCTGCGGCGCGCCGCCGGCGAGCTCCTCGTCGTGCCGATCGAGGGCGCTCGTCCGCCGCTGATCAACGGGGAGCCGGTTCCTCGCGATGGACAACGCCTCGCGGCCGGGGATATTCTGGAAATTGTCGGCGCAACGCTCGAGTTCGTCCCTTTGTCGGATGGGCCGGGATGAGCGACGCCGTGTATGCTAGGTCGCGACGAGGTGATGGGAGGCCGATTGGATCGGGCGGAGACATGCGGGGGCGCGGAGAGGCGCACGCGCCGTCTGCCTAGTACGAACGGTGATTCGCGCGAGCGGGTTTTCGGGAACTGACGTGCCGCGTCACCCGACTTGGGCCTCGCGCGTCGCATTTCTCGTGTTTACAACAATGCGTATGCACCGATTCCGGGCGTTTGGAGGAAATTGCTGGACTCGGGTTGGCCGATAAGTATCATTGCATACAAGGAGTTACCGTATAACCCTTTAACAACTCTGTGAAAACGATGACATTGGCACATCGCTTGCTGCGAGGTGCAATGCATCGCGGGATGCTCGGGGTTCGGGTCTTCCACACAACCAAGGAGATGGGCAAATGAAACGGATTCAGCAGGGCTTTACGTTGATCGAACTGATGATCGTCGTCGCGATCATCGGCATTCTGGCGGCCGTCGCGCTGCCGGCGTATCAGGACTATGTGGTCCGCGCGAAGGTTTCGGAAGCCGTATTGGCGGCAAGCGCATGCCGGACGTCGATTTCCGAGGCCTACCAGTCGGGGACCGCAGGCGTTGGTCCTGGCGCAGGCAATTGGGGTTGCGAAAACGCTAACAAGTCGTCGCAGTATGTCGCCAGCATCGCGACCGACGACAACGGCGTGATCACGGTGACGACGGCGACGGGCCTGGGCGGAAATCCCACGGCCGACGGCACGACGATCACCCTGACGCCGCTCGACGCGTCGGGGGGACTTATGAAAGCCGCGAATATTCCCAGTCAGGTTGGCGGTTGGGCTTGCAACAAGGCGCCCGGTGCGCCTGGCAATTTGCCCCCGAAATATCTGCCGGGGTCTTGCAAGTAATCGCAACGCAGCGCGAGAGAACGGGTCGCCGAGGGCGGCCCGTTTTTTTTCCATGCGCTTCCGGAAAAAGATGTGCGTGGAGCGGGCAATGGTCGCCTCTGACAGGGGCTTCGGCATGAGGCCCGGCCAGGCAGGGCTCAGCCTCATCGAGTTCGGCCTCCTGCTT
>DATKMY010000048.1:0-11511 GCA_035541655.1 Casimicrobiaceae bacterium | reverse complement strand
GGATGTCAACTTCGCGCTCGAAGACTACGAGCTCGCACGCGGGTTCGTGCTCACGTGCCAGAGCCACCCGGTGACCGACCATGTCACCGTGGACTACGACCAGACCGCGTAGAGCTGCCCAAGCGGGCCCCGTGCTAGAGTTTCGCCGACAAGACCGGCGAAGGAGGAGTTTTCCGTGCCGCATCCGTTGTTCGAACGTCACGCTGCAACACTCGAGCGCGCGCTCGGCGCGCTCGCGGATCGCGGCTACTGGAGCGCGTTTTCCGAGTCTCCGAGTCCGAAGGTCTACGGCGAAGGTGCCGCCGAGGCAGGCAAGGCGGCATTCGACGCGCTCATCGGCAAGCCGTTTCCACTCGAGCAGCCGGGCACCGCGGGCCGCGTCGGGAAGGAGGATTCGCCGTACGGATTTCCGCTCGGGATCACGTATCCCAAGGCCGATCTCGATGCACTGTTCAAGGCGATCGCGCAGGCGTCGGGCAGATGGCGCAAGGCGGGGCCCGAAACATGGGTCGGCGTCTGCGCGGAGATTCTGGCCCGCGTGAATCGCCAGAGTTTCCTGTTCGCGAACGCGGTGATGCACACCACGGGACAGGCGTTCATGATGGCGTTCCAGGCCGGAGGGCCGCATGCGCAGGACCGCGGCCTCGAGGCGGTCGCGTACGCGTGGGCGGAGATGAAGCGCATTCCCGCGCGAGCGTACTGGGAAAAACCGCAGGGCAAGGGCGAGCCGCTCAAGATGGAGAAGCACTTCCGTGTCGTGCCGCGGGGCGTAGGGCTCGTCATCGGATGCTGCACCTTCCCGACGTGGAACGGCTTCCCGGGGTTCTTCGCCGATCTCGCGACCGGCAACGCGGTCGTCGTCAAGCCGCATCCTGCCGCGACACTGCCGCTCGCGCTCCTCGTGAAGATCGCGCGCGAAGTGCTTTCGGAGGCCGGCTTCGACCCGAACGTCGTCACGCTCGTTGCGCACGACGCGGGGGATGCAGTTGCGCAGACACTCGCGCTGCGGCCGGAAATCCGGATCATCGATTTCACCGGCAGTGCCGCGAACGGTAGCTGGCTCGAAGCGAACGCACGCCAGGCGCAGGTCTACACGGAGAAGTCGGGCGTCAACCAGATCGTCATCGACTCCGCCGGGGACTTCAAGGGCATGGCACGCAACATCGCGTTCTCGCTTGCGCTCTACACGGGGCAGATGTGTACGGCGCCGCAAAACATCTACGTGCCGAGAGCGGGCATCGACACCACGGAAGGGCGCCTGACGTTCGACCAGGTCGTCGCCGGGGTCGCCGAAGCCGTGCAGAAGCTTCTCGGCGATCCGGCGCGCGCGGTGGAAATTCTCGGCGCCGTCGTCAACGACGGAGTGATGGAGAGGCTCGACGCTGCCCGCAGGCTCGGTCCGATCGCGCTGGATACGCAAGCGATCGCGCATCCGGCGTTTCCGCAGGCCCGCATCCGCACGCCGCTCGTCGTCAGGCTCGATGCGGCCGATCGCGAAAAGTATTTGGCCGAATGGTTCGGCCCGATCGCATTCTTCATCGCCACCGACTCGACGGACCACAGCCTCGCGATCGCCGCCGATGCGGTCAAGGAACACGGCGCGCTCACGCTCTCGGTCTACTCGCGCAGCCAGGACGTGATCGAGCGGGCGATCGACGTCGCGGAGGAATCGGGCGTCGCGTTGTCGATCAACCTGACCGGGGGTGTCTTCGTCAACCAGTCGGCCGCGTTCTCGGATTTCCACGGAACTGGCGCCAATCCGGCGGCAAATGCGGCGCTCACGGATTCGGCGTTCGTCGCGTCGCGCTTCCGCGTGGTTCAGCATCGCGCCCACGTGTGAGGGCTCATTGCGGCGAGGCTCGCCTGCGGGCTTCTGATGACGCATGCGCCCGGATGCAAGTCCAAACGGCGGCGCCTGGATCAGCGGCAACGGAGCAACTGCAAGGACGACGCATAATGTCGCACTGCGGATCTGAACGGATGAACCTACCATGAGCTACGAAAGCATCCTGTTCGCGATCGATGGGGGCATCGCGCGGCTGACGCTCAATCGCCCCGATCGGCTCAACAGCTTCAACGACGCGATGCACGCGGAGGTCCGCGACGCGCTCGACCGCGTCGGCGGCGACGCGAGCGTGCGCGTGCTGCTGCTGACCGGCGCCGGCCGCGGCTTCTGCGCGGGCCAGGACCTCGGCGATCGAGCGGTTGCGCCCGACGAGGCGCCGGTCGATCTCGGGGCGTCGATCGAGCGCAACTACAAGCCGTTCGTCCTGAGGCTGCGTTCGCTGCCGTTGCCCGTGGTCTGCGCCGTCAACGGCGTTGCGGCGGGTGCCGGCGCCAACATCGCGCTCGCATGCGACATCGTGGTTGCCGCGAAGTCCGCGTCGTTCATCCAGGCGTTCGCGAAGATAGGGCTCATTCCGGATTCCGGCGGAACATGGTTCCTCCCGCGACTCGTCGGGAGCGCGCGGGCGATGGGGCTGGCGCTGCTCGGCGACAAGCTCACCGCCGAGGAGGCGGCGAGCTGGGGCCTCATCTGGCGGTGCGTCGACGACGAGCAGCTCTCCACGGCTGTCGAGAAGCTGCTGCAGCAGCTCGCGCAGGCGCCCACGCGCGGCCTCGCCGCGATCAAGCGGGCGCTCGACGCGAGCGCCGGCAACACGCTCGCCCTCCAGCTCGATCTCGAGCGCGATTTGCAACGGACCCTGGGCCAGAGCGCGGACTACCGCGAGGGCGTGGCCGCGTTCACCGCCAAGCGCCCGCCGCGGTTCACCGGCCGCTGAACGCGCTCGCGCGATGGCCGCTGCCGTTCCCCGTGACGCCACCGTCGCCGTCATCGGCGCGGGGACGATGGGTGCGGGGATCGCTCAGGTAGCCGCATCGTACGGCCATCGCGTCCAGCTTCATGACGCCCGGTTCGGCGCCGCGGACGCGGCGAAGAAGTCGATCGCCGATGCTCTCGCCAATCGTGTCGCGAAGGGACGGCTCGGCGCAGCCGACGCGGAAAGCGCGCTCGCGCGAATCCAGACGGTCGTCACGCTTGCCGACGTCTGTGTCGCGCAGCTCGTGATCGAGGCGATCGTCGAGGACCTCCCGGCGAAGCGCGAGCTCTTGGTGCAGGTCGAGAACGTCGCCCTTCCCGACTCCATCCTCGCGTCGAACACGTCGTCGATCTCGATCACCGCTCTCGCGGCCGGCATGAAGCGCCCCGAGCGGGTCGTCGGCATGCATTTCTTCAATCCAGCCCCGCTGATGCCGCTCGTCGAGGTGGTAAGCGGGCTCGCGACGAGCGCCGAAGTCGTAGAGATCACGCATGCGACCGCGCTCGCCTGGGGAAAGACAGCGGTGCGCGCGACCTCGACCCCCGGCTTCATCGTCAACCGCTGCGCGCGCCCGTTCTACGCCGAGGGCTTGCGTCTCCTTGCCGAGCAGGCGGCCGACGTGGCGACGCTCGACGCGGTGATCCGCGAGTCGGGTGGATTCAGAATGGGCCCTTTCGAGCTGATCGACCTGATCGGCCTCGACGTCAACCTCGCCGTGACGACGAGCGTCTGGGACGCGTATTTCCACGATCCGCGGTATTCGCCGTCGGTGCTGCAGCAGGAACGGGTGGCCGCCGGATTTCTCGGCCGCAAGACGGGACGCGGCTTCTACGACTACGCGCCGGGCGCGGCGAAGCCGCTACCGTACGCGGAGGCGCCGCGACCTGCGCCGCCACGTGTCGTCGTACACGGTGAAATCGCCGACGCGGCGGCGCTCGTCGATCGAATCGCGAAGTCCGGGGTCGCCGTCGAACGAACGCGCGCCGATTCGCGGTTCCCGGCGGGCGCTTTGCACGTGCCGGGTGACGCGGGCGGCGCATGGATCGCGCTAACCGATGGGCGCACTGCGACGGCGCGCGTCGTCGCGACGGGCGTGCGCGATCTCGTGCTCCTCGATTACGCGCTGGACTACGCTGCGACGGCAAGGATCGCGGTCGCGCGGGCGGACACGTGCGGCGAGGGCGCCTATGCGGCGGCGGTCGGGGCGTTGCAGGCCGGGGGCGTCGTGGTGTCGCGCCTCGACGACGTCGCCGGGCTTGCGGTCATGCGCATCGTCGCGATGCTCGCGAACGAGGCCGCCGATGCGCTGCTACAGGGCGTCGCCGACGCCGACGCGATCGACCTCGCGATGCAACGGGGCGTCAACTATCCGCGGGGACCGCTCGCGTGGGCGGATGCAGTCGGGGTCGCGTCGATTCGCGACGTGCTCGCGAACCTAGCGCTCCACTATGGCGAGGATCGCTACCGCATCTCGCCGCTCATCGCCCGCCGCGGAGCGACCGGAGGAAAGCTCCATGGGTGAGCACCACCCGGCAATGGGTCGCGCGGCCGCGCAAGCGCTAGCCGAGAGCGTCGCCGCGTCGATGTACGAGCGCGACACGGCGAGCAGGGCGCTCGGCATGCGCATCGTGCGCGTCGAGCCGGGGTTCGCGGAGCTCGAGATGCCGGTGCGCGACGATATGCTTAACGGCCACGCGATCTGCCACGGTGGCTTGATCTTCGCGCTTGCCGACAGCGCATTCGCGTTCGCCTGCAACAGCTACAATCTGAGCACCGTCGCGTCGGGCTGCGCGATCGAGTTCATCGCGCCCGCTCGCGAGGGCGATGTGCTGACGGCGCGTGCACGCGAGCGCCAGCTCGCCGGGCGTACGGGCGTCTACGATGTCGAGGTGACGAACGAGCGCCGCGAGGTGGTCGCACTCTTCCGCGGCAAGAGCTACCGAATCAAAGGCCACGTCGTCGAGGAGACGCGCGGCTAGGGCGCGGGCTGCGCTCCGGCACGCGGCATCCGTCAAGGGGAGCGATCATGCCCGTCAAGAAACCAAACCGTTCCGAGCTCGAGCCGATCGAAACGGCGAGCCGGGACGAGCTCGCGGTGCTGCAGCTCGAGCGCCTCAAGCGGGCGCTCGCGCACGCGTACGATCGGGTGCCGCACTACCGTCGCAAGTTCGACGCCGCACGCGTCGCCCCCGGCGACCTCACATCGCTCGCCGATCTCGCGAAGTTTCCTTTCACGACCAAGCAGGATCTGCGCGACAACTATCCGTTCGGCATGTTCGCCGTGCCGCGCGAGAAGGTCGTGAGGATTCACGCGTCGTCGGGCACGACCGGCAAGCCCACGGTCGTCGGCTACACGGCGAAGGACATCGACACGTGGGCGACCGTGATGGCGCGCTCGATCCGCGCGGCTGGCGGACGAGCCGGCGACATCATCCACATCGCGTACGGCTACGGCCTCTTCACCGGCGGCCTCGGCGCGCACTACGGCGCGGAAAAACTGGGCGCAACCGTCATCCCGATGTCGGGTGGAATGACGGAGCGGCAGGTGCAGCTCATCGTCGACTTCAAGCCCGACATCATCATGGTCACGCCCTCGTACATGCTGGCGATCGCCGAGGAGATGGAGCGGCAGGGCCACGACCCGCGGCTCTCGTCGCTGAAGGTCGGGATCTTCGGCGCCGAGCCCTGGACGCCGGCGATGCGTAGCGCGATCGAAGCGAAAGTGGACATCGACGCGATCGACATCTACGGACTGTCCGAGATCATCGGCCCGGGCGTCGCGCAGGAGTGCATCGAGTCGAAGGACGGCCTCACCGTGTGGGAGGATCACTTCTACCCGGAGATCATCGATCCGCAGAGCGGGCGCGTGCTGGCCGACGGCGAGAAGGGCGAGCTCGTGTTCACCTCGCTCACGAAGGAAGCGCTGCCGATGATCCGCTACCGCACGCGCGATCTGACGCGCCTCCTGCCGCCCACCGCGCGCTCGATGCGCCGCATCGAGAAGATCACCGGGCGCAGCGACGACATGCTAATCATCCGCGGCGTCAACGTGTTCCCCACGCAGATCGAGGAGCTGATCCTGAAGCACGAGGCGCTGTTGCCGCACTACCAGCTCGAGATCTCCCGGCCTCATATCCTCGACGAGATGGTCGTCGTCGTCGAGCGCTCGCCGGCGTCAGGGTCGGCGGAAGGAGATGCGGCGGGGGCGACGCTCGCGCATCTCGTGAAATCGCTGATCGGCGTGTCGGCCGAGGTTCGCGTCGTCGCGCCCGGCAGCATCGAGCGCTCGCTCGGCAAGGCGAAGCGCGTGATCGACAAGCGGCAGAAGGCCTAGGGTGCGGCGCCCCGCACTTATATGCCGTAGAGCTCGCCGTACTTCCCGTTGAGATACGCGAGATAGGGTGTGATCGAGAGCGGCGCGCCGGTCGCGCGCTCGACGATCTCCGGCGCAGTGAACTTGCGGCCGTGCCGGTAGATCCGGTCGGTGAGCCAGCCGCGCAGCGGCGCGAACTGCGCCGCGCCGATCTGCAGATCGAGGTCGGGGAGGTCGCGGCGCGCGGCGGCGAAGAACTGCGCACTCATGATGTTCCCGAGCGTGTAGCTCTGGAACGCGCCGCCGACGACGCCTCCGTACCAGTGCACGTCCTGCAGCACGCCGTCGCGATCGTCGGACGGTTCGACGCCGAGATCGCCGCGGATTCGGCTGCGCCAGGCATCGGGCAAATCGGCGACCGCGAGCGTTCCTTCGAGCAGCGCCAGCTCGAGGTCGAAGCGCAGCATCACGTGCAGGTTGTACGTGACCTCGTCGGCATCGGTGCGGATCAGCGACGGGGCGACTTTGTTGATCGCGCGGTAGAACGTCTCGACATCGGCGCCGCGCAGAGCCTCGGGGAAGGCTTCCTGCAGCGGTTGGTACCAGTGATGCCAGAACGCACGGCTGCGCCCGACGAGGTTTTCCCACAGTCGCGACTGGCTCTCGTGGACACCGTTCGTCGTCCCGCCGAAGAGCGGCGTGCCGTCGAGGGCGTCGGCAATGCCCTGCTCGTACATCGCGTGGCCCGTCTCGTGCATCGTCGAAAAGAGACCGTCCGAGATGTCGTCCGCGCGGTAGCGCGTCGTGATGCGCACGTCACCGCACCCGAGCTTGATCATGAACGGATGCGCTGTCTTGTCCTGGCGGCCACGGTCGAAATCGTAGCCTAAGCCGCGCGCGATCTTCTCGCCGAACGCGCGTTGCGCGGATTCGGGAAATCTTCCCTTGAGGCATCCGTCGTCGAGCTGCGGACGACGGCGGATCGACTCGATGAGGGGAACGAGTCCGGCGTGCAGGTCGGCAAAGAGCTTTCGCACCGTAGCCACACTCATTCCGTCTTCGGCGTGGTCGATCAGCGGATCGTAGGGATGTGCGTAGCCCGGATGAAATGCAGCGAGCTCGCGGCTCAGCTCGACGGTGGTCTCGAGCAGCGGCCGCACTGCGGCGAAGTCGTTCGCCGGGCGCGCGCTTTCCCAGACGTTATAGGTCTTCGCCGTGTGCTCGGAGAGACGCTGGACGAACGCCTTCGGCACGCGCGTCGCGCGGTCGTAATCGCGGCGCGTCACGCGGACGAGCGCCGCAGCATCGGACTCGGCATCCTGCGTTTCCGCCCAGGGCGTCAACGCGTCGAGCAGGCGGCCGATTCCCGGATCCGTCATCTGCTCGTGCTCGAGGCCGGAGAGCAACGCCATCTGTCGGCCCCGCGCCGCTGCGCCACCGGGCGGCATGTGCGTCGCCTGGTCCCAGCTCAGCACGGCTCGCGCGTGGTGCAGGTCGCTGATGGTCTGCAGCCGCTGCTTGAGGTCGGCAAGGTCGGCTGCGGGATTCATCTGCGGAGTCGTTCGTGAGGGGATCTACGCGACGCGCTCTCCGTGGAGACTCGAGCGGAGGCGCGAATGCGTTTGCGGGCGCGATTCTAGCATCAGAGGTCCAGCCGCCCGGCCGTGAAGACCAAGGGCCGGTGTCGCGACGCGCGTCCGGCCACACATCGTCGGGGAGGCGACGCTCGCGCTACCGTTTTCGCTACCGCCGATCGAGCCGATAAATGCGCGATTCCCCGTAGCCCTTCGCGAGCGGCAGCGCGCCGACGTACTCGAGCGCGAATCGGTCGCGATCGGAGGCGGCGAGCGAAGCCGCGAACGCCTCGCTTGCATAAGCCATGCCGGGTGGCGTCACCGGTTCGATGCGCGCGGCCCGCGTCACGCTCGATCCGAAATAGTTGTCTCGTCCCATGATCGGATCGAATCCGCTGAAGACCGGGCCGGCGTGCAGCGCGACGCGGATCTGGCTCGAGTCGGAAAGCCCGGCCGCAGTCCAATCGACCCGGCGCATGCTCTCGATGAGCCGCAGCGCGAATTCGGCGGCCGCTTCAGGCCTGTCGAACACCGCGTAGATCGCGTCGCCCCACGAATTGGTCATCACAGGCTTCACCGGCGAAGCTGCGAATTCGGCGGCGACCACTTCCCAAAACTTCCCCTGGAACAGCGGGGCGTACGCGTCGTGCAGGCGACTGTAGCCGGCGAAATCGGCGAACAGCAGCGTCTTGAGCGTCCGCCGGGGACGGGACCCGCGACCTTCGGGGCCGTCGCTGGAGAGGGGGTCGGAGGGGCGGGCGCGACGCGTTGCAGTGTCGGGGGCAGCAGTATGTCGAACGGTGTCGAACGCGACACCCGCGCGCAACCGCGCGAGATCGATGAGATCCGGAGAGCCGAAGCGCGATTTCCAGCGATCGTACGAGCGCCGCGTTCCGCCGATGTGACCCTGCTCGGCCGCATCGAGCACGCAGAGCAGCGAGGGCTCCGTCTCGAGTTGCGCGGCGCGCAGCGCGGTGAGACCTTCGACCAGCATTGCGGCATGCTCGAACAGCACGTCGTCGCCGAGATGGCTCTCCTCGGTCGCGGCGATCACGCGGCTCGCGCGCGATAGCGCGGCGTCGAAACGCTCCGTCCACCCGCCGCCGCCGACCGCAACGCTCGTCCGGATGAAATCGTCGCGATTGAAGGGCAACAGCACGTTGACTTCAGCGCCTAGGTCCAGCGCGGCCTCGATCGCGATCAGATCGGCGCCGCACGCGGCGGATGTGTAGACGATCGGCTGATGCATTCGGGCGAGACGGTCACGGATCGCCGCACCGACCGCCGGTTCGAGCGCCGCGGGAAAGCGTGGCGCCGATCGATCCGGTGCGTCGATCATGTGTCCGGCAAAGGCCGTAACGGTGGGTGCAGGAAGGCCGGACAAGAGACCGAGGGCATCCGGCACGACGCGCGCGATCAGCCGTACCTGGCGACGCATCGATGCGATGCTGCCGGCGTCATTCGGAGCGGCGGCATACGCCGCGGCGTAGCCTTCGCGCGCGTTCGCCATTTCGCCGAGCAGGAGCTGCGCCTCGCCGAGCGTCGCGTGATCCCAGCATGTGAGCGGTGCCGCCCGCACCGCAAGCTTTGCGACGATCTCACGGGCGAGAGCCTGTGCGGCTCCGTGCTCGCCCAGGAATAGCGAAAGGGTCGCCGCGTTGACGCCGGGATAGGGATGGCGCCGCAGCTCGTAGGCGGCAAGATATTCGTTGCGGGCGCGAGACGCCCATTCGCGCCCGGCGATCACATCGTGCGTCCGATGCAGCCGGTCCTTCCACAGCCGGCCGCGCAAGCTGAGGATTTCGCTCAGGAGCGCGATGTCGCTTGCCGCCAACGGTTGCGCGCGGTCGAGCAGAGCGTGCGCCTCGCGCGCCGCGCCTGCGCGGGCATGGGCGAGGGCGCCCAGGTAGCAGAGCTCGGCATTCCCAGGGTGCTGCGTGAGCGCGTCGCGAAACGCGTCGCAGGCGTCCCAAGGCGCCCCGTGCTCGAGGCACTTGCGGATGCGCTCTCGGATCTGCACGGACGCGGTTTCTTCCGATCCGAGCGGGTGGCTTTCCACGCGGACTTCCGGCGCCCGCTACGGGGTTTGCTCGGCGTTTTGCACTGTAGCGCCCCCGTGTCGGTATGCGATCTTGTGCAGGCAATCCATTCTGCTCGGCAACGTGTGATCAGTGCGTCGCGCGGCGCGCGTCGGCGATCAACTTCTGCACGATCTGGCTGTTTCGGAGCCCGCGCGCTTCAGCAGGAAGACTATCGAGCGCGGCCTGCGATTCGGCGAGGAGGGCGCCGGCTTTGGCCGGCGTCGATTCGGCGGCCGCCACTAACGCGAGAGCCAGGCTCCACTTGTGCCACTGGTCGTCGGTTTTCCTGGCGTGCAGTTCGCGTTGAAGAGCGAGCGCGGGTTCGGCCAGCGCGCGCGCCTCATCCATGCGCCCGGCGCGCGCCAGCGTGATGGCGAGCAGCGCCGCATCGTCGGCTGCCTCGCGCCGCTGATTGAGAGCGCGGGTGAGTATCCCCTTGCGCGCTTCGGCGACGCGGCTGAAGTTCTCTTGCGCGGCTGCGTAGTCCCCGGACTGCAGCTCGGCCAGGCCCAGCGCCAGATGCAATCGGCGCAATAGCTCCGCAATGCGCTGGCGGTCGTAGTCATTCGCGGGCTGCAGTTGCAACAGGCGCTCGCGCAGCCCCTTGGCGGAAGCGCGGGCCCGTCCCAGGTCGCCCAATGCGGTGGCCACCTCCACTGAGCCTGCGCTTACGAACGCGCGCCAATATCTGTATTCGAAGGAGGCTTGCGGCACGTCGCGGATAGCGATTTCGAAATAGCGCAGAGAATCGGCCAAGTACTTGTCGGGGGCCCCGGTCTCACCGAGCGCGGCCGCAACGTATGCGGCCCAATAGAGGTTATACGAGAGCGGGCCGGCGACCAGCGGAGACGTGGCGGCGATCGGTGCGAATTCGCGGCTTTCCAGATACCGGGCCAGCGCCTCGCGCGGGCGACCCAAGTCCCATGAGGCCCCCGCCGCGTTGCCCCGGGAAGTGAGCAGGTTTCCCCTGGAAATCATGTTGCTCGGATCGATGCGCGACAAGAGCGCCCAATCGCGTACCGCAGAATCTTCCGCGGCTTGGCGGCGTGTCGGCTGCACTTCGCTATCCGCGACGTTTCCAAGCGCCCCGGAAATCAAGGCACGCGAACGTAAGGCGAGCATGTTGGTCGGCTCGCGATCCAGCACCAGCGATGTCACGCGAAGGCCCTCTTCCCCGACTCTGTTGGCCTCGGCCGGCCGGTCGATCTTGATGTAGGGCTCCATGAGCCAGGCCGTCGCGATGCCGAAGTTGGCCGCCGCATCGCTGTCGGACCGAAGCTGGTCGATCGACCGGTAGGCTGCCAACGCCGCCTGCAACGTTGCCGCCGCAGCCTCGTCCTGGTTTTGCCGGGTTTGCACGTAACCGAGCTGGGTCAACGCGGCGCCGTAGGCGCGCCGCAACGCTACGCTCGCGTCGTTTGCGTTGGCCGTCGGCGCGAGCACTGCGACCGCGCGTTCCGCCGGCGGCAAGGTGTCGCGGTCCTGGCCCCCCGAGTCCACCGCACGCGACTGCGCGATCAGCCCGAGCGCGAGGCCGATCGCGGCAGCTTCGCTGGTGTCGCCTCTTGCGCGAAGCGCATCGAGCGACGAGATTGCGACGGCGAGCACTTTGCGCGCCTCGTCGAACTTGTTCTGGATTCGCAGAACGGCGCCATAGCGGACCTGCGCCAGCGCCTGGTTGCGCTCGGTGTCGGGCGTGCGCAGTTCGGCTGGGAGCGCTT
>DATKMY010000047.1:0-20974 GCA_035541655.1 Casimicrobiaceae bacterium | reverse complement strand
TCGAGGAAGGCGATGATAGCGCCACCGCACTCCCGGAGCATCGCACGCCCGGACTCGATGTGCGGCCCGCGCTTCCGAGGAGCGGAATCAGCGATACGCGCGAAACCGCAAGCCGGGGGTCCGCGCTTGCGAGCGCGCGGTCAGTAGTCGGCGTCCGAGAACGAGCGGAGGCCGAAGGATAGAAGCCACCACTTGCACTTGCGGGCAGCATGACGCGGCGGCGCGAGACCGGATCCGTCGCTCGCCGGCCTGCCATGCGCGAGCTGATCGGTCACGGGCGACCGCCTGATCGGGCGCCGCGCTGCACTTCCCGTTGTCAAAACGGCGGGCCCGATGGACACGTTCAAGATCGTTAGTCGAGAGCGCGTCATTTGCCGTTCGCAAGACGATCGCTGAGACGTCGATCGAGCGTTGAAGATGCGTGCCGCCGCGATGCAGAGTAGCGGCGCGGAAGGGCTTAGAACGGCCCGCTTGCGGCGACCTGTCGACCGCTTCGTTTTCGAGCATCCTCGATCCGCGCAAGCCGTGAGCTTCGCGTCAGTCGCACGTCAGTCAATGGTCAGCAGCGAACGCTAGCATCTCTCGCTCCGCGCCTTGCCGCGGTCGTACGACAACATTCGCGCGCCGGCGGTCCGACCCGCGAAGAGTGGTCATCCATGTCCGCGCACATTTTTCTTGCCAGGCTCCTGAATTCGTTGCGCCTACGGGCCGGTCTTGGATCGTCAGCGGGACTCGTAGCGCTTTGCGGTGCTTGGATTCTGTTCAACCTGGTGGGTCACGATCCGTGGAAGCCGGACGAAGCCTATTCCTTCGGCCTGGTTCTCGATCAGCTCGAGCGCGGCGACTGGGTCGTGCCGATGCTCGCCGGAGAACCGTTCCTCGAGAAGCCGCCTCTGTTCTTCATCGTGGCGAGCGGCTTCGCCCGGGTCTTCGGCAGCCTGCTTCCGCTGCACGATGCCGCGCGCCTCGCCAGCGGCTTCTTCATCGCCGTCGCACTCGTGTTTGCCGCGCTGAGCGCTTGCGAGCTCAATCGCGGGCGTCACGGGTGGACGACGGTGCTCATCCTTCTGGGCTGCCTCGGCCTCTACTTCCGCGCGCACCAGCTCGTTACCGACGTCGCTTTGTTCGCCGGGATCTCGATCGGGATGTACGGGCTGGCCTGCGGTCGGCGCCTTCGCGTCGCAGGTGGACTCGCGCTAGGCGCCGGTACGGCGATCGCCTTTCTTTCCAAAGGTCTGCTTGGGCCCGGAATTCTCGGCCTTGCGGGTCTGGCGCTGCCGCTGTTTCCGGGCTGGCGCGATCGAACTTACGCCTGGACGGTTGCGATCGCCGCCACCGTGGCGCTGCCGCCGATCGCCAGTTGGACGCTAGCGCTTTATGGTCGCTCGCCCGAGTTGTTTCGCACGTGGCTCATCGCCAACAATTTCGGCCGCTTCCTCGGCTTTTCCGACAACAATCTGCACCAGCCGCCCTTCTTCTATGCGTACACGATGCTCTGGTACGGCTTCCCGGCCCTTCCGCTCGCCGGGTGGGCTCTGTGGAGCGCGTATCGGAATCGCGACGGCATCCGGACGCGCCCGGCGTTTCAGATGCCGCTGGTCGTTTGCGTCGTGACGCTGACCGTTCTCGGTCTGGCAGCCGACGCTCGCGAGCTCTACTTGATGCCAGCGCTGCTCCCGCTAGCGCTGCTGGCTGCGGCGGGCACCGAGCACCTGCCGGCCTGCGCGGCGACGCACCTTGATCGCTTGGGCAGGTGGGCGTTCGGGATCGCCGCGCTCGCGCTGTGGCTAGGTTGGATCGCGCTCGTGACGGGGGCGCCCCTGGCCGTTGCTCAAGCGCTTGCAACGTATCATCCTGGATTCCTTGCGAAGCCCTGGTGGCCGGCGCTCGTTGCGGCGGGCGTCGCAACGGCGGCCTGGATCGCGATGACCTGGTCGAACTCGGCGACGCTGCGAGGTGCGCTGATCCAATGGACCGGAGGCATCGCGTTGTGCGGGACGCTGATCGGAACGCTCTGGTTGCCCTATCTCGACGCGGGCAAGAGCTACCGCGCGATGATCGCGTCGCTCCTCGAATCGCTACCCGACGTGAGCTGCGTCGCCAGCCGCAACCTGGGCGAGCCGCAACGCGCACTCCTCGACTACTTCGGCCGATTGAGAACGGTGCGTGAAGAGGTGGTCGCGGACCCTCCGTGCGAGGCGCTGCTCGTTCAGGGTTCGCATGGGAGCGCGGCACCGGCGCACGGACATGGCTGGATGCCCGTCTGGGAAGGAAGGCGCGCCGGCGACTACCGCGAGCTCTATCGCCTTTACGTCCGAAAGGTCGATCTCACCGCTCTCGCCGCAGCAGCGCGAGCGCGATCACCGCCGATGCAACCATCAGAAACAAGCTCACCGCGTTGAGCACCGGGCTTGCGCCCTCGCGCATCCGCCCGTACATCATGATGGTGAGCGGCGGGTCCGAGCCCACGAGCATGAGCGTCGTGTTGAAGTTCTCGAACGACATCAGGAACGAGATCGCGGCGGCGCCGATCAGCGCCGGCTTCAGATACGGCAGCGTCACCGTCCGCAGCGCCGCGGCGCGCGAGGCGCCGAGGTTGAACGCCGCCTCCTCGAGCGTCGTGTCGAAGCGCTTGAGTCGTGCGGCGATCGTCAACGTGGCAATCGACACGATGTACGAGAACTGGCCGGCGACCACCAGCGGGAGACCGGGGCGCAGAAAGTCGAGATCGAGCCCCCACAGATCGTCGGCGAACTGCGCAAGGCGGCTCGCGAACGCGAGGATCGAGATGCCGAGGATCACCCCAGGTATCACGAGCGGCGCGAGCATCATCAGCGAGATCGCCGCCTTGCCGCGGAACCGCGCGCGCTCGAGCAGGAAGGCGTTTGCCGTGCCGACCGCGACCGAGAGCAGCGTGACCCAGAACGCGACCAGCACGCTCGTCGCGATGCTCTTCATGAGCGGCGCGTCGGCGAAAAGCCCGGTCCTGCCCTTGGCGCCACTCCCCACGAACCAGTCGAGCGTGAATCCGCGCCAGGGCGGCGCCGGATAGTTCGCGTCGTTGAACGCGAACACTGCGACGATCACGAGCGGCACGAACAGGAACACGAAGAACGCGCCGACCCAGCCCGCCGTTGCGCAGCGCTGGATGCCGGATCGCGGCAGCGACGGGATCACGAGCGGCCTCGCGCACGAAGCGGCAGCGGGACGCTGAATGCGGCGATCACGATCGCCTCATCACGTCGCCGAAGCGTTGGCCGGTGACCTTCAGGCCGGCCCAGACGATCGCGGTCGAGAGGATCAGCAGCAGGAAGCCGAACGCCGCACCCTGCTCCCAGTTGAACCGCGTGATGAACTGCGTGTAGATCTGCTCGGTGAACCACAGCGAATTCTTGCCGCCGAGCAGCGTCGGCGTCAGGTAGTTGCCGAGCGTCAGCATGAAGACGACGATCGATCCGGCGGCAATCCCCGGCGCCGCATGGGGGACGACGATCTGCCGCAGGATCGACCACCCGTTGCCGCCCAGATCGTACGCGGCCTCGATCAGCGAGTCGTCGAGGCTCTCGAGCGTGCTCACGAGAGGGACGACCATGAACAGCATCGACGTGTAGACGAGACCCACGAGGATCGTCGCGTCGTGGTAGAGCATCTCGACGGGCTCGGCGGTGATCCCGAGCGCGACGAGCAGGTGCGGCAGCACGCCGGATTCGCGCAGCAGGATCATCCAGCCGAGCGTGCGGACGGTCTCGCTCACCCAGAACGGGATCAGGCACAGCACGAAGAGCAGCGACTTCGCGCGCCCGTGCGCGATCTTCGCGATGTACCAGGCGACGGGGAACGCGATCAGCAGCGTGCAGGCGGTCGCGAGGATCGACATCGTCGCCGTGCGCACGAATGTGCGCCAATAGAGCGGCTCGTCGACGAACGTGCGGTACTGGGCGAGGCTCCATTCGTAAACTCGCGGCGCGACGCGCGCGCGCAAGCTGAGCACGGCGAGCTCGACGTGCGGCAGCACGATCAGGCCTACGAGCCAGACCGCCGCCGGCGCGAGCAGCAGGAGCAGCGCGAGTCGCGCCCGCGAAGCGAGAGGATCGGCGGCAGCGCTAACCATGGCTCCCGTTCGAGCGGAAGCACACCGCCCGCCTCGCGTCGAAGCCGAACCCGATCGCCTCGTCGACGGCGAGATCGGCGAAGCGGCCGGTCTGCGGCAGTGCGATCCGCACCTCGGCGCGCGTCCTGTCTTCGCGGACAAGCACCGCCGAATTCGCGCCGTCGAAGAGGAGACTCGCCACACGCCCCGACAATCGCTGCGCGGAGGCCGGCAGCTCGGCGGCGTTGCGCGCGATATCGATGACCTCCGGGCGGATGAACGCCTCGACCGCATCGCCCGCCGCGATCGCGCCACTCGCTCGTGCGCGCACAGCGAGACCATCGGCAGTCGCGACCTCGACCATTTCGCCCTCTATGCGCTCCGCACGTCCCGCGATGCGGTTGTTCGCACCGACGAACCCCGCGACGAACGCGGTCTTCGGATCGTAGTAGAGCGCCTGCGGCGTTCCGACCTGCTCGAAGCGACCGGCATTCATCACGGCCACGTGATCGGAGAGCACGAGCGCCTCGGATTGATCGTGCGTGATATAGACGAACGTCGTCCCGAAATCCGCCTGCAATTGCTTGAGCTCGATCTTCATGTGTTCGCGGAGCTTCAAATCGAGCGCGCCGAGCGGCTCGTCGAGAAGGAGCAGCGTCGGCTCGAGCACGAGGCTCCGCGCGATCGCGACGCGCTGCTTCTGGCCGCCGGAGAGCTGGTCGATCCGCTTGCTCCGAGCGCCCGGGAGTCCCACGCGCTTCAGCATCGCCTCGACACGGCTCGCGATCTCCGCTTTGGGGACGCCGCGGCGCGCGAGCCCGTAGCCGACGTTGTCACCGACCGACATCATCGGAAAGAGCGCCAGATGCTGGAACACCATGTTGACGGGCCGCCGGTTCGGCGACACGCCGCGCATCGAGACTCCGCCGATCCGAACGTCGCCCTCGTCGGGCGCGATGAAGCCGGCGACGATCCTCAGGAGCGTCGTCTTGCCGCAGCCCGACGGGCCGAGGATCGAGAAGAAGCTGCCGTGCGCGACGGTGAGCGACAGTGCGTCGACCGCGGCGTGCGCGCCGTAGCGCTTGGTGACGCGATCGACCTCGAGGTCCTGCTGCACCTATCCCGCAGCCCTAGTTCGCCGCCTTCACGCGGTCGAGCACCTTGCCTTCGATGTCCTCGATTCCCGGCGGAACCGCCGGATACCACTTGACGTTCCTCATTGCCGATTCGGGGAAGCTCTTCGCGAACTGCGCCTTGAGCTTCGCGTCCATCAGCTGGTCGGCACCCTTCGACGCGGTAAAGTTGCCGGCCGACGCCGCGACCTTCGCGGCGATCTCGGGGCGCATGTTGAAGTTGATCCATGCGTACGCGGCCGCGTCGTTGCGCCCCTTCGCCGGCAGCGCGAAGGTGTCGATCCAGCCGAGCGCGCCGGACTTGGGCGCGATGTACTGGATATCCGGGTTCTCCCCGTTCAGCTTCCAGCCGCCCGTGTCCCACATCATCGCACCGACGATCTCGCCGGCGCGCATGCCGTTCAGAAGCTGATCCTTGTTGTCCCAGAAGAACTTGATGTTGCCTTTGCACGCAGCGAGCTTTTTGCCGACCTCTTCCATCAGTGCCGTGTAGGCCTTCGCGTCGTTGTAGAGCGCGAACGGATCCTTGCCGCTCGCGAACGCGAAGGCGAGCAGCGTCGGGCGCTTCAGGCGCATGCTCGTCTTCCCCTTGTATTTCGGATCGCAGAGGTCGGGGTAGTCGGTCATCTGCGCGAGCTTGATGTTGACGACCAGCCCGTCGGTGCCCCAGATGTGCGGCAGCCCGTAGACCTGGCCCTTGATCGTCGTGTTCGTCTTCGTCGCTTCCAGCATCGACGGGATGAAGAGCTCGGTCTTGATCTTCGTCATGTCGATCGGCTTGTAGATGCCGAACTCCTGCTGCGGTCCGGTGACCCGGTCCTGCGAGGGCTGCGCGAGGTCGAATCCGGCGCCGCCGGTCGCGCGCAGCTTCGAGATCATCTCCTCGTTGTTCGACAGCGTGATCTCGACGTCGATGCCCGTTTCCTTCTTGAACTGCGCGACGACGTCCGCAGGAACATAGTCGGCCCAAGTGATCAGACGCAGCTTGTTGTCCTGGGCGAGCGCGGACGTCGCGACACTGAGCGCGAGACCGGCGGCGAGGAACGTGCGGATGAGCTTCATGAGAGTTCTCCTGGCGGATTGGAATGCGGACCACGGTCGGGGCAAACGGAAGCGGCAAGCTTACCGCATCCATCGCACGGCGAGCATGGCCCCGCGGTTACTGCAGGCTCGGCTTCTTGAGCAGATCGTCGCGGTCCGCCGAGCGCACGCGCAAGTGCAGAGGCGTGCCGCCGCGCGCGAGCGTCAGTGCGATCTCCGTTCCCGCCGGCCCCTGTCGCCAGATCTGCCGAAAGAGCTCGGCGAGGCTCGCAACGCGCTCGCCTCCGACAGCGACGACGAGATCGCCGGTCGCGACTCCCGCGCGCTCAGCGGGGCCGCCCGCGGCGACGCCGTTGACGACGACCCGCCCCTGCGAATCGGCCGTATACATTCCGAGCCACGGACGCCGCGGACCTTTCGCGCGCCCGGTGCGGAGCAGATCGTCGAGGATCGGTTCGAGCAGGTCGACGGGCACGAACATGTTGCCGTCGACGGTTTCGTCGTCGGTCTTCTCCTGCAGCAGCAGCGATCCGATGCCGATCAGCCGACCCTCTTCGTCGAGCAGTCCCGTTCCGCTCCACTCGGGATGCGGCGGCGTCGTGAACAGCGCCTCGTCGAGCAGGTATTCCCAGTAGCCGGCGAATTCGCGCTTCGCGAAGACCTTCGCCTTGAGCGCATGCGCGCGCCCACCGTGGCCGACAACGATCACTTCGTCGTCCTGCACCACGGTGTCCGAGGACCCGCGCTGGAGCGCGGGCCAGCGCGCACGGCCCAGTGGCTGCACGAGGCCGAAGCCGGTCGCGTAGTCGTAGGCAAGCGGATAACCCTGCAAAACGGCGCCGTCGTTGCCGGTGAGCCAAACCGACGCCGCTTCGGTGATGAGGTAGCCGATCGTCAGCACGAGGCCATCTTCGCGGATCACGACACCGTTGCCGAGGCGCTCGGTACCGAGGATCGACGCGGTGAACGCGTCGTCCGGCACTTCGGCACGCAGCGCGACCACCGCGTCGAGCACGGGCTTGAGATCGAACGCAACCTCGCTTTGCACGGGCTGCAATTGCGGTGGGAACGACCAGCGGCTCGATTCGGACACGAACGGTGCTCGAGAGACGTGCGAGAACCGCACCATGTTACGCCCCCAGTGCCGAGGCAGCACCGCTATCGCGGTCGGGAGAAGCCTTTGGCACGCACGGCCGACGGGTCCGCAGCGTATCCTAGGCAGCCGGCGCCGCGACCCGGATCCTCCGCCAGTGACCGACTCCCGCACTTCCCGTCGACTACACGACCTGCGCGCGCGCCTCGACTCCGACGCGTCGCTGCTGCTTCGCTTCGTACTGCTGTCGATGCTGCTGCACGCGCTGGTCCTGCTCGTCTTCGGGACAGCACCCGGGATTCGCGGCGCCCAACGCGGCGAAGGGGGGTGGGAAGGCCTCGATGTAACATTGCGGCGTCTCTCGCCGGAAGCGGGAGCGGGAGTCAGGCTGGCTCCGGGTGAAGAGACGACATCACCGGGTACCGCACTGTTGCGGCGACTCGGCGTTGTGCCTTCGAAACGCGCAGCACCGGCATCGCCTCCGCCGCGGCTACCTCCGGCGCAAGCACCTGCCGAGGCAACCACTGCACCGCCCGCCGAGCCAATTACGCCGTCTCCGAAGCCGACAGCCCCGGCGACGGAGGCAGGGCCGGCCGCAGCGACCCCGGTGCCCGAAACTCGAACGGCTCCGATATCGCCGCCAATCGAAGCGCCCCTTCGACCAACCGAGCCGCCGGAAAGCCGTGGAGGTGCAGGCGAAAAGGCGCCGGCGGAAGCCACGTCGACCCCGCAAACTCTCACCCCAGCGCAACCGTCGTCCTTCGAAGCGCTGCCCTCGCTGAACCGCAGCGCACCCGAGGAGTTCGATCGCCCGATCGCGCCTGGGGCCGCGCCGCCTGCGCCGAAGGTCGAGAGATCTGCACGACCGGCCGTCGAAGCGACCCCGACGGAGGTCCCTGTCCCTGCCGCACCTGCTCCGCCGGCGCGCGAGGGAACGACACTTTCACCCGCGACTGCGCCAGTGCCGGCGCCGGCGCCGATCGAACGCGCATCGCCTCCGAAAGTGGAGGCGGCGCCTGCTGTCGAAGTACCGCCGCGCGAGGTGCCCATCGAGCCCTCGCCGCAACCCGTCTCGCCCAACGCAACACCGGTTGCGCCTGTTGCGCCTGTTGCCCCCGCCGCGCCGCCGAAGGTCGAACGCGAGAGCGCGCCTGCGATCGACGCACCACGCGAGAAGCCTGCGCCGCCGGCAGCGACGCCTCCTGTCGAGAGCGCGACTCCGCCTGTCGAGCGCGCGGCCCCTCTCGAGCGGGCAACGCCCCCGAAGATCGAACGTGAAATGGCGCCGGCGATCGAAGCGCCGCGCGAGAAGCCCGCGCCGATCCCGACGCCTGCCGAGCCCGCGGCGCCGGCGAAGGTCGAACCGCAGGTTGCGCCACCGATCGACGCGCCCGTGCAGCGTCGCGCACCACTCGATACGGGCGTGCCGAGCGAGCGTCCTGCGCCGTCGCTCGAACGTGCGGCTCCGCCAGCGGCCGCCGCCCCAGGCAAGGCCACGGCGCCTCCGGCACCCGCGCGAACGGACGCGCCCGCAGAACAGGCACCGCGGCTTCGCTTCGGCGCCCCCGACGCGGGCGAGGAGGTCTTCAGGCCCCGCAACGACATTGCCGCGCCGCCCGCCGCCGGGAGCGAACCTCCGCGGCTGGATATCAACGCCACGCGACAGCGTGCGCGCGAAATCGGGGGCTCGGCGTACCGCGGGGTCGCGCCCGTGATTCCCCCTCCGCCGCCGGTCGAGCGCAAATCGAAGCTCGCCTCCGACATCGAGAGGGCGGCGAAGCCCGACTGCCGCGATGCATATGCAGGGTTGGGGCTCCTTGCCGTCGTGCCGCTTACGGTAGCCACGATCGGCAACGGAGGGTGCCGCTGGTAATCGCGTCAGGCGCGCAGCCGCTTGCGGACGACGGGCCGCATCGGTCTGCGCCGGGCGACCTCGGCGAAGCCCTCGCGGTCGAACATCGCCTTCGCGCCGAACCATAGGAAGTCGTCGACGCTCCGGCGCGGTTTGTCGTAAGGATAGGCTTCGAGCAGCGTGACGCGCTGTCCCTTCGCCCACGCGATCGCACCTTTGAGCAGCGCCGCTGCGACGCCGCGATGGCGCGCGCCGGCATCGACGAAGAAGCAGACGATCGACCACACCGGCTTTTCGTCGACGGGCTTCATCACGGGCGAGCGCGCGAGCTTCGCGTAGTCTTCGCGCGGTCCGAGCGACACCCAGCCGATCGGCCGTTCCTTCTCGTAGCCGATCAGGCCCGGTACGACACCGCGATCGACCAGCGCCCTCAATGCGCCCTTGTTCGATTCAGAGCGCGAAAGCCCGGGCGAAGGCTCATGCTTTCCCGAGCGCCGGTAGCACATGCAGTAGCAGCCGCGCGCGATCGACGCGCCCGGACGGCCGAAGAGCTCGACGAGGTCATTCCACGTGTCGCGCGTCAGCGGCTTGATCGCGATTCGCATCCGCCGATTCTAGCGCGTGGGATCGACGCCTGAACGCGGGCAGCGGCGAGCGCATGGCGGCCTCGAGGGCGGCGCTCCCGCTCGCCACTGCTTCGGGCTAACATGGCGCCATGCCGCACGAGGTGCAAAATCAGACCCGGGCCGCAGATCGCGCCATGGACCGAGCGCCGGCGCAACCGGGCACGAGGGCTTCGAATTGAGCTCGCTCTTTATTTCGCTAACCGTCGTCGCGGTCGTTTTGTCAGGTTCCGTCTTCGGAGCGTACTTTCGCTCGCTCTTGCCGAAGCATCACCTGGAAGGCGACACCCGCGACATCGTGAAAGCCGGCATCGGTCTCCTCGCGACGCTGGCGGCGCTCGTGCTGGGGCTGATCGTCGCCTCGGCCAAGAATTCCTTCGACACGAAGACCGACGAGGTGCAGACGGCGGCGGTGAAGCTCCTGCACCTCGACCGCAGCCTGCGGCAGCTCGGGAGCGCCGGCGACGAAGCCCGTCAGGAGCTGCTGCAGATAGTCAAAGCCCGGGTCGCGAGGATCTGGGCCAAGCGTGACGCCGTGCAGGCTGCGCTGGACGTCTTCGACAGCAGGCCGAACATCGAGACGCTGGAAGCGATGATCCGCGCGATCCCGGTGCAGGACGAGGCGCAGCGCAGGGCTCAGGCGAAGGCGCTGCAGGCGACCGAGGAGCTCGCCCAGGTGCGCGCGCTCGTCATCGCGCAGTCCGGCAGCTCGATCATCACGCCGCTGCTCGTCCTGCTCGTATTCTGGTTCACCGTCATCTCGGCGGGGCTGAACCTCTTCGCGCCGAGCAATGCGACGACGGTTACGTTCAACATTCTCTGCGCGCTGTCGATCGGGGGAGCCATCTTCCTGATTCTCGAGATGGATCAGGCGTTCGGCGGGCTGATCAGGGTCTCGGACGCGCCGCTGCGCGCGGCGGTCACGGCGCTCGAGCGGTAGCATTTTCCCTCCGCGCGGTCGTTGAGCGATCGCGGAATTGCTAGTATCGTTTCCCTTGCATCGGGATTCTGCGACCGCGGAGGAAACCGCCATGGCAAAGAAAAAACCGCTGCCGCGCTCGTTGAAGCTGAAGGCGCTCGCGGCCGGCGCCGGAGGCGCGGGCTGCGGCAACCCGCTGAGTTTCACCATGCAACTGCAGCAGCAGACCCAGTGGTGCTGGGCGGCTGTCTCGACCTCGGTCAACCTTTTCTATCATCCGGCGAGCGGGCAGACGCAGTGCGCCGTCGCGAACGTCGCGATGAATCAGAACACGTGCTGCCAGAACGGCGGCACGCCGCAGTGCAATCAGCCGTGGTTCCTCGATCAGGCGCTGCAGATCGTCGGCAATCTGAACGCCTGGAGCCCGGGAAGAACGGCGTTCTCCACGGTCCGGAGCGAGATCAGCAATTGCCGGCCCTTCTGCGTGCGGATCGCCTGGAAAGGCGGCGGCGGTCATTTCGTCGCGCTCTACGGCTTTACGGTGGTCCCGCAACAGTTCAACATCGCCGACCCGTGGTATGGGTACTCGGTCGTTCCAAACTGGCAGTTTCCGTCCACCTATCAGGGGGGCGGCACCTGGACCGACAGCTACACGACGAAAAGCTAGCGAGGATCTGCCATGCCGATCATCATGCGCAACGCGCCCCGCCGCGGGGCGGCCGTGCTGGCAGCCAACGTCACCGAATTGCTACGGGCAAAGCAGGCGCCGCATGGAATGAAAGCGGAAGCGCGGCCCGAAGAGCTCCAGCACAGCGAGCCGCACCCGGTTTACGTCGCTACGCTCGACGATCTCGCGGCAGGCAAGCTGCTCGCCGCGGCGAAGCAGACGGGATGGCGTTATCTCCTCGTGCACAATGACGAGGTCGTCGCCGAAGCCGAGCTTAGTGCCGGCCGTCGTGCAGCGAAGGACGCGAAGGGCGCCAAGGCGGCGAAGAGCGCCAAGAATGAGGATCTCGCCTTCGCGGGCCTGACGCACGGCCCTTTCGTCGCGGCGACGGTCGACGGCCTCCACGCCGCAGAGCGTTTGCGGCAGGTCGAGAAGTCCGACTACGAACTGCGGCTGCTTAAAGTGCCGTCCGTCTACCTCGTCGCGCTTTGGCTGCACGGCGACGACGACGACCTGCTCGTCCCTCTCGGCCAGCCACCGGCGGGGCTCAAGAAGAACAAGGCCTACACCGAGGGCGCGGTGATCCGCGCGCTGCGCACCACCGTCGCCCGCACGAGGGAGTTTCACGCCGCGTACGAGGCGAACCAGCGCAAGCGCCGTCCGAAGAAGCGCTAGCGCGTCATTCGGGAAGCGCCGTCCCGGAGCCGCCCATTTCGGCGGGGACGTCCTTGAGCTTTGCGACGCCGTCCTTGATCGGCAGCACCGTCTCCTGATAGTGGACGTGTACGCCCGGCTTGAACTTCAGCGTCGGGATGACCGCCGCGTAGACGTCGGTGAGGCCCCACTGCGGATGTTCGGTGAACAAGTGGCCGCCGCAGTCCTTGCACCATTTGCGATAGCTCGTCGGCGTCTTGTTGTACGTGCCGATCTTCTCGGCGCCGCGCGTGATGCGCAGCGCATCCGGCTTCCATAGCGTGAACGCGTTTACCGGACCCGCCGACCACTTCCTGCACGAATCGCAGTGACAGTAGCCCATCGCCACCGGGTCCCCCGTGACGCTGAACTGAACCGCTCCGCAAAAGCACGATCCGCTGTAGGTGCTGCTATCCATTGCTCTTCTCCTTTGTGCATCCCTGCCCGCGACCGCGGGCGATCGTCGAGACTTCGGTGCCGCGCGAGAGCCGCAGCTTTCCCCGCACCGAGCCAGCCCACTGCGTGACACCGGCCGTATTCTGCGCGCCGGCTCGCTTTCGGACCCGACGCAGCGCCGCCGCCGTCTGCACCCAGCCAGGCCGGACTTGTTCCGGCGTGCCCCCGAATGAACCGGGATGCGCGGTATTCTATTCCCGAGGGCTTTCGAGCCTCCTTCGCCCTGCCGACCAACGCCTCTGGGATTGCCGCCGTGAAACTCTTCTACGCCCCGCCATCGCCGTATGTACGCAAGAGCCTCGTTTTCGCTCACGAACTGGGCTTGCGCGAGCGCATCGAGCTCGTGCCGGCCGCCGCGCACCCCATCAATCGCGACCGCAACGTCGTCGCGCACAACCCGCTCGGGAAGATCCCCACGCTGATCGCAGACGACGGAACCGCGCTCTACGACAGTCACACGATCTGCGAATACCTGAACGAGCAGGGAAAGGGCAACCTGATTCCGACCCAGGGCCCGGCGCGTTGGGCCGCGCTCACCGAGCACGCGCTTGCCGACGGCATCCTCGACGCGGCCGTGCTCGTGCGTTACGAGACGGTGCTCCGCCCCGAAGCGCTGCGCTGGAACGATTGGATCACCGGCCAGATGGAAAAGATCACGAGCAGTCTCGACCTGATCGAGCGGCGCGTCGCGGGATTCGGCGACCGCGTCGACCTCGGCACGATCTCTGTCGGCTGTGCGCTCGGCTATCTCGATCTCCGCTACGCGTCGCTCGCTTGGCGCGACAAGCGCCCGAGCGCAGCGGCATGGTTCGAGCGCTTCGGGGCGCGGCCGTCGATGGTGGCGACGCAGCCCACCGCGTAGCGCACAGGCGCCCGAGCCATCGGGGAGATCAGGCTGCCGCCGACACGGCGCTGCCGCGCAAAGCGCGCGGCCGGCGGCGGCGGTCAGCGCTTCACGTAGAGCGCCGGCCACTCCTTCTGCAGCGCGGCGAGCTTGGGCAGATCGTTGACCACGATGTACGGCTGCGTCGGGTGCAGAGCGAGGTAGTTCTGGTGGTAGCCCTCGGCCGGGTAGAACGCGGGGAGCTTCGCAACCTGCGTGACGATCGGCGCGCCGAACGCCTTCGCCTTGTCGAGCTGCGCGATATAGGATTCGGCAACGCGCTTCTGGTCGTCGTTCACATAGAAGATCGCGGAGCGGTACTGCGTGCCGACGTCGGGGCCCTGGCGGTCGAGCTGGGTCGGATCGTGCGCGACCGAGAAGAACACCGCCAGCAGCTGACCGTATGACACCTGTGCCGGATCGTAGGTGACCTCGACGGATTCGGCGTGCCCGGTGCGACCCGACCCGACCTGTTCGTAAGTCGGCTTTACCAGCATTCCTCCCGCGTAGCCGGAGACGGCGCTCGACACGCCCTTCACGTGGCGGAAGACGGCCTCGACGCCCCAGAAGCAGCCGCCGGCGAATACGGCCGTCTGCGGCCCCTTGATGGAGGCAGCCGGAATGTCGACGGTCGGCGCCGGCAGCGTGGCCGCATTCGCGGCCAAGATCGCGGCGGCGGCAAAGAGCGCGACTCCGGTTCCGAGACGGTTCGTCTTCATCGTATTACCTCCTCTGGCGTGGATCGTTGCGAGACGCGTGGCGCCCATTAGTCGGCCAAACGCGCCGGACATTACACTCCGCGCCCCTGCGGCCGAGTCTTGCGGCAATGGCGACATCGGCGTTGCCGTCGTGTCGTCGCGACGACGGTCGCCGACCCGTCGCCTGTCACATGCTTCGCCGATACTGACCGCCGACCTCGAACAGCGCGCTGGTGATCTGTCCGAGCGATGCGACACGTACGGTGCTCACAAGTTCAGCGAACACGTTGCCGTTGTCGATCACGGCCTGCTTCAGTTTCGCGAGCGCTGCCGGGGCCTCGTCTGCATGCCGCTTGTGGAATGCCTCGAGCCGCGCGAGCTGAGACTCCTTCTCCTCGGCGGTCGAGCGGGCGAGCACGACGGTGTGCGGCGCGTCGTCCGGGTGCGCGCTGCGGAACGTGTTGACGCCGACGATCGGATAGCTGCCGTCGTGCTTCTTGTGCTCGTAGTAGAGCGACTCTTCCTGGATCTTGCCGCGCTGGTATCCGGTCTCCATCGCGCCCAGCACGCCTCCGCGCTCCGAGATCGCCTCGAACTCCTTCAGCACCGCTTCCTCGACGAGGTCGGTCAGCTCCTCGATCACGAAGCTGCCCTGGTTCGGGTTCTCGTTCTTCACGAGCCCCCATTCGCGGTTGATGATGAGCTGGATCGCCATCGCGCGCCGCACGCTTTCCTCGGTCGGGGTCGTGATCGCCTCGTCGTACGCGTTGGTGTGCAGCGAGTTGGTGTTGTCGTAGGTCGAGATCAGCGCCTGCAGCGTCGTGCGGATGTCGTTGAACGAGATCTCCTGCGCGTGGAGGCTCCGCCCCGACGTCTGCGAATGGAACTTGAGCTTCTGCGAGCGCTCGTTCGCGCCGTAGCGGTTCTTCATCGCGATCGCCCAGACCCGCCGCGCGACACGCCCGATCACCGCGTATTCCGGGTCCATCCCGTAGCTGAAGAAGAACGAGAGATTCGGCGCGAAATCGTCGATCCGCATCCCACGTGCGAGATACGCCTCGACGTAGGTGAAGCCGTTCGCGAGCGTGAATGCGAGCTGCGAGATCGGGTTGGCGCCCGCTTCGGCGATGTGGTAGCCCGAGATCGACACCGAATAGAAGTTGCGGATGTCGTTCTGGACGAAGTACTCCTGGATGTCGCCCATCACCTTGAGCGAGAACTCGGTCGAGAAGATGCAGGTGTTCTGCCCCTGGTCCTCCTTGAGAATGTCGGCCTGCACCGTGCCGCGCACGGCGGTGAGCGTCCACGCACGGATCTTGTCGGCCTCGTCGTCGGTCGGCTCGCGGCCGTTGTCCTTCGCGAACTTCTCGAGCTGCTGATCGATCGCGGTGTTGACGAACATCGCAAGGAGCGTCGGCGCCGGACCGTTGATCGTCATCGACACCGAGGTTGCCGGATCGCAGAGATCGAAGCCCGAGTAGAGCACCTTCATGTCGTCGAGGGTGGCGATCGACACACCGGAGTTGCCGACCTTGCCGTAGATGTCGGGCCGCCGGTCGGGATCGTTGCCGTAGAGCGTCACCGAGTCGAATGCGGTCGAGAGGCGCTTCGCGGGCATTCCGTCGGCGAGCAGGTGGAAGCGGCGGTTCGATCGGAACGCGTCGCCTTCGCCGGCGAACATGCGCGTCGGATCCTCGTTCTCGCGCTTGAACGCGAAGACACCCGCGGTGAACGGAAAGCTTCCCGCCACGTTCTCCTTCAGCTGCCAGCGCAGGATCTCGCCGTCGTCCTCGAAGCGCGGCAGCACGACCTTGCGGATCTTCGTTCCCGAGAGCGACGTCGACGTGAGCGCGGTGCGTATCTCCTTGTCGCGGATCTTCACGACATATTCGTCGGCGGCGTAAGCGGCGCGCGTCTTCGGCCACATGTCGAGGAGTTTCTTCGCGCGGGCGTCGAGCTTCGCGTCGCGCTCGCCGGCCAGCGCCTCGAGCTCGGATCCGTCGCCCCTGCCCGCGGTCGAGAGCATCCGCCGCGCCTCGCGCAACTGCTGGCGCTCGCGGGCGAGGCGCGACTGCTCGCCGGTCCAATGATGGTATTTGCGGACCGTCTCCGCGATCTCGGCGAGATAGCGAACGCGCGCCGGCGGCACGATGACGTTCTGCGCTGTCGGAGATTTCGTCTTCGGCCGCGGGAGCGTGCCCTGCCCGAGGCGCAGACCCTTGGCGGCGAGCTTCGCGGCGAGCGCATGGTAGAGCGCGGTCACGCCATCGTCGTTGAACCTGGCCGCGATCGTGCCGTATACCGGCATCTCTTCCGGGGCGACCTTGAACAGCTCGTGATTGCGCTGGACCTGCTTGCGGACGTCGCGCAGCGCGTCCTGCGCGCCCTTGCGGTCGAACTTGTTGATCGCGACGAAGTCGGCGAAGTCAAGCATGTCGATCTTCTCGAGCTGCGAGGCCGCGCCGAACTCGGGCGTCATCACGTAGAGCGACACGTCGACGAGCGGCGCGATCGCGGCATCGCCCTGGCCGATGCCGGAGGTCTCGACGACCACGAGGTCGTAGCCGGCAACCTTGCATGCGGCGATCACGTCGGGAAGCGCCTTGCTGACTTCGTTGCCGGCATCGCGGGTGGCGAGCGAGCGCATATAGATATTGGGGTGCTCGATCGCGTTCATCCGGATGCGGTCGCCCAGAAGCGCGCCGCCCGACTTTCGCCGCGACGGATCGATCGAGATGACGGCGATCCGCAGCCGGTCGTGCTGGTCGAGCCGGAAGCGCCGGATGATCTCGTCGGTGAGCGAGCTTTTGCCCGCCCCGCCGGTCCCCGTGACGCCGAGCGTGGGTGTCTTGGCTTTCGCGGCGGCCGCGAGGAGGACGTCGCGCGTCTTCGACGGCACGCTTCCGCTCTCGAGGCCGGTGATCATCCGCGCGAGTGCCCGCGTGCGCGCATGCTGGGGGCCCATCACGAGCGTGCTCGCCTCGGCGGGCAGACGCTTTCCGAGATCGACGTCGCACGCCGCGACGACCTCGCTGATCATCCCCTGCAGGCCGAGCCGCTGGCCGTCTTCGGGCGTGAAGATCCGCGCAACGCCGTAGTCGTGGAGCTCCTTGATCTCGGCGGGAACGATGACGCCGCCGCCGCCGCCGAACACCTTGATCTCGCCGGCGCCGCGCTCGCGCAGCAGGTCGAGCATGTACTTGAAGAACTCGATGTGCCCGCCCTGGTACGAGGAGACCGCGATGCCGTGGGCGTCTTCCTGGATCGCGCAATTGACGATCTCGTCGACCGAGCGGTTGTGGCCGAGGTGGATCACCTCGCAACCCGTTCCCTGCAGGATGCGCCGCATGATGTTGATCGCCGCGTCGTGGCCGTCGAAGAGCGACGCCGCTGTGACGAATCGCACCTTGTTCAGCGGCTTGTAGACGAGCGGCGGGCGGCTGGTGTCGTTCATGGCGGGCTCCTCGCGCGGCTCCTCGAGCGGTGGCTTCTTCGAGCCGGGGCGCTTCGAGTGGGCGGCGCGTCCCCGACGCACCGCCAGCGAAACGGAAGCTTACCCCCGGAACCTCGATCGGCGCCCGGGTGTCAAATGTCGCCAAACCCTACATGACGTTTACGTAAACGTCAAGCTGGCCGCGGCTGCGAGCCGCTGGCGAAAGGCCGCGGCTATACTCACGCCCCCTCTCGACCCCCAAACGCGCGACTTCTCTATGGCTTTCTCCCTCACCCGCTTCGGCGGCCGCCTCATCGCCGCGGCGTTCCTCGCCGTCGCCGCCGTCTCGGCGACGGCGGCCCTTCCCGCCGGCGTCGCGCAGGGTGCCTCGATCGAAGGCTTCACCGAATACACGCTCGCGAACGGGCTGCGAGTGCTGCTCTTTCCCGATGAGACCAAGCCCACCGTGACGGTCAACGTCACATATCTCGTCGGCTCGCGCTACGAGAACTACGGCGAAACCGGAATGGCGCACCTGCTCGAGCACCTGATGTTCAAGGGCACCCCGTCGAATCCGGGCGTCTTCCAGGAACTCGGGCGCCGCGGAATGCGCTTTAACGGCTCGACGTCGTTCGACCGCACCAACTATTTCGAGACGTTCACGGCATCCGACGAGAACCTCGACTGGGCGCTCAAGATGGAAGCCGACCGGATGGTCAACTCGTTCATCGCGCGAAAAGACCTCGATAGCGAGATGACGGTCGTGCGCAACGAATACGAGAGCGGCGAGAACGATCCGCAGCAGGTCCTCTGGGGACGGATGCAGGCGGCGGCGTTCGACTGGCACAACTACGCACACACGGCGATCGGCGCCCGCTCGGATATCGAGAACGTCGACATCCCGCGACTGCAGGCGTTCTATCACCTCTACTACCAGCCCGACAACGCGGTGCTGATCGTCGCCGGGCACTTCGATCCCGATCGAACGCTCGGCATGATCGCGAAGGTCTTCGGCGCAATTCCGAAGCCCGCGCGGAAGCTGCCGACCTTCTACACGGAAGAGCCGGTGCAGGACGGCGAGCGCACGGTCACCGTGCGTCGCGTTGGCGGAACGCAATGGATCGCGGCCCTCTACCACACGGTGCGCGGCGCGCACCCGGACGCAGTGGCCGTGCGGGCGCTCGGCGAGATCATGACGGTGGAGCCCGCGGGCCGCCTCTACAAGTCGCTGGTCGAGACGAGGAAGGCGAGCGCCGTCGAGGTGCTGACCCTCGGGCTCGCGGATCCCGGCGACATCATCTTCTGGGCGCAGGTGCCGCTCGGCGACTCGATCGACACGGCGCGCGACGCGATGCTCGCCACCGTCGAGGGCGTCGGCGGCGATCCGATTACCCAGGCAGAGGTCGACCGAGTGCGCGCGAAGGCGCTGCGGCACTTCGACGAGACGTTCAACGATCCGCAGCGACTGGGCGTGGCGATCTCGGAGTCGATCGCGCTCGGCGACTGGCGCCTCTTCTTCCTGCAGCGCGATCGCTGGCGCACGGTGACCGCCGCCGACGTGCAGCGCGTCGCGGTCGCTTATCTCAAGCCGTCGAACCGGACCGTGGGCATGTTCATTCCCGATGCGAAGCCCGATCGTGCACCGTCACCCGGGCCCGTCGATGTCGCGGCGATGGTGAAGGACTACAAGGGTGATTCGGGCGTTTCGGCGGGTGAAGCTTTCGATCCTACGCCGGCGAATCTCGATGCGCGCACGCAGCGCTTCACGCTGCCCAACGGGATGAAGGTCGCATTCCTTCCGAAGAAGACCCGCGGGGAAACCGTGCGCTTCGTGCTGCGCGTGCACTACGGAGACGAGAGCTCGCTCAAGGGCATGTCGCCGCGAGGAACGCTTGCGGCGTCGATGCTCTCGGCCGGCACGCTCAAGCGCAATCGGCAGGCGTTCGAGGACCGCCTAGACGAGCTTCGATCGCGGCTCACGTTTAGCGGAGGCGAGACCGGGACGACCGCGCAAGGCGACACTCGGCGCACCTCGCTGCCCGATCTGCTGCGCCTGACCGCCGAGGCGTTCACCGAGCCCGCGTTTCCGCCCGAGGAGTTCGAGAAGCAAAAGCGAGAGCAACTCGCCGCGCTCGACGAGCAGCGGACCGAGCCGGAGTCGATCGCCGAGCGCGCTCTCGAGCGCTGGAACAATCCCTATCCGAAGGACGACGTCCGCTACACGCCGACCTTCGACGAGGAAGCAGCCGAGATCTCCGCCGCGACGCTCGACCAGGTGAAGGCGTTCTATGCGAAGTTCGTCGGTGGCGCGAACGCGGAGCTCGCCGTCGTCGGAGATTTCGATCCGGCGACGATTCGCGCTCTCACAACGGAGATCTTCGGTGCGTGGAAGAGCCCGAGCCCGTATGCACGCGTACCGAATCCCTACCGTGCGCCGGTGCCGACCGTACTCTCGGCCACGACGCCGGACAAGGCGAATGCGGCTCTCTTCGGCAAGCTCCCCTTGCAGATCAACGACCAGAGCGCGGACATGCCCGCGCTGATGGTCGCCGACAGGATCCTCGGCGAATCCACCGAATCGCGGATTCCGGATCGCGTGCGCGTGCGCGATGGGTTGAGCTACTCGATCCAGACGTGGCTCTCGGTATCGAACTTCGAGGCCAACACGCCGCTGAACCTCTATGCGATCTACGCACCGCAGAATCGCGATCGGGTGACGACGGGCATCTCCGAGGAAATGGCGCGCGCGTTGAAGGACGGCTTCACCGAGAAGGAAGTGGCGACGGCGAAGGTCGCGCTGATGCAGGCACGCCGGCTTGCCCGCACGCAGGATGCCGGCCTCGCAGAGGGCCTCGTGCTGCAATCGCATCTCGGCCGCACGTGGGACTTCGCGGCGAAGACCGACGCGGGAATCGAGGCGGTCACGGTCGCCAGCGCCAACGCAGCGCTGCGGAGATATCTCGATCCGGTCAAGTTCGCGTGGTCGTACGCGGGAGATTTCAAGGGAAAGTGAGATAACGCGCGGCACGCTCCGAACGGTGACGCTCCCAGTCCCCGATCTGTCCAGCGGTAGAGTCAGTCACTGGTACCTGTTGACTTGGAAGGACGAACAAGACGGTATCGCGCTGGCCGAGGAACTCTGGCTTTCGATCCAAGCATTCATTGACGGTGTGATTGGCGCGTTCGAGCAGGCCGTACCCAAACGCCTGCGGCGAGTGTAAATGGTCGCCCGCCAGCCGAGGCCTAACCTCGCTGTATGGACTTCCCCGGAAATGCAAGCGTCGTCGCGTTGACGAGGGATCAGACTGCAACTCTGTATCCGGCTGTGATGGGTGATCGAAGCGCGCCCGAGCCATGCTAGAAACCGCGCGCTGCGCCCTCATTCGGTCATCG
>DATKMY010000046.1:0-13174 GCA_035541655.1 Casimicrobiaceae bacterium | reverse complement strand
AACCGGTCATCGACGTGTTGAATACGACTTCGCCGACAGCAAATCCCTCGGCGCCGATCGACCGGCCGTTGAAGACGGTTCCGTCGGCGAGCGCAAGAACCGCGGGCTTCATCGCAGGAAACAGCGACGGGCGGACGGAGTCGGCGGCGGTCGAATCGGGCATGGCGGAATCGCGCTTGGCCTTGCCTCGGGTACCCGCGTGCGGCTTCGCGGGAGTCCGGACGTGCGAAGCGGGAACGCCGGCGCTGCTCGTGGTCGTTCCCGCTTTAGGCTAGCAATTATACCGGCGCCGCCTCCACCCGCACAACCGCGGATACGCATCGGCACGGACCGCGGGAGGGCGCGTCGGGGCCTGCCGACAGCCCATTTGATCAATACGACGCGGAAAAGCCCCCGTCGACGTAGAGGACGTGCCCCGTCACGTAGTCCGCTGCCGCAGACGCGAGAAACACGGCTGCCCCCGCGATCTCAGGAGGCTCGCCCCAGCGCCCCGCCGGCGTGCGCTTCGCCACCCACGCCGAAAAGTCGCGATCGGCGACGAGTGCTGCGTTCATTTCCGTCTTGAAGAATCCGGGCGCGATCCCGTTGACCTGGATGTTGTACGGAGCGAGCTCGACGGCCAGCGCGCGCGTGAGCTGCCGGATCGCACCCTTGCTCACTGCGTAGGGCACGATGTTGGGGCGTCCGAGGTCGGAGGCGAGCGAGCAGATGTTGATGATCTTGCCGCGGCGGCGCGATTTCAGCGCCGGCAGGAGCGTCCGGGTGACGAAGAACGGTCCGTCGACATTGGCGGCCAGCAATCCGCGCCATTCGGCGGGCGCGAATTCCTCGAGCGCCTTCCTCTGATTGATCGCTGCGTTGTTGACGAGGATGTCGATCGCCCCGTGCGTGCGCTCGACGGTGGCGATCCCCTCGGAGACCGCCGCTGCATCGGTGACGTCAAACGGCGCCGTTCGCGCGTCGAACCCTTCCGAGGCGAGCGCCGCCTGAGCCGCGGCGAGCCTGTCGCGGCTGCGGCCGTTCAATACGACGCTCGCGCCGGCGTGCGCGAGTCCTCGAGCGATCGCGAAGCCGAGGCCCGACCCGCCGCCCGTCACGAGAGCCCGGCGGCCGCCGAGATCGAAAGACGGCAGATCGGAAGGCATCACCCGCCTACCCGAGTCCGAGTACGTCCCGCATATCGTAGAGACCGGCCCGACCTTCCGCACGCCGCGCGGCGACGAAGTGCACGGCGCGCAGCGCGCCCGTCGCGAAGTTCTGCCGCGATGCAGCCTTATGCGAGAGCTCGACCCGCTCGCCCGCGCCCGCGAAGACGACCGTGTGCTCGCCGACCACGTCACCGCCGCGCAGCGTCGCGAAGCCGATCGTCCCGCGCTTGCGCTCGCCGATCGCCCCTTCGCGCGCATAGACGGCGCTTTGCGCGAGATCGAGCCCCGCGCCCCTCGCCGCGGCAGCGCCGAGGCCGAGCGCAGTGCCCGAAGGCGCGTCGACCTTGTGCCGGTGATGCATCTCGACGACCTCGATGTCGTAGTCGGAGCCGAGCCGGCGCGCCGCGGTTTCGACGAGCGCGAGGAGGACGTTGACGCCGACGCTCATGTTGGGCGCGAATACGATGGGCACGGTGCGCGCGAAACCCGCGATGTCCGCTTTCTCCGCCTCGGAGAGGCCGGTGGTTCCAACGACCGCAGCCGTGCGATGGCGCACGCACGCGGCAAGGTGCGCGAGCGTCCCTTCGGGGCGCGTGAAGTCGATCAGCACGTCGGCGGCGGCCGCCGCCGCATCGATATCGCTGGCGACGCGCACGCCGGTTGCGCGCCCGAAGCGCTCGCCGGCGTCGCGACCGATGAGGGTGCTCTCGGCCACGTCGAGCGCCGCACTGAGCACCAGTTCCCGATCGGAGGAGAGAGCTTCGATGAGCGCCTGGCCCATTCGCCCGCCGGCACCCGCAACCGCGACCCGGATCATCGCTCGACTATTTGAAGATGTCGACGATCGAGTCCCACCAGGAGCGCTCGGAGCCCCAGCGTTCCTCGCTCGACGTGCGTGCGAGCGCTTCGCGATTCAAGTCGGCCTGCGATGCCGGCATCTCGTCGCCTTCCCAGCGCGCGAGCTTGTCGTCGACGAAATACACGGTGAAGGTCCGGTCCGCGACCACCCGGCCCTGTCGCGTGAACCGGTAGACGTAGTCCCAGCGGTTCTCGCGGAACGGGCTCACGAGGAGCGCCGTGCCCAGAAGCTGCCGGACCTGCGGCTTGGTCTGGCCGACGCGCAGCTTGTCGACCATGTCCTGCGACAGGTAGTTGCCCTGGTTGATGTCGAGCTTGTAGACCCCGAAATTGCGCAGCGTCGGCATGTGTTCGTCGATGGTCGCGCACCCTGCCAACGCGAACGCGACGAGCACGATCGCCGGCAGAGCGGAGCAGCGAGCCGGCGCATGCACGTTGGGGACGGGAGACACGGCGTGCCTGTGATTTTCGGGGGCGAATGGTTATTATAGCCGTGGCCGTGCGCGCCTATTCCGGGCAGAACTCCGGCGATCATCGTCCTTTCCGCGTACGCGCCCCCAGCCCGAGAGCCCGATCTTGTCATCGCCCAACGACCTGAAGAGTGCCGGCCTCAAGGCAACGGTCCCGAGGCTCAAGATCATCAATCTCTTCGAGACGTCGAAGGTGCGCCACCTGACCGCCGAAGACGTCTACCGCAAGCTTCTCGACGAGGGGCTCGACATCGGACTGGCGACGGTCTACCGGGTGCTCACCCAGTTCGAGCAGGCGGGTCTGCTGATCCGCCATCACTTCGAGTCCGGCAAGGCGGTTTTCGAGCTGAACCAGGGGCATCACCACGATCACCTCGTGTGCCTGCAATGCGGCCGCGTCGAGGAGTTCTACGACGAGGGGATCGAGAAGCGGCAGGCGGCAGTCGCGCGCGAGCGCGGCTTCCGGATCACCGAGCACGCTCTGTATCTGTATGCCGAATGCGTGAGGCCGCGCTGCCCCTATCGAAAGACCGGCGACCACTGATACGCCTGATACGCGCTCGCGCGCGCGAAGCCTCAACCCTCGGGACCTCCTTGTGCCGCCTCTTCGCCATGCGCTTCGCGCCGGTCGAAGTCGGCGATCCTGAATCCGAGAAGCCACAGCGCGCCGAAGTAGGCGCCGGCCCCGGCAGCACAGACCCCGGCGAGGCGTCCCGCTTTTTGCCATAGCGACGCCGACAGCCAGAACGAAGTCGGGCCGCCAAGCCACCACAGCACGGCGCCGAGCACGAGCAGCGCGACCACGAGCTTCGCTAGAAAGCGCGCCCATCCCGGGCTCGGGGTGTAGTAGCCGCGCCGGCGCAGGAAGGTGTAGAGCAGGCTCGCGTTGAAGCACGCGCCGATCGACGTCGACAGCGTGAGTCCCGCATGCCCCAGAGGAAACATCAGGATCACCGCCAGCGTCTGCGAGACGAGCACCGTCGTGAACGCGATCTTGACGGGTACATTCAGCACCTGGCGCGCATAGAATCCGGGCGCGAGGATCTTCACGGCGATCAATCCGAGCAGCCCCACGCTGTAGCCGAGCAGCGCCGCACGCGTCTGCAGCACATCGTTCACGGTGAAGCGCCCGTACTGATAGAGCGTCGAGATCAGCGGGACCGAGAGCAGCCAGAGCGCGACCGCAGCTGGCAGCGCGAGCAGGAACACGAGGCGCAGTCCCCAGTCGAGGAGCGCGGTGTACTGCTCCGGTTTCTCGTCCGCATGGTGCTTCGCAAGCGAGGGAAGAATCACCGTCCCGAGCGCGACACCGAGGAGCGCGCTCGGAAACTCCATCAGCCGGTCGGCGTACGTGATCCACGAGATCCGCCCGTCGCCGAGGGCCGACGCGAGCTGCGTGTTGATGAGCGCCGAGATCTGCGCGGCCGATACGCCGAGCACTGCAGGCCCCATCGCCGCCAGCACGCGTCTCACGCCTTCGTCGCGCCAGTCGAATCTCGGCGCCGTGAGCATTCCGATCTTCGCGAGGGGCCGCAGCTGCAGCGCGAGTTGCAGCACGCCGCCGATCGCGACGCCCCAGGCGAGCGCGACGATCGGCGGATCGCAATGCGGAGCGAGGAAGAACGCAGCCCCGATGATCGACAGGTTGAGGAGCACCGGCGTGAACGCGGGAATCGCGAACTTCCGGTAGACGTTGAGCACGCCCCCGGCAAGCGAGACCAGCGAGACGAAGAAGATGTACGGAAAGACGATTCGGATCATCGCGGCCGTCAGATCGACCTTGCCGGGCGTCTGCGCGAACCCGCCGGCGAGCAGATAGACGAGCCAGGGCGCGGCCAGCACGCCGAGGATCGACAGCAGCAGCAAGACGAAGGCGAGGAGCGTCCCGACGCGTCCGACGAGGGCCCGCGTCTCTTCCATCCCGCGTTGCCGGCGGTACTCGGCGAAGATCGGGACGAAGGCCTGCGAGAACGCACCCTCGGCAAAGAGGCGCCGCAGGATGTTCGGCAGGCGAAAGGCCGCCTCGAACGCGTCCATCTGAAGTCCCGCGCCGAAGGCGACGGCCTTGAGACTCTCGCGCGCGAGGCCGGTGATCCGCGACAGCAGCGTCATCGCGCTCACCGTCGAGACCGCGCGCAGCAGATTCACGCCGACCGCTCCCGCTCTCGCTGCGGACGCCTGACGGCCGGGGCATCGCAGGAGCGTTCGTGGAAGGCGAAAGACATTCGGCAGGCGGCGCAGCTGCGACAGGGCGCGATGCGTTGCGCGGGCTGCCGTAAGATGCTATTATGCTAGGTCTTTTTTGAACGCTCTAGGAAATCCGAATGGCGAACAGCGCCCAGGCCCGCAAGCGCGCCCGGCAAGCGATCACGAGAAACGAGCACAATGCGAGTCTCCGCTCGTCGCTGCGCACGGCGGTCAAGCAGGTAAAGAAGGCTATTGCCGCGGGCGACAAGGCCGCGGCGGCGGCCACGCTCAAGGCTTCGCAAGCGGTGATCGATCGCGTCGCGGACAAGAAGATCGTCCACAAGAACCTCGCGTCGCGGACGAAGTCGCGCCTCGCGCACGCCATCAAGGCGATGCCGTAGCGAACGCGCAACTCGGTCTGATCACGAATGGGGCGCCTGCGGGGCGCCCTTTTTCATGTAGAGGCCGCCGCGCTCCATGGCGACGCGCAGGCTGCGTTCCATCATTCGTCGCCGGCGACCGCGACATGCGGCGTCGAGAATCGACGCAGACGAGCGAAATCCTTGCGGCCTGAGCGGCGGGCTGTGCACGACAGTCGCAGCGATGAATGCGTCTCCCGCCTCGTGGCCGCTCCGTGTCCGGTCCGTCGGGCTGGCGCAAACGACCGGCACGCCTATTGCTTTTCGAATCGCGATGCACAGCGCGTCGGGTCGAGACGCGCCGGACGACTCTGTCGAACCCCTGACGTAGGCGATCGGACTCGTTCGGCATCGGAAGCAACGATTGTGTCGAACGCACCCAACGCCCTCCACCGCCCTACACCGGACGTGAACGAACGACCGGGGCGCCCGAACGCTCGAACATTGCGAGCGGACATCTTGTCGCGCACGTCGGGCTCGACGGGGCGCGCGTGGGGCGCGGCTGCGATCCGGCAGGCAGGCGCGATCGCGCGCGCGCTCCTCGTTGTGTTCGCTCTCGGCGCGTCGTCGATCGCGGCCGCGCAGTCGCTCGACGCGCGCGCGAGCGAGGTCGAGGTCCATCTCCAGGCGCACCCCAAGCGTGCGCTCGCGGAACTGACGGCGCTCGTCCGCGAGGCCGACGCTGCGTCTCCGAGCGAGCGGCGCTTCGTCTACGGTTTGTACGGCCAGGCGATGGTTGCCTTGGGCAGGAGCTCCGATGCGATCGCACTCGCCGAGCGCATGGAAGCCGAAGCCGCGACCCGGGCCGACGACCTCTGGCTCGCCACGGCGCGGCTCGTCCGCGGCACCGTGGAGTCGCAGTCGGGCGACTATGCGAAAGCAAACGCGCTCGCCAAGGAGGCGCGCACGCTCGCCGACGGAGCGAACGACCCGAACGTCGCTTACTGGGCGGCGCTGATGATCGGGATCACCGCCCGCGGCCGCGGCCAGATGGACGAAGCGCTCGCGAGCCTGCAGAGCGCGCTGACAGCCGCCGAGCAGGCGGGCAATACCTACCGGCGCTCGTACGCGCTCTATCAGATCTCGCAGCTCCATCTGGCGATGAAGCAGCCGCAGCGCGCCCTCGACGCGAGCCGTGAATCCTATGCGCTCGCCGAAACCGCCGGGGCGAGCTATGCGATGGCGAAAGCCAGGATGGCCGAGTCCGCCGCGATGGAGCTGCTGAACGACCCGGCACGCGAGCTTGCCGCGATGCAGGAAGCTCTCGCGATCGCGCGCAGATCGGGTTCGCGCGTCTCGGAAAGCCTCGCGCTCATCAACCTCTCCGACATCGAGCTGCGCCGCAAGGACTACAACGCCGCGCTCGAGCATTCGCGGAGGTCGCTCGAGCTCGCCCGCGACTACGACGACGTCGGCCTGATGGCGACGAGCAAGGCGAACATGGGGTTCGCGCTCTTCGGGCTCGGCAGGGCGAGCGAAGGCAAGCGCCTGGCCGACGAAGCGCTGGCCGACTACGAGCGCACCGGGGCAACGGCCGAAATCGCGTCGCTGCTCGACGAATACAGCGGATACCTGGAGCGCTCCGGCGACTACAAGGGCGCGCTCTCCCTCTACCATCGCGAGCGCAAGCTCCACGAGGAGATCGCGGCGATCGTCCACCAGAGAAGCGTGGTCGAGCTCCAGGAGAAGTACGAGTCGGAGAAGCGCCAGCGCGAGATCGACCTCCTCAACCGGCAGAAGGCGTTGAACGAGGCAGAGATCGAGAACCGCGAGCTTCAGGAACGGATCTGGTGGCTGGTCGCGACGACGTTCGCCGTGTCCTCGCTGGTGATCGCCGTGTTCTACGCGAAGCTTCGGCAGACGAACCGCCTGCTTGCCGAGAGGAACCAGGAGCTCGACTTTCGCAGCAGTCGCGACCCGCTGACCGCACTGTACAACCGGCGATACTTCCAGGACTTCATGCGCGACGAGCCCGGGCGGCCCGAGCGCCGACAGCGCATCGCGGGCGACGATTCGATCCGTGCGCTGCTGCTGATCGACATCGACTTCTTCAAGCAGACCAACGACCGCTATGGGCACGCGGCGGGCGATACGGTGCTGGTGACGGTCGCGCGCCGCCTGCGCGACACGCTGCGCGAGACCGACATGATCGTGCGCTGGGGGGGCGAGGAATTCCTCGTCTTCATCCCGCAGACGAGCGCCGCCAGGCTCGACGAGATCGCCGCGCGCATCATGAGTGCGATCGCGTCCGAGCCGATCGAGCACCAGAAGAGCCTGATACGCGTGACCGCGTCGATCGGCTATGCGCCGATACCGCTGCCGCCCGAGGACGTGATGCTGTCCTGGGAGCGGGCGATCAGCCTGATCGACATGGCGCTCTACCTGGCGAAGCTGCACGGCCGCAACTGCGCGTACGGAATCCGCGGGTTGCGGCAGACCGACGAAGAATCGCTCGCCTCCATCGAGCGCAACTTCGAGAAGGCATGGGAAGACGGAATGGTCGACCTGCATCTGATGCCCGGTCCCGACATCGACGCCTACGCAGCCTCCGAAACGGCCGGATCCGTGGCGAGCGCTCTCGGCTGACAGCCCGGCGAGCGCCGCCCGCCCCGCGTCGCGCGACCGCAGCGGCGTTCTTCCATGCGCGCCGCGCGCGTGCAGCATGCTAAGATCACGATTCGACAGGCTTCCGCCGCATGCCGCGCGCGCTCCGATGCCCGCCGCTCCGCCCAGGCATTTTCTGCAGATCAGCGACTTCTCGCTCCACGAGCACGAGTATCTGATCGAGCGAACGCGATGGATCAAGGAGCGCTTCAAGCGCTACGAGATCTACCAGCCGCTGCGCGACCGCACGCTCGCGATGGTGTTCGAGAAGGCCTCGACGCGAACGCGCGTCTCGTTCGAGGCGGGGATGAACCAGCTCGGCGGCATCGCGATCAATCTGAACCGCAGCGACACGCAACTCGCGCGCGGCGAACCGATCGAGGACGTCGCGCGCGTCATCTCGCGCATGGTCGACGTCGTGATGATTCGCACCTTCGAGCAAGCGATCATCGAGCGCTTCGCCGCGCACTCGCGGGTACCGGTCATCAACGGCCTCACCAACGAATTCCATCCGTGCCAGGTGCTCGCGGACATCTACACGTATGTCGAGCACCGCGGGTCGATCCGCGGCAAGACCGTCGCCTGGGTCGGCGACTCGAACAACGTTTGCAGCACGTGGCTGCAGGCCGCCGCGATCTTCGACTTTCGCGTGCGCGTATCGACGCCGCCGGGCTACGAGGTGACGCCGGAGCGCGCCGGCGGCGCCGACGATCGCCACTACAGCGCGTTCGCCGATCCGATGGAAGCGTGCCGGGGCGCCGATCTCGTCACGACCGACGTGTGGACCAGCATGGGCTTCGAAGCGGAGAACGCGTCGCGGGCGCGCGATTTCGCGCGCTGGCGCGTCGACACCGCGATTATGAGCCAGGCGAAGCCGGACGCGCTCTTCATGCACTGCCTGCCGGCGCATCGCGGCGAGGAAGTCACCGCCGAGGTCATCGACGGGCCGCGGAGCGTCGTCTGGGACGAGGCGGAGAACCGGTTGCACGCGCAGAAGGCGCTGCTCGAATACCTGGTGTGCGGGCGCGTCGATCCCCGGGAGGCCTCGCGATGATCGATCACACCGGCGTCAACGTCTCCGACGTTGCGAAGAGCAAGGCGTTCTATCGCGCTGCGCTTGCGCCGCTCGGGTACGAAGTGCTGATGGACGGGGACGGCTACGCCGGGTTCGGCGTCAAGCGCAAGCCGGATTTCTGGATCGGCAAGGGCAAGCCGAACGTTCCGCCGGTCCACGTCGCGTTCCACGCGGAGACGCGCGGGCAGGTCGATGCGTTCTACAAGTCCGCGCTCGGCGCCGGCGGCCGCGACAACGGCCCGCCGGGATTGCGGCCGCACTATCACGCGAACTACTACGGTGCGTTCGTCCTCGATCCCGACGGCCACAACATCGAGGCGGTTTGCCACAGCGGTTGAAGGCGAACGGCGCGCAGCTCGCTCGCTGGCTCGCATGCGTCGTCGCGATCTGCGCGGCGGCGCCAGGCTGGGCGGGATCGTGGCCCGAGCGCCCCGTCCGACTGATCGTCGCAGCCCCCGCGGGAAGCTCGATCGACGCGCTCGCCCGCGCGATCGGCGAGCGCCTCCAGGACCGCGTCGGTCAGCCGGTCGTCGTCGAAAACAAGCCGGCTGCCGGCGGCACCGTCGCCACGGCAGAAGTTGCGAAAGCCGCGCCCGACGGCTACACGCTGCTGCTCGGTTTCAACGGACCGCTCGCGTTCGCACCGCTGCTTACCAAAGTCCCCTACGACGTCGCCAAAGACCTGGCGCCCGTCGTGATCGCATCGAGCCAGCCCAACGTGCTCGCCGTCAACGCCGAGCTCCCGGTGCACACCGTGCCCGAGCTCGTGCGGCTCGCCAAAGCGAATCCGGGAAAGCTCGCCTACGCCTCGGTCGGCAACGGCAGCGCGTCGCATCTCGACATGGAGCTCTTCAAGTCGGTCGCCGGGTTCGACGCGTTGCACGTGCCCTTCAACGGCTCGCCGCCGGCGGTGATGACGACCACGCAAAACGAAACGCAGATGCTGTTCGCGGTGATGCAGCCATTGAAGGCGCAGATCGATGCGGGACGGCTCCGCGCGCTTGCGGTGACGAGCGCGAAGCGCTTCGCGCTGCTGCCTGATTTGCCGACGATCGCCGAATCCGGCTACCCGGGCTTCGAGGCGCTCGCGTGGAACGGCGTGCTGGTGCCCGCCGCGACGCCGGCGCCCATCGTTGCACGCCTCAATGCAGAGATCAACGCGGTGCTCGTCGAGGCCGACGTCGTCGCTCGGATGCACGCGTCGGGTTTCGAGCTTGTCGGCGGCAGCCCGGAAGCCTTTCGCGACCTGATCCGAGGCGAGGTCGCTGCATGGACGCCCGTGATCCGCAAGCTGCGACTGCGGATCGACTGACCCACGACCGAGTCGATGCCGCGTCGTTGCCGGAAAAATACCGCTGCTGTGGTCATCCTGACTGACCGCTGGCACAATAATTGCGGATCCAGTGGGTCGATGCCAAAGATCATCCGCACGAGAACTCGGTGCCGCCGCGCGGTCGCGACGATGGGCGTCGCGGCCGTCCTCGCGCTTGCGGCATGCCCTCACGCTTCCGCATTCAATGCCGAAGCGACCAAGTTCTACGAGAACGCGATGACGCGTTACGAGAAGGATGACATCGCGGGCGCGATCATCCAGCTCAACAACGCGATTCAGAAGGATCCGACGATGCTCGCGGCTCATGTGCTCATGGGCAAGCTGCGACTCAAGAACTCCGACCCCGCGAACGCCGAGGCGTCGTTCGAGAAAGCGCTGCAGCTCGGCGTCGATCGAGCGGAGGTGGCCTTGCCGCTCGCGGAGGCATACGCCGCGCAGGACAAATTCGACGCGCTCCTCGAAAAGATCACGCCCGCAGGTCTCCCGAAGCAAACGCAGCTCGAGGTGCTGATCCTTCGGGGGCGAGCGTACGCGGAAAAAGGCGAACTCAACGACGCGATGCGCACCTTCGGCGAGGCGCGCGCGCTGGATGCGCTGTCGATCCCGGTGGTGTTGGCACAGGCAGACGTGCTGCTGCGGATGGGGCAGCCCGCGCGGGCTTCCGGTCTGGTCGCCGATGCCATCAAGCTTGCCCCGAACAACTCGGCCGCCTGGAATCTTCGCGGGTCGATTGCGCATATCAAGGGAGACTCCCAAGCGGCGCTCGCGGACTACGCAAAGGCCATCGAGCTGGACCCTGCGAATCTCGACGCCCGCGTAGCTCGCGCAGGTCTGCTGCTCGACCTCGGGCGGGTGGATGACGCGGACAAGGCCATCGCGGAGATCCGGGGTATTTCCCGTCGCGAGCCGCGAGCCGCGTACCTCCAGGCCGTGGTGGCGAGTCGCCGGAACGACAATGACGCCGCGCGCGCGGCGCTCACCGAGGCGGTCGGCCTCATCGACCCGGCGCCGAAACGAGTCGTATATCGCTACGGGCAGCTGATGCTCATCGGCGGCCTGTCGCACTACGGCCTCGGCAACATGGAAAAGGCGGCCGAGTATTTCGTCGCGTATCTCAAGCTTCACCCCAACGATCCCGGACCGAGCAAGGTTCTCGCGAGCATCTATCTCGACCGGGGCGATTCGACGCGCGCGACGTCGCTGCTCGAGCCGCTGCAGCAGATCGCGCCGAACGATCCCCAGCTCCAGTCGCTGCTGGCGGCCGCGTACATGAAGGACAAGAGGTACACGCTGGCGGTCGCGGCACTCGAAAAGGCCGTTCGACTGTCCGGCGGCGCGCCGGATGTTCGCGCGGACTTCGGGGTCAGCCTGATCGCCGGCGGACAGTCCGAGCTCGGAGTCGCGCAACTCGAGCAGGCGTTTGCGAAGGATCCCGGGCAATTGCGCGCCGGCGTAGCCCTCGCGACGCTATACCTCAAGCGCGGCCAGCCGAAGAAGGCCGTCGAAATGATCGATCCGGTGGCGCGGCGTAACCCCCGGAATGTCGGCGTCCTGAACCTGCAGGGGGTGGTCCATGTCGCGGTCGGCGATAACGCCGGCGGCCGCGCCGCGTATCAGGCGGCGCTTGCGCTGAACCCGCGCTACCGTCCGGCGCAGCTGAATCTCGCGAGGCTCGACCTCGCTGAGGGCAAGACCGACGCGGCGCGAGCCCGATTGATGGACATGCTCAAGGCCGACAAGAACAACGGCGACGCGATGATCGAGCTTGCCCGCCTCGAAGAACAATCGGGGCATCTACCCGAGGCGATCGCGCTGCTGGAGAAGGCGCGATTGCTTCGCGGCCAGACAGTGACCGCTGGCGCGTACCTTGCCGACCTGCTGTTGCGCCAGCGCGAGCCCGACAAAGCGCTGGCGGTGGCGAAGGACGTCGCCAGCCGCGCGCCCTCCGACTTTTCCGCACTGCGTGCTCGAGCCCTGGCCGAGCTCGCCGTCGGAGACAACCGAAACGCTCGCCAGACGCTGTCGGTGATGGCGCCCCTCGCCGGGTTCGATCCCGAAATGAATGTCGAAATCGCACGGCTCCAGTTCGCGGCAGGGGATTCCGCAGCCGCGTCCTTCAGTCTCGACAAGGTACTCAAGGACCATCCCGATCGTCTTCCCGCCCTCGCGCTGCTCGCCGAGGTCCAGATCGCTTCCGGGGATCTCGCAAAAGCGGAGCAGAATGCCAAGCGTATCGGCGAGCGCTTCCCGGCGAGCGGCGTGGGCCCACGTTTGACCGGCGACATTGCCGCTGTGCGCGGTCAGTACGCCGCGGCGATCGCAAGCTATCGGATCGCGCTCGACAAGAACAAGAGCAGCGACACGGCGCTGCGGATCTACGGCGCTTACCTTGCATCGAAGGAGCCCGCGAAAGGGATCGCGTTCCTCGAGCAGTGGTCGAAGGCAAATCCGGACGACTGGGCGGCGCTACGCGTGCTCGCCGATGGTCAGCTCACCGCCGGGAACCTGGTATCGGCGCGCGCCGGATACGAGCGCCTGTTGAAGGAGCGCGGTGACGATCCTTATGTGCTGAACAATCTCGCACAGGTTGCAATCAGGCAAGGCGACAAGGCGGCCGTGGGCTACGCGGAACGTGCCTATCAACGGGCAAGCACCGACCCCGCCATCATCGACACCCTGGGATGGGCGCTGGTCAAGAACGGCCAGGTCGAGCGCGGAACCGGACTGTTGCGGGACGCGCGGCTTCGCGACTCGTCGAACCCGGACATCCGCTTCCACCTCGCCGCGGCGCTCGCAGCCGCCGGGCGCGACACCGAGGCGCGCAGCGAGTTGCGCGAACTGCTCAAGGAAGGGAAGCTATTCGCGGAACTCGAGGACGCCCGCAAGCTGCAGGCGCGGCTCGGCCCCTGAACGCATGGGACTGGCGATGCGCGGCGAGGCTGCTCATTCGCGGGTGGCCGACGATGCGGCGGCCCATAGGTGCACCTAAGGGTTCGGCTGTCGAATAGTTTTACAGCATCGTGAACAAATGCTGGCGGCATGACGCCAACATGTTGATTAATAACAACTGTTTGTTTCGG